>PBKH01000048.1 GCA_002721375.1 Verrucomicrobiales bacterium
TACGTATAGAAGCTGGCAACTCCTTGCCGCGCCATGCCTTCAGGTCCGGTTTATAATCGTAAAGGTCGGTGTGAGAGGGCGCGCCGGATTGGGTGAGGTAGATGATTCGTTTGGCTTTGGCCGGAAACTGAGGGAATCCGGTTTCGATATGCGCAGCAGCATTCCCAAGCCTCTGGCCGAGCAGTGATGCCAGGGCCGCAGCACCGATGCCGGTGGCACCACGCCCCAGAAACTCGCGCCGTGTAAGTGCCAACCTGTTCTCTGCCATCAAATCCATCCTGCCATCAAATCCATCCTAAAACAGAATTCATACTACACCCGTCTTTTGGCCAAACGCAAGCGACCTGAGTATCGATTGAGTCGATTGCGACATTGATTTTATCAATTCGCATCAATCAATGGCGGAGTGTAAGCTGCGATCTGCGAACCAGATGCCCGACCAAAAAATTCAAAACCACAATAAAGCAAGAGAATCACTTCGCGGTTTCTGGAGTTTGTTTGCTACTCAGTTTCAGGGAGCGTTTAGCGACAATCTGTATAAGTTCCTTGCGATTTTTTTCGTAATGAAATCATTCGAAGGCGACAGCTCAAAAATTGATTCTCTGATTCCAGTCATTGGTGGGGTGTTCTCGGTTCCGTTCATCGTTTTCTCACTTGCAGGAGGTTATCTGTCAGACCGTTACTCAAAGAAGATGGTTGCCGTGGGTACGAAGTTGGCTGAGGTGCTAATTATGATTCTGGCAACGTTCGCTTTGATGCAGGGCAATGTGTTCTTCATCGTGGCGGTAATTTTTCTGATGAGTACTCAGAGTGCTTTTTTTGGTCCGGCCAAGTACGGCAGCCTGCCGGAGTTATTACCACCAGAGAAACTGGCTTGGGGTAACGGAGTTATCGGAATGGGAACCAATATGGCCATTATTCTTGGTATGGTTGCGGCCGGGTTTATTTCAGATCGAGTTAATACTAGTTCACCTAAAGCCGGGTTGGTGCTGGTGGGATTGGCGATTGTCGGACTGGTTTGCAGCTTGGGCATCACTCGGATTCCCAGTTCGAATTCGACAAAGAAGTTACGATACAATTTTTCTGGAGAATTGTTACACCAGATAAAGCGCATTTATCCAGACAGACCTCTTTATTTTGCAGTTCTTGGGGAGATGTTTTTCTTCTTCATTGCGGCGATGATCCAGTTGCATCTCGTGATTTATGGTAAAGAGGTACTAGGTTTGAATGATCTAGACAGTAGCTATCTGCAAGCGACTATCGCGGTAGGTATTGGTGCCGGTTGCCTAGTCGCAGGGTTTGTTTCCGCCAAGAAAATCGAGTATGGGTTGATCCCGCTCGGGTCACTTGGAATGGTGGTGTTCTGCGTATTTTTGTCGGTTGATAATCCTGGAAAAACCTGGGCGTACTTCAGCACAGGTGCACTGGGTTTCTGTGGTGGTTTTTTTCTAGTCCCTATTTATGCACTAATCCAGCAGCGTCCGGATAAGCGGGATAAGGGCACGGTTGTGGCCGCATCGCAAACACTTACTTTTGTGGGTATCCTTTTGTCTGCAGGAGTTTATTATCTACTGACTTCAGATAAAGTGTTGGGCTTGTCTGCGCAGAATACATTTCTTGCTATCGGACTGCTCATGTTTCTTGGAACTTCTTACATTGTCTACCTGTTGCCGGATTCTCTCATTCGACTTTTGGGGTTTTTTGTTACCCGAACAATTTACCGGCTGAATATTGTCGGCCGGGATAACATCCCGGAGCGGGGCGGGGCGTTGTTTGTCTGCAACCACTTGTCATTCGTAGACGTGCTGTTGTTGCAGGCGTCCACCGACCGGCCGATCCGTTTCATCATGTACGCGGGTTACATGAAGCAAAAGGTGATGGGAACCTTTGCGCGGATCATGAAGTGCATCCCAATCTCTTCCGAGTCGAGGCCTCGCGACCTGATCAAGTCGCTCAAGGTTGCCAGTCAGACGATTCGTGATGGGGAGGTGGTCTGCATTTTTGCCGAAGGCCAGATCACACGCACTGGGCAGATGTTGCCATTCCGGCGCGGCTACGAGAAAATTATGCAAAATGTCGACGCGCCGATTATCCCGATCCATCTCGACGGCGTGTGGGGCAGCATTTTTAGTTACTCGCGCAGTCGGTTTTTCTTCAAGCTGCCTAGGCGTATTCCGTACCGCGTGACGGTGAGCTACGGTGTGCCTCTGCCGCCCGATGCTCCGCCGGTCAAGGTGCGCGAGGCGGTGCAGGAACTGGGTGCGGATGCTTGGGTGCATCGCAAGCGCCATATGAAGCCACTACACCGCAGTCTCGTGTGGGCGTTCAGAAAACATCCGTTCCGGTTTTTTGCGGCGGACGCCAACAAGGGCAGCATGCGTTGCGGTGCCGCACTGGTCGGAGCGATTGCTCTTGGCCAAGCGTTGCGTCGTAAGTGGGCGGGTCAGGAGATGGTCGGTATCCTCATGCCGCCGACGGTGGCTGGTGCGCTGATTAACTATGCTGCATCGTTGGCTGGCCGGGTACCTGTGAACTTGAACTACACGCTCTCGGGGGAGGCGCTTGGCTCCTGCATTGGGCAGTGTAACATCCGCACGGTAGTTACGTCGAAAGCGTTCCTCGAGCAGGCCAAACTCGATTTGCCGATTGAGACGATTTTGTTGGAGGACGTCGCCAAGTCGATCGGCGTGGGCGGCAAACTTACCGCTGCCTTGGCTGCGGCACTGTTGCCGGTTGGCATGCTGGAGAAACTTCTCGGTAGTAAACGCAAAGTGGCTATGGATGACTTGGCCTCGGTCATTTTCTCGAGTGGAAGCACCGGTACGCCAAAGGGTGTGATGCTGTCGCACTACAACGTTGTGTCCAACATCCAGCAGGTTGGCCAGGCGTTTGCGTTGGATAAAACCGACCGATTACTTGGCATTCTGCCGTTTTTCCACTCGTTTGGTTTCACCGGTACGCTGTGGCTGCCCCCGCTGCTTGGGGCGGGGGCGGTGTATCACCCAAATCCAGTCGATGGTCGGGGCATTGGCGAGTTGCTGGGAGGATACCGGGTGACATTCCTGTTGGCTACGCCGACGTTTCTGCAGGTTTACATGCGCGCATGCACACCAGAACAATTCGGTAGCGTGCAGTTTGTTCTGGCCGGTGCGGAGAAGTTGCCGGAGCGCTTGGCTTTGGCGTTTGAGGATCGGTTTGGCTTGCGGCCGATGGAGGGCTACGGCACTACCGAAACTTCACCGGTGGTGACAATCAATACGCGCGATTTTCGTTCGGCCGGCTTCAGGCAGATCGGAGCTAAGCGCGGCAGTATTGGGCATCCGTTGCCCGGGATGGTGGCGCGCATTGTCGATCCCGAAACCGGCGAGCCGTTTGCACTTGGTCAAGCGGGGCTCTTACTCGTTAAGGGACCAAATGTGATGCAGGGTTATCTTGGTCAAGCGGAGAAAACTGCCGAGGTCCTAAGCGACGGCTGGTACACTACCGGCGACATCGCCACGATGGATGAGGACGGTTTCTTAATGATAACTGATAGGTTGAGCCGTTTCAGCAAGATCGGTGGCGAGATGGTGCCTCACATCAAGGTGGAGGAAAAATTGCATGAACTGGGCGAACTCACTGAGCAGACCTTTGCTGTAACCGGCGTACCGGACGAAAAAAAGGGCGAACGCTTGGTCGTACTTTATCAAGAACTCGTTGAGGCTTCCTTGGACGCGTTGCACGGAAAGTTAACAGATAGTGGGCTGCCGAACATTTGGAAGCCGCGCCGTGACCAATTTTTCAAGGTGGAAAAGTTGCCTTATCTTGGCACTGGCAAGCTAGACTTGAAACAGATCAAGTTATTGGCCACCGGTTTATCACAATGATCGTTCTGCTTGAACAAGTAAAAAGGTGAAAAATAGGGCTTGCTTCCAGACACGATGGGGCGTATCCACTTTCCCGGCGGGCTTCTTCCGCCAGAGCCAGAGCATAAACTGCAATTTTTTGCATTTGGTTCTGTTCTAAATTCTGAAAGGTTCAATTCACGATTTCTCGTGTTATTCAAGGTGTGAGTGGTTCAAGAGACAATAACAAGCCCAATAAGGGTTCGTCCAACAGGAGCGGTCCTCATAGGCATTCTTTCAACCGGCGTCATAAACGAAAGCGTCCACAGATCGAGGTGCCCGAAACCGGCTCTGGTTTCCTTGAGGTGTCCGATAAGGGTTTTGGGTTTCTCCGGTCTGAGAGTAATAATTATCAGCCCAAGCCTTCCGACATCTTTGTCACGCCTGACACGATCAAGCGCACTGCCATTCGTGAGGGAGCACTGATCGAGGGCCGTTTGCAACCGCCCCACCGCGGTACTAGCCCTCAACTCAAGGAGGTGATTAGTGTCAACGGCATTCCGTTTGCGGAGTATGCCGACGTGGTCCGCTTCGAGAACCTGACCACCATCAATCCGCTTGAAAAGTTCAACCTTGAGACCACCCCAGATGTCGTTGAGACTCGAATCATTGATCTCGTAACACCGATCGGCAAAGGTACCCGAGGCCTCATAGTCGCCCCGCCTCGTACAGGCAAGACGACAATCCTCAAGCAGATCGCCAACGCTGTTACCACCAACCATCCGGATGTGCAGGCGATTGTACTGCTGATTGACGAGCGCCCAGAGGAAGTAACGGACTTCACTCGATCTGTCGATGCTGAGGTTATCGCATCTTCAAATGATCAGGACCTAGAAACACATGTTCGCCTTTCTCGTCTCGTGATCGATCGTTGCCGCCGTCTTGTTGAGACAGGCAAAGATGTATTTGTGCTGCTCGACTCAATTACTCGCGTGGCTCGTGCTTTTAACTCTGTGCACGGGGGCTCTGGTCGTACAATGACCGGTGGCGTAGATGCACGAGCTTTGGAGATTCCGCGAAAAATTTTTGCTTCTGCGCGCAAGACGGAAGAGGCCGGTTCTCTCACGATTATCGCTACAGCTCTGATCGATACCGGCTCACGAATGGACGAACTGATCTTTCAGGAGTTTAAAGGCACCGGCAATATGGAATTGGTGCTAGACCGTAAGTTGGCTGAACGCAGGGTGTATCCCGCGATCGACATTCCAAAGAGCGGCACGCGTAAGGAAGAGCAATTGTTTCCGCCTCAGCACCTTGACGCGATCCACAAACTACGCCGTACCATGACCGATATGAACCCGATTGACGCCATGGAGACGATTAAACAGGCCTTGGTTAAGTTCAAGACGAACGAGGAATTTCTGACGACGCTCAAGTAGTATTTGAGCCTAGTCAGTATGATCTTCGAGTGTCCTAGGTTAATGGGCTGTTTTGCTGCATTTATTTAGCTGAGCGAGTGAGCTAGGCATAACTTGGTTTTGATAATGGCAGCCAAGCGAAAGCGAACCCACGAGCGTTTATCCCGTCCGCCCATCGAGCGGATGCTTAAGATTCACAACCTGCTGAAGGGGGAACGTCACCCAAATGCTACCCAGTTGGCGACTACGCTTGAGGTTACGACCAAGACCATCTACCGCGACATCGCATTCATGCGCGATCGGATGGAACTACCGGTACTATTTGAGTCGGCATACAATGGTTATTGCTACGATGGAGATGTAGGGCCGTTTCCAACTGTACAGATTAGTGAAGGCGAACTGTTTGCTATGCTTGTCGCTGAAAAGGCGTTGCAGCAGTATCGTGGCACCAGTTTTGAGAAACCGCTTGTAAGCGCCTTCCGCAAAGTCGCCGATTCGCTGACTGATACGATTTCGTTCAACCTCGACGATCTCGACCATAGCATTTCATTCCGCACAAGTGCCGAGCCGATCTTAAACCTAGAGGTCGTCGATATTCTTGCCAAGGCGGCCGCTGGACACCGGCAGATCCGTTTCAAGTACAGAAAGCCAGGCAAGCGTCGGGCCGATTCGCGCGTTGTCGATCCCTACCATCTGGCAAATATTAACGGCGAGTGGTTCCTGTTCGCCCATTGTCATTTGCGTAACGACATTCGTACGTTTACTCCGGCGCGTATTAGCTGTTTGGAGTCGACTGGCATGCGGTTCAAGCCGCCCAAAAAGTTTTCACTCGAGCAACGACTTCGTGGGAGTTTTGCGATTTTTACCGGTGATAAAGAGCAGGAGATCGTAATTCGATTCAACGAACTTGTTGCCGACTACATACGAGAGAAACGCTGGCATCCGACGCAGAAACAGCGCAATACAAAGGACGGTGGCGTGGAGTTGACAATGCGACTTGACAGCTTAAGCGAAGTACAGCGTTGGGTGATGACCTGGTGCGGCAACGCACAGGTTATCAAGCCTGCTGAGTTGGCTGAGTCTGTGCGCGAAGCCGCCCGGCGGATTCTCAATAAAAATTGCGAATAGGCTGCGTTTAGCCAGGGCATAAAAAACGGGGCGCTTGGCCCCGCTTGAAAGATACTGTTCTTTTGTTTTGCCTAGTAGCGGTAATGCTCCGGCTTGTAGGGGCCTTCGACTGGTACACCGATATAGTCAGCCTGTTCTTGTGAGAGTTGTGTGAGCTTAGCTCCTAGCTTATCCAAGTGCAGGCGTGCCACTTCTTCGTCTAGTTCTTTATCAAGACGATACACACTCACTTTCCGGTCTGGATTTTTCCGGATGTCGATCTGGGCAATCGTCTGGTTGGTGAAGCTGTTGGACATGACGAAGCTCGGGTGACCCGTTGCACAACCAAGGTTGATTAATCGACCTTCAGCGAGCAGATATATAGAGTGTCCGTCCGGAAAGGTAAATCGTGTCACTGGACCCCCGGGGATAGAGTCATCTTTGATTACTTCTCGGGTGACGCCTTCCATGGCCTCTAATTGGGCCACCTGAATCTCGTTATCGAAGTGGCCGATGTTGCATACGATTGCTTGGTCCTTCATCCGGCTCATGTGATCTGCCGTGATGATATCCTTGTTGCCTGTGGTAGTAACATAAATGTCAGCATCCGGCAGGGCATCCTCCACGGTGGTCACCTGATATCCTGCCATGCAGGCTTGCAGGGCGCAAATTGGGTCCACTTCCGATACCATTACACGAGCGCGTTCGTTTGCGAGTGACTCGGCAGAGCCCTTCCCGACATCACCGTAGCCGCAAATCATCGCGACTTTCCCAGAAACCAGTACATCCAGAGCCCGTTTGATGCCATCCACCAGCGAGTGTCGGCAGCCGTAGACGTTGTCGAACTTTGACTTGGTCACCGAGTCGTTCACGTTGATCGCCTGGAACAGCAGTTCACCGCGTTCTTCCATCTGCAAAAGTCGGTGTACGCCGGTGGTGGTTTCCTCAGAAACACCGACTATCGATTCTGCAACCTTGCTCCAGTGAATCGGCTTTTCTGCTTGAACACGTTTGAGCAGATTTTTGATGATCTGTTCCTCATCGCTACCGGACTCGGTGTTTACCCAGTTGCTCCCATTTTCCAGTTCGACACCCTTATGAATTAGCAGTGTTGCATCACCGCCGTCATCAACAATTTGGTCCGGCCCTGAGCCGTCCGGCCAGGTCAATGCTTTAAATGTGCAGTCCCAGTAATCTTCAAGAGTCTCACCCTTCCACGCAAAAACCGGAATGCCAGATGCTGCGATGGCCGCCGCGGCGTGATCCTGTGTGGAGAAAATGTTGCAGGAACACCAGCGCACATCCGCACCCAATTCAACGAGAGTCTCAATCAGCACAGCAGTCTGCACGGTCATGTGCAATGAGCCCATTACTTTGACGTTGTTGAGCGGTTTTTCGGGGCCGTACTTTTCGCGCGTGGCCATCAGGCCGGGCATTTCCTTTTCGGCTATAGCGATCTCTTTTCGACCGAATTCTGCCAGATTGATGTCGGCAACAAGGTAGTCTTCTGTATTCTTGGTGACTAATGTATCTGTCATGTTAATTAAAAATTACTATTCGATTGAGGTAGTCAAATTAAATAGCCCTCTTCAGAGCGGTTAATTTGTCCGTTTTTTCCCATGTGATTGTCGTTAGGTCATCTACTTTTCCGAAGTGACCGTAGTTCGTAGTATCGCAATAAATTGGGCGTAGCAGCTTTAATTGCCGGACGATGTCGGCCGGCTTGAAACTGAACACTTTCTCCGTGGCAGCGGCGATTTTGGTGTCGTCAACCACACCTGTGCCGAAGGTGTCGACACATACGGAGACCGGATCGGGGTAACCAATGGCATAGGCGAACTGAATTTCGCAGCGTTTTGCTAAGCCGGCAGCCACGATATTCTTGGCCACGTAGCGGCCCATGTAGGCGGCACTTCGGTCGACCTTGCTTGGGTCTTTACCGCTGAATGCGCCTCCTCCGTGTCGGCCCATACCGCCGTAGGTGTCGACAATGATCTTTCGACCGGTCAGTCCGCTGTCGCCCTGAGGTCCTCCAACGACAAATCTTCCTGTTGGGTTGATAAGGATTTGTGTATTGCGGGCCATCATTTTCTTTGGCAGCACCTTTTGGATAACCTGCTTGTTGATAAAATCACGGATAGTCTTGTTTGAGGCATCTGCAGCGTGTTGGGTGGAGATGACCACGCTGGTAATTTTCACCGGCTTGTCGTCGATGTATTGCACGGAAACCTGACTTTTGGCGTCAGGGCGCAACCACTTGGCCTTGCCGGCCTTGCGGAGTTTTGTCAGTTGCCTTCCAAGCCGATGCGCATACATGATTGGCGCAGGCATCAATTCAGGGGTCTCGTCGCACGCGAAGCCGAACATCAGTCCTTGGTCACCTGCGCCCTGTTCGGCAGTGGCTTTACCTGTAGCTGCCTTGGCGTCAACGCCCTGTGAGATATCGGGGCTCTGGGCTGTCAGGTAATTATTTATAAATACTTCGTCGGCGTGAAAGACATCGTCACTGTTGACATAGCCGATCTCACGGATTGCATTGCGCACGACCTGTTCAACGTCGAATTTTGCCTTGGTCGTAATTTCGCCGCCAACGCAGACTACGTTGCTTTTAACGAATGTCTCGCAGGCGACACGGCTGAATTTGTCCTGTGCAAGGCATGCGTCAAGCACAGCATCTGAGATGGTGTCTGAGACTTTGTCCGGGTGACCTTCGCCAACCGATTCCGAGGAAAAAATGTAGTTTTTACCCATGATAAAAGTGGCTAATAAATTTTTAGATCATTTTGATATCAACAAATCAAGATATGATGATATGTGTTTTTTTCTCAGTTTTCAAGGTGTTTTTATGATGATCTTGAAGGGTGGCTTGACTAAGGGCGGTTTGATTTTTTCCGCCTTATCTTGCATCTTCCCTCCCTCCCGCCAATTCGGAGGGATTAATATTGCGGATGGCATTTCAAAACAACAGAGGTGAAAACCCGAAGCTAGCTAAAAATGAGACCATCAAGGAGGCAAGCAATCTCCTGCGAGGTACCATTGCCGAGGGACTGCTCGATCAATCGACTGGAGCGCTTGCTGCAGATGACACCCAACTTACTAAATTTCACGGCATCTATCAGCAAGATGACCGCGACATTCGCCGTGAGCGTCGCAAGGCCAAGCTTGAGCCAGCTTATTCTTTTATGACGCGTGTTCGATTGCCCGGCGGAGTGTGTACTCCGCAACAGTGGTTGGACATGGATGCATTCTGTACTGACTACGCCAATGGCACGCTCAAGTTAACCACGCGCCAAGCATTCCAATTGCACGGAATCATAAAGAAGAACCTCAAGCTCACAATCCGTAAGATCAACGACTCTTTGATGGACACAGTAGCGGCGTGTGGAGACGTGAACCGCAATGTTATGTGCAATCCAAACCCGTACCAATCTGCATTGCACGCAGAGGCTCTTGATATGGCCAAGGCCATAAGCTTGCACCTCACCCCAGCTACAAAGGCTTATCATGAGATTTGGTTAGAAGATGAAAACGGCGAGAAACAAAAGGTTACGCTCGACACTGATCCAGAAGAAGAACCGATCTATGGCAAAACCTATTTGCCTAGGAAATTTAAAATCGCTGTAGCTATACCACCTAGCAACGACGTCGACTTGTATGCAAACGATCTTGGCTTTGTTGCGGTCATTAAAGACGACAAAATTGTTGGCTATACAGTTACCGTAGGAGGAGGCATGGGGATGAACCATGGCCAGGCCAAGACTTTCCCGCGTCTGGCCGATGTATTTGGCTTTTGCACTCCAGAGCAGGTAACCGATGTGGCCGAGAAAATTGTCACAACCCAACGCGATTACGGTGACCGTACCGATCGTAAACACGCCCGGCTAAAATACACCATCGAAGATCGTGGACTTGACTGGTTCCGCGGCGAGGTCGAGAAAAGGCTTGGCTATAGTCTTGGCGAAGCAAGGCCGTTTACTTTTGAGCACAATGGTGATCGTTACGGCTGGGTTGATGACGAGAATGGTAACAGCCACCTCACGCTGTTTATTCAGAATGGTTGTGTGGTCGATACCGAAGATTTCCCCATGCGCACCGGTTTGAGAGAGATCGCCAAGGTACACGAGGGTGACTTTCGGCTAACAGGGAATCAGAACTTGATTATTGCCAACGTCTTACCTGCCAAGCGGGCTGTTATCGAGGTGTTACTCGAAAAATATAAGTTGGCTAACTGCTACGATCAATCCGGTCTGCGTCTAAATTCATTGGCCTGTGTTGCTCTTCCAACCTGCGGTATGGCCTTAGCCGAGGCCCAACGTTACCTGCCAGATCTCATTGGGGAACTAGAGGCTGTTTTGAAGGAGATCGGATTGGAAAAAGAGCCGATCACCATTCGTATGACCGGTTGTCCGAACGGCTGTGCCCGGCCGTACATTGCTGAGATCGCGTTTGTTGGAAGGGCTCCGGGAAAGTATAATATTTATCTTGGGGGGGGCTTCACCGGCGACCGTTTGAACAAGCTTTACAAAATTTCTGTCAAGCAGGAGGAAATCGTCGGCATCATGCGACCGATTTTTGAACGCTACGCGAATGAACGCTACGATGGCGAACGGTTTAGCGACTTTGTTATTCGTGCCGGCTACGTTGCTGCGACTCGCGCAGGTCGCGAATTCCATGACGATTTTAAGGAGTGATAACTAGCTGACCAAAAGTCGTTTTCCTGAAAATGCTTGAGGCTTATAGAGGCGATGCGTAGGATGCGCCTCCCTTTTTTGGGGTGTTGGCTGGATAGCTCAGTTGGTAGAGCAACGGACTGAAAATCCGTGTGTCCCCGGTTCGATTCCGGGTCCAGCCACCACTTTGCTTTCCACCCAGGTTATATTATGGTGGATTTAAGCAAATTAAACTCCATGTCCGATATTCAGGACGGGCACAAATTGGATAACCCCTGCACAATTGTCATCTTCGGCGCGAGCGGTGATTTGACCATTCGCAAGCTTATCCCAGCGCTATATCATCTTTACACCGATGGACAAATGCCATCCTCGTTCCGTGTGGTTGGCTTTGCACGTCGCGAAAAAACAGACGAGAGCTGGCGGGATGAAATGCGCGTTGGGATCGAGAAATACTCTCGCACACGCCGAGTCGATGCCAACAAGTGGCAGGCCTTTTCAGGAAACCTCTACTATCATCGAGGCGACCTGACCGATTTTGGGGCCTACGGTGGGCTGGCCAAGCGATTGGCTGCTTCCGATCATGCGGCCCAGTTCGGCAATCTTGTTTTTTACCTAGCGGTTTCGCCCAGTTTGTATGGCGAGGTGGTGGATCAACTGCAAGCAGCTGGGCTGCTCAAGCGCTATGAGCAGAATGACGTTAATTGGCAGCGGGTTGTGGTGGAGAAACCTTTCGGGCGTGATCTGCAATCAGCGCAATTGCTAAATAATCAACTAATTAAACATGCGCTTGAGCGGCAGATTTTTCGTATCGACCACTATCTTGGCAAGGAAACGGTGCAGAACATTATGATGTTCCGCTTCTCAAATGCCATCTTCGAACAGCTATGGAGTCGTGAGGCGATCGAGCACGTTCAGATTACCGTCAGCGAGGACATTGGGGTGGGGAGTAGGGGAGGATATTTTGAAGAGGCCGGAACTTTGCGTGACATGATGCAGAATCATTTGCTTCAGATCTTATCGCTTGTAGCGATGGAGCCGCCGCCAGTTCTAGAGGCGGAGGACATCCGTAACGAAAAGGTCAAGCTACTCAAATCGATCCGTAAGATGACCCCGGAGGCAGTGGCTAAACATGTTGTTCGTGGTCAGTACTTTGCGGGTACGGTCAATGGTGAAAACCGCGAGGGATACCGGCAGGAGGAGCGGGTTAATTCTAAATCGAATGTTGAAACTTTTGTGGCAGTGAAGCTGTTCATCGACAACTGGCGCTGGAGCGGTGTGCCGTTCTACCTGCGCACCGGGAAAAACCTTCCGTACAGTGCGAGTGAAGTGCGGGTGCAGTTTCGTCCAACGCCAAACGTGCTGTTTGCTGCGCAGGATGATCTCGATCTGCAAGCTAATGCCCTGACCCTTCGGCTGCAACCGGATGAGCGTATCTCGCTAAGGTTCAACGGCAAGGTGCCGGGAAACAGCATTGAAACTCGCCCTGTGAGGATGCATTTTGGTTACGACGCCGAATTTGGCGCATACACACCGGAGGCATACGAGAGATTGCTTCTCGAGGCGATGGCTGGTGATGCAACACTTTTCATCCGCCGTGATGAAGTGGAAACTGCTTGGCAGATCGTCGATGATATCCGGGCGGGTTGGGGCGAAACCCCTCTGTCTAATCACGAGTTTTACGCCGCCGGAACATGGGGGCCAGTTGCGGCAGAAGACCTGCTCGCCGCTGACAATCATCTTTGGCATATACCCGCCCCGGCTAAATAATGACTTTATACACCTCCTTTGCAGACAAACTCGAGCTGGCCCGACATGCTGCAGCGCAATGGCTCGATCGCTTGGTTCGGCACGATCACAGCAAGCCATTCACCGTTGCTCTCTCCGGCGGACGAATTCCTAAACTGCTATACGAGGCGATGGTGGCATTGTCGCAGCGAAGCGATTTTGACAATGTCCATTTCTTCTGGGGCGACGAGAGGATAGTTCCCTCGACGGATGAAGAGAGCAATTTCAAGCTGGCGGATCTTGGATTATTTCAGCCTCTGGATGTTTCGCCTGGTCAAGTGCACCGCGTGTTGACTGAGCATAGCGAATCAGAGGCGGTGCAAATAGCCATAGACGAGCTGAAGCAATTTGCTGAGAGCCAAGTTAATGGTCAGCCTGCTATCGATCTCGTGTTCCTTGGTATGGGTGAGGATGGCCATGTAGCCTCTCTTTTTCCGGACGACACCGAGGCCGTCGGGTCGCAGGCGGTGTACCGCGCTGTGATCGGCCCAAAACCGCCGCCGCGCCGCATCACTCTGGGTTACCCCGCTCTGGCTGCAGCGCGCGAAGTGTGGGTGCTCGCCTCAGGCGAAGGTAAAGCTGAGGCATTGCGCAATTCCTTGGCTAAGGACGGCGACACACCCCTAGCCCGCGTGTTGCAAAGTCGCGAGCAGACGGAAATCCTCACCGATTTTGATGTTTAACTAGTGCTGTTAATGGGTGGTCAGTTCAAATGTCACGCTTACCGGTTGGTGGTCTGATAGAAGCCCTGTAGTATCGTTTACGATGCAGGATGCGGCACGGCAATAGGTTGCGAGGTTGGGCGTTGCGAAGACGTAGTCCAGCCGACGATCGGGCCCCATGTCTTCGTCCCGCCTCAGTGGGGTTGGGAACGTGCCAAGAAAAGCCTTTCGTTTTGTGTTAATCAAGTCAACAAACCCTGCATCTTCGAGCCGTTTCAGGTGTCGGTAATCGAGCTGGTCGTTGCGTAGGTTCTTTCCTTTCGTTCGTACATCCAGTCTCTTGAAGAACGGGACCATGTCCTCGCTACGGTCATAGATCGGTTTGTCGTATAGTGAAAAGGTATTGAAATCTCCAGCCAATGCCACCTTTGCATCCCGGGGCAGCGTTGCGATGTCCTTCAACAGCAGGTCGATTTCCCTGAGCCGAATCTCCCAGTTGCCGGGGTGTAGGTGGATGGCGTAAACGTAGATGCCATGAGTCAGGCAACGCATCAACCCGTGATGAAAGCCCTCGAGTGTGCGTTTCACTTCGGTGATTGGTTGGTTGGAGGTGATTCCTGTGGGAAAACCTTTCTCCTTTAGCAGGATACTATGCGTGTGGTCCCATGTCTTGGCATCGGCGGCCAACTTTTCAGGGGAATAACCGTTCAATTCCTGCAACGAGACGACATCAGGCGCTTGTTCCTTCATGAACTTTAGATAGCTCGCCTTGCGGTTGGGCTTCTTGGTGAATCCATACCACACGTTGTAAGTCAGCAGCTTTAGCTTTAGATCTGGCTTGGCGCCGTACGGGCCGCGTGGCAACAGCATAGCTCCCGCGCTGGCTGCGGTGCTAACTGCAAATTGGCGCCGGTTGAGGGTGATGCACTGATTCATTTCAGTAATTCTTCGGAGTTCGTTCGTGAAAGAAAAGATTAAAAAAGAGCTTTTGGTTAGACGAGGATGGTCCGGACTTCAAACAGTTAAATTTGGTTTCTATTCAGCTAACGTGCATTGTAAACGAACAACAAATAAGATGAATCAATGCGTGTTACGGATTACCCCTAACGGTAGCATAGCCCCGTTGCATATATTTTAGGTCGGGGCTGTTGGGTGCTGACACTCCACGCGTCTGTCCATCGGACATCCTGAATGTCCGTGGGTCCAGCCAACGATGCAATTCAACGTGGCCATCGGCGAAGGCTAGGCAGTTCTTGTCCCCATGACGGATGGCTATCGGATCGTGCCAAGAAGTGATGAATGGGTAGGGAAGCAGCCACCCGCCCCAATTAATGTTGCCGCCGACATCGGTTTCCTCCTCTAGAAAAACGTACTTGGTTGATGGTGTTTTCAGTTGGCTGTGCTTCGAAATGGCTTCGTTGGCTACATACGGCGGGCCATTCATGCTGCATGGGATCGCATAGCTTCGCCACGCTTTGCCTTGATTAACCTTCCTACTTTTAATGGGCGAATCACGTCGATCACCAACGCAGTGATAGACCTTGTGATCGTTGAGGTAGGGCCATAAAAGCCCGTCTTTGAGGCCTCGAATCGCATCCTCGATTGGAGCCGTTGGGCCGGTTTGCCTTCCTGATATATTTTGTTTTCGGCCGACCCAATCTCCCTGCCTGATACCTCGGTCATGCGCACCGACAATTTTGTCATCATTGTCCTGATGGTACATCATCCAAGCTAGGATTAGGTTCTTTTCGTTACCCCTGCAGTGGGCTGCTTTCCCAGCTTCCTTGGCTTTTCCAAGTGCGGGAAGAAGGAATGAGGCGAGAATGGCAATAATCGCAACCACCACCAGCAGTTCAATCAATGTAAACGCTCGGCTTGGTTTTGATTTCATAACGTTGATTTTATTTTAGCACGCTGGAGTGGTCGATGATCCACTGGAAATCGGTTCTTGGATTGGCTGGGACGATGCCGCCTACGGCTCCTTGAACTGGTGCGCGGACTGTGCCGTGCTCGCCAGTGACCTTCCAGCGGTGCGTCGCTGCGTGGCCGTCTGCGTAGGAGAGGGCGGTTGCTCCATTATGGTATGATGCCGGAAGATTGCCCCACTTATATTCGTGAAAGCGGTTCATGTAGTAGCCGTCGTTGATGGTGTCCGGGTGTTCACCAAGGAACACAAAAACAGTTGAAGGCTTGCGAAGCTGTCCATCGGTGATGAATTGCACATAGTCAGGATTAAATTCATCGAGCAATGGGCCTGGATCACCAACGAGATGATTCATCGAGTAGCTACGGTTCCGGGTACCGTTCTTGGCGCGGCTCTTGTCGGAAGGGCACTTGAAGATTGAGATCGAGTCGCCGATATACGACGAAAGCAGTGATGAGGTGAGCGCGAGGCGGTTGGTGTTATCCGGGCTGTCTTCCCAGTCTAGGACGTTATTGGCCCAGTTGTTTCGTTGTTCACGGGTCTGGTCCCGGCCGTGGTTGTTGACGTATTTGCCCTCGTGATCGTCCGCGTATAACGTCCAACCCAGACTCAACTGCTTTATATTACCGAGGCAGCGAATGCCATGTGCTTTGGCCTTTGCCTTAGCCAAGGCCGGCAAGAGTAATCCCGCAAGCAGCGCAATAATGGCGATTACCACTAGTAATTCGATAAGTGTAAACGCCGCACTTGATCTATGCTTCATTTCCCTTCAGCTTTAAATTCTTCGCTCGTCTTTTCGCTCGTTTGTGTGGAGGGCTTTGGCTGTTTGATATGGCTTTAGATCAATCTTTACTTGGGAGAAATCCCATTGAAGCGTGAATCGAATATTCACAGCTGCATCCAGATCCTGCTTCCGGGATCAATACCATGCCTCCAACTGGAATAATATTGATCCAACAACCTGGTCTTGTGATTTCCACTAGATTTTCCTTGTTCATGGCTTGCCCCAAATCGATGAATCCAGGATAGTCGCTCAAGCGCGAAAACAACATACTGGAAGACGCTGATAACGTTCCGCAGTTACCGCCCACCCCTACTTTGCTAGTGGTCCATTGCTCCTTGCCTGTTTTTAAGTCGTATGCTTGGGGTTGTTGATAGATAACATCTCCAATGATAACGGGGTGCCGTCGATGTGCCCCGTGGTGATTGGTCTCCCAACCATGTTCACGATTCCATACTGATTTACCCGATTTGGCATTAATTGCCTTAAGATCGAATGACTTGGTGGAAGAACGCAGTACGATCAATATTCCCTCCTTGTAGCAGGTAAAGAACACAGGGGTGCGTTGTTCAAATTCCATTTTATTCTCCCAGACCAGTTGCCCTGTTTTCACGTCCAAGGCAACAAGATGTAATTCCATCCATTCTTTACCTCCGCTTAATCTGCGCGCCTTGTCCTGTAGAACCTTTGGGTTCCTATTTTCGACGAAGTAAATTCTATCTTCCCCGATTGTAATGGTTGAATTAATGATTACTCCTTTGTATGTCCACATTTGCATGTTACTGACCATATCAATCGCAAAAACACAATCGCTCAAAACCTTGTGGCTATCTTGGGGATTATTGAAGCCTGAGTCGTCATACCAGGGTCCCCGACCTTCAGTATAAAAGTTTCCAGATCTAACGCTTGAGCCAAACAGGGTTTTTTCTACTATGGCGAGATATCCCCAATTATAGTCGTAGTCGGTGTCAATTTTTTGACAGTTAAATTTTATTTCGGTTTTTCCCGATCTTGCATTGACCTTTATGCAGTTGTTTTCAACGGCAAGGTATACATGATCGCTATCGACTCCCATGTATCCGCAATCTCGGGGCAAGTTTACCCTTGGCTCAAGAGAGGGGAGTTCTTTCTCCCAAAGTAAATGACCGTTATAGGCATCATTCGCATATAAAATTTTCTCACCGAGCGTAAATAAACGTCCGCTGCTGTAGACCGGTGCTGTTGTATATGAATGCCTGTCAAACATTCGATAGGGGCCGGGTTTGCCATACCATTGCAGTTTTAGGTTTCCGTTAATCCGCATATCCTCACTACAGGCGGTATTTCCGGGATTTGCATATTGGTGGGACCACTCACCACCACCGGAAAGCTTTGCCCGATTGATCACATGCCATTGCTGATCCCTTGAGAAATGAACTTCTCGGTCGATATCCCGATTGTTGGAAACCAGATCAGCCAATAGCTTGTGAGGGCGCGCTAATGAATCGCTTGTTCCTTTTGTATCTCCAATGATCAAGGTGCCAAACGGTCTGAGCAGTCGATAATACTCACTTAGTAGAAGTTCTTTCCCCTTTAGAGTGCCAATATCCACACAAATAAAATTGAACATGTAATCCGGATAAGGGAGCTGCTTTCCCGGTTTTTTGTGGACCACGATCCGTTTTCCATACAGCATCTTTTCGTTAAAATGATCGCGGGTTTTATTGGCAACCAAGAAATCTTCCTCCAGGCAAACCAGATTGAAATTTGTGTTCCTAAGAATTTGAGTTGCCAGTTCCGTATTCTCAACTCCGTGAATTAATGCATAGCCAGTTTTTTGGTCGAGTTGCACGAATAATTGCTTGCTAAAAGCCTGATCGAAATATTCGCTTTGATTTTCTTCTGCAGTCCGCTTGGTAGAGTCTGAACTTTTTGCGATTCGCTGCGGGGCGCCCTGTTCTGCGAAGCAATAAATCCTGCCTTTGTCTGTGGTTACCAGTAGGAAACCGTTAGCTACAACAATACCATGGACAACTCCATCAACGGTCATTGTCCAATCAATACTCCCTGTGCTGGCGTGAATAGCAAGCACTTCATTTTCCCGTCCAACAAACAAGTTGTTCCCAGCGAGAATAATTGACTTTGCCTCTTTAACAGGTTGCCTCCATTCCTTAATTAGCGATGCTTCTGAATTAATCTTGGCAATAGATTTTTCAATAGACTTTATCTCTTCCTTAATGGAGCTATTTCCATTTACACTAATGCTTGTTGGTTGTTTGGCGGTTTTTTCTGCTTCAAAAAGTTGTCTGTTCAAATCTTCCATGACTGCATTGGATTTTTGCATTGTAGGTATGTCTCCGATAAGTGGCGTAAGCCTTATCTGGTCGATATGAGACATCATTGGTTCAGACTCAATTCGGAGGGTAAATTGTTTTGTGGCAACATGGATTAATCCTTCTTTATGCCACTTCTGGTGTTCAGGTTCCCAGCCACCGGTGGTGTTTGCAATTGCTCCTTCTCTTACAATTTTTCCATCTATGAGAATTCGTCCCGGACGAGTCATTTGTGCGGCATATCGTAATTCCAACTGGAACATACCCGTTGTCTCAAGGTTTAGATCGTACTCTGCAAAGTTTTTTTGCCCGCCCGGATCGGAAATAACACCGATTTCCAAGCCGTAAAGTTCACGGTCTACAATCACATTGCCGCGATCAAATTTTTCGGCCTGCCACTGGATCCGATTTTTCAGATCGGCAACGCCCTTAAAATTTTTCTTCGCTGTTTCAAGCATTGATTTCAATTCTTTCGACTTTTTCCAGTCAAGCTCTGCCTGGATCATCTCCTTCAAGTCGTTTTTACGTTTCTCAAGACTTCGCAGAGACAACGGCTTTCTGTCTCGACGAACGATTTCGGTCCTCGAGGCAAGAAAAACTGAGTTTGGACTTATGACTGCCTTGTTAGCTTTGAAATTCGCTACGCGATATTGCTTAGCGCCCTGATTGAGAGCTACGAGTTCTCCACCTGAAATGCCCGGGCCTGAAACCATGACATCATCGACAATCAATGCGAAGTTACCCCTCGGTCCCGATATTCGATTGATGTAATCTCCGTTAGCCCGATTGTATGTCAATGGCGTCAATTTGCCGGACGGAACAAAAATTTTACTCGGTGTGGCCAATAGGTAGCCTTGGGCTGTCTGGTTGATTTTTTTCTTCCAGATGTTTTTTCCATCATACGCATCCAGCGCAAATAAATAGGAACCCTCCCTAGCAGGAAACAATCCTGCAGCCGAATAAACATGGCCCTTTTCGACTAGCACGCCCGAGCGGACCGGCCAACGGGATATTATTTGTTCGTTCCCTGGAATCTTTTCATTATTTGGGCCGGCAAGGTGGTGCCAGAGCTCACGCCCTGTGTCGGCATTAAGGCAATAAATCATTCCATCGTCTGAGCCGAAATAAAGTCTTCCCTGATGGAATGTTGGACAGGTGCGAACCGGTCCTTCAGTATAAAAGGTCCATTTGACGCTTCCTGATGTTAAGTCTAGACAGTAAACTTGATGGTCACTTGATGAACCAAAAAAGACCGAATCTCCACATGCGATTGGCTGGAAGGCGTGGTCGAATGTAAGCAGGGTCTCCACCTTTACTCCTGAGTATGGGTTGTCCCTGAATGGAGCCGGCCATGCCCGCTGAGGTTGATGCTGGGACTCAAAGATCCAGACTTTTGACAATGGAAGGGCCAACTGCTCGCTGGTAATTCCCGTCCTTTGGGCATCATGCCTATAGGTGGGCCAGTCCAGAGCATTGATCGAGTTCAACTGGATGACGAAAAGGGCAATGGCGGTGATTTTCTTCATAGAGGGTTTTGACGGGCAAAGTGAAATGTTAACAATTTTTTATTTATGTAACAAAATCTTTTACTTGATTGTCCATGAATCTTCTTGTTTTAGGCAAAGTAATAGTTGTTAAACGAACTTGGTTTGGAGTTCGCTCTTTCATTTCTCTTCAGCTTTTACTTCTTCACCTTTCTTGCCGCCGTGTTTGCGGAGGATGGCGGTGAGTTCTTTTTTTGAGCCTTTTACTTCGGATACATTGTCTTCCATGCCCTTGCAGCAATTACTCATCATTTCGACCCAATCTAGCGGTGTGTCACCGAAATCATCGTTCGCATTCACATTCGCTCCTTTAGCTAGAAGCAGTTCAACGACTTCTATGTGAGCATTTTTAGCTGCGAGATGCAATGGGGTACAACCACCGTCAGCTTTCGCATTCACATCGGCACCATTGGTAATTAATATTTCGGTGATTTCTATACTGCCGAAATAAACCGCATCATGCAAAGCAATCCAACCGTTTTTATCTTTTGAATTTACATCTGTGCCGGCATCCAACTGTTGGATGACAGCTTGGATGTTTCCGGTTGCCGCTGCCTCGTGAATAGCTTCATTTCCGCATCCCGCTAATAGAACAATTGCGATTATTTTGGCTAGATGGTGCTTCATATCCCTTAAGCTTTTAATACTTCATTCGTTTCGTCTTTACGCTTGCCTATGAACAAGTAGTGGAAGGTTTTTCGTTATTGGGGAAGTCGTTCATATAGCTTAAGAGTTTAATAGTAGTAGGTAGTGACGCCGCCATGTGCACCCCGGGCGCGTTTCTTGATTTGCTGCCTATTGCGGACGATAAGGCTGCCGTCGGCCATGCCGACCGGTTGGTCTGGTGCGATCGAGAAAGAGAAGAACGGCTTGCTCTGGCTTCCGGCATCGAACGAGCCCATGTGACCGACATCCCAAAGCTTTGTGCCGGGGGTGTCACTTATTCGGTGGGTGATGAATGCCCGATCGCTGCTACATTCGGTATCGTTTTTTGGCCAAGGTTTTTCCGCGTTGAAATAGGTTGGCATATGAAAGTTGGCCAGCCACATGTAGGCTACATAGACATGGGCAGCCGGGCGCGGTGGCTTGAGATCCATGCCGGTATCCCAGCCTCCGTATCCACCGGGCTCGCCGCCAGCTGGGTTGGAGTAGGTCGGCCACTTATTCCCAAAAGACTTGGATGTGATTGGGCAGATTAAAATCCATCGGTTTGGCACAAAAGTGCCACGCATGACGTTGACAATGCTGGCCTTGTTGCCGTTCCAGCGATGGTAGTCTGGGCTAATTTGGTTGGCGCGCTTTGGAAATCGCCCACCGTTGTCGCCGCTGTACATGATCTGCGACAGGTGCTGCTGTTTGATGTTATTGATGCAGACGGTTCTTTTTCCGGAATATTGAGCCTTGGCCAGAGCAGGCAGGAGAAGGCCGGCTAGAATGGCAATAATGGCAATCACCACCAGTAGTTCGATTAATGTAAAACCGACCTTTCGCTTTTTATTCACTTGTTCCCTTGCGCTTGCATTTCTACCCGGGTTTTGCCCCCGTGCTTTCGAAGAAGGTCGGCGGTTTCCTTATGTCCTGCCCTTGAGGCATAGTCGAGGGCCGTTTTTCCACTCAGCGCTGGGAGGTTTGCGTCTGCGCCGCCTGCCAGGAGCATTTTCACGATCTCCTTGTGCCCAGCCCCAGATGCGCTGTGTAAAGGTACCCATCCGCCTTCATCTTTCGCGTCGATGTCGGTGCCGATTGTCAAGTACTGTCGAATGGCCTCTGTGTCGCCTGTTCTGGCGGCATCCCAGATCGTAATCTCGGGTGTTTTCGGCTTGGAAGTCGAGTTTTTTATTGGCGGATCGGGTGGTATCTCTTCGGCAGGAGAGTTAACAGGTTTCGTGTTTAACTTGGGGTGGGTAATGTTTTCGGAAACAGGCTTGTCCGTGTTCTCCTCTGGAGCGGGCTGTTGCTTGCCGCAGCCCACCATCAAAATGGCGGCGAGCCCGGCTGCCTGTTGGATTGTCATCTCTGGAAGGTGATCTTGGTCTTTTGGCTTTGTCAACGGCAATCACAGCCCCAGTTTGTGCTCCCAACTTTGGATGCGTGATTTAGCTGGCTTTCCGTCTTGCGACGACGAAGGCGTTGAAAATGAAGTATCGCCAAGGACCAAGGTTGAGCGCGAGGTCCACCAGCTTGGGTACATGGCGGTCGGTGCATTCGACGCGTAGAACATCGCAACCGTTTTGCTCGAGGAAGAATTGGATTTCTATACCATTAGTGGCGACTATCGCGTCGTCGTCCGGCTGGAAAGGCTTGCGTCGTATTGGCTCCATCCGGTCGAAGCGAACTGAACCGTGATTTTTGGCCATCTGCCGGCGCTTTTCCAAGAGCCGCCGCCAGTTCCGCCACTTGTTGCCAAGGCCGCGCATGTGGGGATGGTAGTCGTGCAGTCCAAGTGCACGAAAAAAATTCGGGCTTGAGACGACGATCTTGCCGCTTGGCTTGACGACGCGAACCAGTTCCTCAAGGAACGCCTCCGGTTCTTCTACGTGCTCAAGTACGTTCAGCGCCCCGACACTGTCGAATGTGGCATCGCCGTACGGCAGTTTGCGCCCGTCATAGAGTTGGCAGTGTTCGGTGATGCGTTTGGCTTTTTCGATGTTCGGTCCGGATACTTCCACCCCATGGGCTTCATGCCCGGCGTCAATCAACCGTTGCATGACCTGCCCTACGCCGCAGCCAACATCAAGCGCCTGGCCGCCTGGTTCATCCGGGCAGAGCGTCTCTGCGTACTTGGCATAAAAGCCGGAATCCCATCCATCAAGAAACTCAGCGTACTCTTCGTTCTTGTGGTAGTAACTTTGCTGATTAGCCATTACGCCGAGGGTTTCTTCCGCTCGTCTACGATAACAAAACCGAGCAGCCCGAAGCCACCAAGCAGCGAGGCTAGACTGACGTAGAGCCAGGTGAGCGAGGGTTCAAATCGAAACTCTACCTCGTGGTTTCCTGGGGGTAGATGCACTCCGCGCATCACAGTGTTGCAGCGGAGTAGTTCACTCGGGCGGCCGTTAACCGTGACACGCCAGTGCGGTGACCAATGGTCATTGAGGAGTAGCACTGACTCGGCGGCTGCTTGGGCTTTGAGTTTAATTGCCTTAGGCCGATAAGACGTGATTCTGACCGTGCCGGCTGCTTGGCCAAGCTCGTTTTTTGATGGTTCGATTGGTAAGTTGACAATGACTGTGGCGTGCGGATCGAACTCAGGCTTCGCCAAGGCCTCGAGCGCAGATGCATCATTCGTCTGCACTTGCCATTGTCCAAATAGCTTGGCCCTGGGCAGGGCCCCATCGAACCGAATCATACTGTACGAGCCGGCCTGATTGAATTGTGTTGTAAAATCTTCTGTGCCAGGAGAGTTCGGGTTTTTCGTGCCGGGGCGGAGGCCGATTGCAAAGTTTTTGGCCACCGAGAATCGAGCTTTTCCGGGATCGAATTGACGATTGAAAAAAGCAACGTCGTTGGTGCTGCCAAGTAGCCATCGTGTGTTAGTGAGTTCCCAGTGCCGTCCGCGAAGATAATGTGTGTTTGTGTCGCCGGTGATCGTAAAACGCCGTTCGAATGCTTCATGGTCGGTGGCAATACGTGGCATCTGCACGATGTCAAGCGACTGGATGTTGTTGTACAGAAACTGGTGCTGTAGCCACTCGATGCGGTAAAGCTGATTGAGAAGTCCGGAGGGCAGGGGAGAGATTGTGACACGCCCCTCATGCGGGGTTTTAGCCAAGGTGCTGATAAGCGGGTTGCTGGCATCGTATTTGTGCTTATAATTTTCATATTGCACCCATGGAGAATTGGCTCGCGTGAGGTCAAGAACCATCAATAGCGCAAGCACTATAGCCCATTTGGCTGCGGTATCGCTGCTCATCAGTTTCGCAACGAGAAATACCCCGGCACCCAGTATCAGCGAGGAAAGGATGACTTCCATTGCGCTGAATGAGGCCATGGCTTGCGCAGAGTTGGGGTCAAATCCTAGCGAAGCGATGTGCAGCCCAAGCGATTTTCTGGAAGCTCCATAAATCAGAGAACCGAGCAGCATCAAACCGGCGGCGATGCCCGAGCCGCGTATCCACAGTCGAACCGTGCGCTGTGGCTCCGTTGGCTCGCGTTTGGTCAAACGCAGAAGCCCCTCGATGCCGTAGCAACACAACACGATAAGCCCAAAGTGCATGGGGTGCAGAAACTTGATCGGATTGCGCATTGTGTTGAAAAACGGCAGTTGATGGATGAGTTGATAAAACAACGCGTGCCGCCCATAGGCCAAGAGCAGTGATATGCCTGCCAGCGCGGCCCAAAACAGAATCATCCGTCGCTCGTTTTTTGAGTAAATATTTGCTTGTTTTTGCAGTGCGAAAAATAATGCCCAAGCGGCGAGTAGCACGACTATGATGCCGGCGTATTCACCCGAGCCTGAGTGGCGTTGCAGAAGTTGGTGCTTGTTTTGTCTTAGGCTCAATAGCTGGCTCGCCTCCGGGACGGTAATATTCATTGCCATGGCCAGTTCGCCTGGGACGATGTTTTCCAAGCCCATCTTCGCGATGACATCATTAACTTCGGCTACACGCTCAAGCAAAGGATCCTGCCCCATTGAACCCCAGTAATTGCCGCCGACCAGCGATCGGATTTTATTATCATCATATGGACGTGGAGTATCGAGGCGGTATCCGTATAGGCCCGGGATAACGATGCGTAGCGTCTCCATTTTTGGTAGGCTCCACTGCGTAAGAAATGTCCACTGACGTTCCTTGGCCGCGGCACGTTGCTCCGGGGTCATCAACTCACCGGTTGAGTTTTGGAGTTGAGTGCCGACGAGGGTGGACAGGGTTTGCGAGGCGGTCAAGCCGGCGGCCAGTGCCACAATCGCGATCCCGGCCAAGCCCCGTCCCGCTGCTTGGCCAAGCGTGGCTCTTTTATCACACTCCAGCGGCTTGATGGTAAAGCCGAACAGTATAAAAGCTGCGATGTAAAGGCTGTACAACGCACCGATATCGTAACCCTCCATCAGGCCAAGCCCGACGCAGAGGCCGGCTAGCGTAAGGTTCGCCCACGGCCTTGACTTCAGTGCGCGCATGATGAATGCCGCGGCGAGGAACGTAGTGGCAAATGTGAGTGCGCGCGATGGCAACCCCCAGCAGGCGTACGAAACCACTTCCATGTTGAACGCGGCGGCCATCGCGCCGATCGCGCAGGCTAGGTTTCGGAGGCCCAGCGTACGAAAGAAATACCATGCGGATAGCCCGAGTATGATAAGGCAAATAGGAGAACACAACTTTAGGTATAACACCGATTTTTGGAGGAGCATACCAAGCGCCATATAGATGCCGGGCGATGCGCTAGGTTGCTCGTAACCGAGCCAATTTAGGTCATGCCAATAGCCGAAGAACGTGTCAGGCATCTCAATCGCGTCAGTGCTAATCGATCCAAGTGGTCCATCGTTTGAGAACAGAATTAACGCTGGGTTGAGGCTATCCCAAAACAGAAACAGTGTGACGGCGGTAAGCGTTAATGCTGTGCCTCCAAACGGTTTGACCCAACCAGAAGAGCGTTTAGTTGATAGAAAAAAAAGATTCATTTACTGCCACTGCTCTTTTTTGAGCGATGAGCCGAATAAGAGATCACGAAAAAAAACGGTGATCGTTCCAAGTTGCCAATGCAGCCACGGCACTCTGGGGCGAGCTGACTCGTAAATTCGCAGGACATGATCTGGTTTTTCATCAGCCATCTGTTGCATCTTGACGCGAGATCGAGCGGCGAACAGGCAGCGCAGTTTTTGCCGGCGCAGCCATCGCGGTAGTACAGCTTGTTCCATAAGGCCAAACGCATGTTGTATGGCTTCCCACTCGTCGATTACCCAGCTTTTGATGTTTTCCTCATTGCGCTTAGTCATGCTGAACGGGTGTCGTCGAATCTGCAGCAACACCTCTGACACGGCGACCCGTTGTTTGCACAATTTGGTCAGGTCGGAATAAAAAATGCAATCGGCTGCATGCGGCATGTCGGTGCGAAACTGAATCGGGCACGTCTGTCCAAGTGTCTTTATAATCACGCCACCTAGCATGAGCGAGTCGCACTCGCTGTGCTGTGCGAGCAAAGCGTTGGCGGAGACGGCGCGGGGATGCGTTTTCTTCTGCTCCGGGCTTTCAAGCCGATTGCCGTCCTTGTCTACAAATTCCGGCAGGCAGTAGCTGAACGACGGCGCGTCGGCATCCTTGAGCGCGTCGGTCATTCGCTCCATAAACTCCGGTAATAGCATATCGTCAGCGCAAATGTAATGCAGGTAGTCGCACTCGGTAGCATAGCCGAGCGCCTTATTGAAATTGTGGAACAATCCTTCGTTTTGTTGACTGCGAATCAGTTCGCAGTCGAGCGACTCGTATGCCTCGACGAGTTCTGCCGTGCCGTCGGTTGAGGCATCATCAAGTACGACCACACGGTCAGGTTGAAGTGTTTGTGTGGCAAGCGAGTCGAGCGTGGCGCGGAGGAATCGTTCCCCGTTGTATACCGGGATGACGGAAATGATGTGCGCTTGGTTGCTCATGACCGCTGTGCGAGTTCGCTGATCATTGCTTCCCAACTTGGTGGAGAGTAGCCGGTGGCTTCGTTGAAGCGTTTGGCGTTAAGGCTCCGGTCGCAGATAAACGTGTCCTCGGGTTTAATGATTCCTTCCCAGCTTAGTTTGGCTTGGCAAAGTTTCAGGAGATCAAATTTTGAAATCGGTTCACTGGCAACGTGCCAAACACCTGAAAGATTATTGTTTCGAGTGAGAATACGCTCAACTATTTTGGCCATTTCGAGCGTGGTGAAACCGGTGTAAATGGCTCGTGTATACCCATTTATGGTTTGACCTTTTTGGCTCAAAAACCAGGCCAGCAGCCCTAGGGAGGTGCCGAGTTCGTATCCTATGACTGAAGTGCGGATTGTGACGCAATGTGCGGCGGTAACTTCTCCTTGATGTTTCGATTGGCCGTAAAGGTCGAGGGCGTCCGGAGGATCTTCCTCAGTGTAGTTGCCCTGCGTGCCGGCGAAGACGCAGTCGGTGCTGAAATGAATCAGGCGCGCCCCGAGATCGCCGCAGCGCTTGGCTAAGCGGTGAGGAAACTTGGCATTGACGCGCCGGGTGAGCGATTCGTCTACGGCTTCATCGCGCTGCTTGATTAGGCCGATGCAGTTGATGACGGTCTCGGGTTTCGCCTGGTCAAGCGTCTTGTCAAGCGTAGTGTCATCTGTAATGTCATCGACATGGATTGTTCTGGTCTCGTCGAATAAATGATACTCGGTGAAGTCTGAGACAGCGCGGCGTAGCGTCACCCATGTGTCATGTCGCCCATGGAGTCCGCGCCAAAGTTGGTGGCCCAACATGCCGCTTCCGCCGAGGATGAGTAGCTTCAAGGCTGTGCCTCCTTGTCGTGACGTGCCGGGACACCTCGCACATCCTTCATGGCGATCAGATTGAACGCATGTTTGGGTTTGCAATTGATGCGAAGCAGAAGCGTAAGCGCCTCGTCGAGCAGCAGGCAACCCGGGAAGTTATATTTTGGTCCGGCCATATAACCACGAAGGTAATGCGTTCCGGTTGTACCATGTACTGTATAGCCGCGTCCCTCAAACTCATGGATAAACCAGCCGGAGTGGTGTCGCTGAAATTCGTTGCCGAACTCCGGCCCCTGTTCCACGAAACCATGTGGAGTCTCCAAGAGGATGTATTTTGTAGAAAGTTTCTCGACTCTATCCAGCAGTTCAAGGCCGGTTGTTTTATTTAAGTGCTCGATGAGGCCAAAAAGTGTTACGAGATCGAACTGTTCTTCGATATCGTCTTTTAGGATATTCGCATGAATGTAGTGATCGTGTATGCCTCGTGCTCGGGCTAGGTTGACGGATTCGGCATGGGCATCAAGGCCGGTTGTCTGCACTTCAGGACGAAATGCGCTGAGGTGCGAGCGAGTGCCGCAGCCAATGTCGAGCGCTGTCTTAACTTCCCCAGAGCCAATTATTTGCGCTGTGTAGTCAGCGGCGTCACGAGGGCGCAGCATTTGTCGGATTGAATTCGGCATGAGCTTGGCCACACGGGTCAAATGTACAATTCAGTTTCGCCCATTTGGTCGAGCAATGGTTTGATGTCATAAACGGAGTCAAATTGGCATGTGTTGGCGGAGGTATACTCGGTGCCGAGCGGTTGTTCAGTTCGGTGTTCCGGTACGTTGTATTCCGGATGGATGGCATAAAAGAGGTCCTCCTCGGTGACGCGCTGCATTTCGTACTCGTTGACAAGTATCTCATGAAGTTTTTCACCAGGCCGAATGCCGGTGACATGAATCGGGTGATCGGTACCCTTGGAACTGTACTTGTTGCATATGGCTTCGGCGAGTTTACCAATCGTGCAGGCCGGGGCTTTGCGGACGAAAATTTCGCCGCCGGTCGCATGCTGCATTGCGTGTAGGACGAGGCCAACTGACTGGTCAAGCGTCATCAGGAATCGTGTCATTTCCGGTACGGTGATGGTGATCGGCTCGTCGTTATTAATCTGCCGTTTGAACAATGGTATGACCGATCCGCGGCTACCCATGACGTTGCCGTACCTCACGCAGCAGAACTTGGTAGTGCCGCCATCCTGGTTTTGACTGCAAACGAGTTTTTCCATCATCGCCTTGCTAGTGCCCATCGCGTTGAGTGGTTTGACGGCTTTATCTGTACTTAGTGCGACAAACGTCTTCACACCAGCGGCCTTGGCGGTGCGGCAGGCGTTTTGTGAGCCGGTCACGTTGGTCTTGTAGGCCTCGAATGGGTATTGCTCGCATGAAGGCACGTGCTTGAGCGCGGCGGCATGAAAAACAAGATCCACCCCGGACATTGCTTCTTCTAGGCTGTGTTCGTCCCGGACATCCCCGACAATGTATTGGAAATGGGGATAGGCCTGTTGCATCTCCCACTGTTTCTTCTCGTCGCGGCTAAAGATGCGGATTCTGACGGGCGATTGCTTGAGTAGGTGTGCGGCGACGCGGTTTCCGAAGGAGCCGGTGCCGCCGGTGATAAGGATTGTGGAGCCGGAAACATTCATGCCAAAGCCGCACAGAGTCTAGGCGCGGCCTCGGCGGTTGGCAATGGACAAGGCTTGCGCAATCGGGCGGTCGGGACTAGCCTCAGGTTTATGAAAGCCATGGTAGCAGGATTCATCGCGAGTTTTGGTATTATGACGAGTTTAGCGGACTCAGTCACCCAGTCTCAGTCCGATGCTTTTCCGTTGGCAAAGCGCGATTCGGTACAGCTCGATTTTGAGACCGAGCGGGGCTTGGCATATCAGGTCTTTAGCAAAACAGGCGATGGTGACTGGCAGCCGCTTGGCAGTTTGATCGAAGGGGACGGCCGCGAGGCGACGGTGTCGTATTTCGGTAAGTCCGATGGGGTGGACTTCCGTGTGGAGACGTACGAGGTGTCTGGGCCGTCGTCGTTGCCTGAGGGAATCGATTACAAACTGACAGGTATCTATCGGCTACGTGGCACATATCGGGTTTGTGTTGCCAAGGTGGATCGCTCTGTCGAGCCAGCGCGAACCGCCCACTTCACTCTCATCGAGGGGGATGAAGGCGGATCACTTCGGCTGCTGTCGGTGGATGCCTCCGCAGGTCGTGTGCGGATTGAGGTGGGTGACGTGCCTCTATCATTAAGTCTTTCAGGTGATACGTTCCAGACCGCGACGACTAAGCCGCAGGGACCACCTCCAGCCACGGGCAATCCGACGGTTATTACTGCCCCGCCGAAGGGCAAGGTTTTTATGGCCAATCGCGAACCGTATTACAAGTCGGCCCAGAAAAAGAAACCGTACACGAACCGCTATTCGCTTCTTGAGAAATCAACGGTCAAGTCAATCAATCGCAGAATTCGGAACCAGCCGGAAACAATCTTTACCCCGCGTGTGTCAGTTCCGACTTATAGGATTCCTGCGCACTATCGGCCTACTTCACGACACACGACATTTCGTATCCGCCCCCGGTAAAACTTCATTACGTTTTGGACGTTCTATTACAGCTGTTTAATGTCCGAGGGCGTTTAGCAGTTTTTGATGGATGTTGCCGAAGCCGCCGTTGCTAAGGATACAGAGTATATCGCCTTCCTCTGTCTGGTCGACGACGTAATCAATAATCTTATCTGTGGTGGGGAGAGTTTCCGCCTTCGTACCGGTGGCGCGAATGTCTTCCATTAACCTGACCGGATCGAGTCGCTCTTCGGCAGGAATTTGACTGGCTTTCGCAACTTTGGCCAAGACGACGCGATTGGCCAAGCGAAGTGCCTCGGCAAGCTCTATCTGGAAATGGTTCCGACGGGTGGTGTTGCTGCGAGGCTCAAAAATGGCCCAGACCCGCCGACCAGGGTATCTTTGGTCGATTGCCTTAAGAGTCTCGCGGATGGCGGTGGGATGATGTGCGAAGTCGTCAATGACCGTGATTCCATTTTCTTCGCCTCGAATTTCCATCCTTCGCCGAATGCCTTTGAATGTATCCAGAGCGGACTGTATTTGCCCGTTGCTGAGACCTGCATGCCGGGCTAGCAACAGCGCGGCCAGGGCGTTTCGGATATTCAATTCGCCTATCAGTGGGATACGAAACTTCGTTTCGTCGAACCGAAATTCAGAGCCGTTTTCGCTGTAGGTCAGGTCGCTGGTTTGTTCGTCGCAATTTCCACCCAAGCCGAAACGGCGGATGGGGCAGTGGTCGATGTCGAGCAGCGGCCCGAGATTGGTGTCGTCGCCGTTGGCCAGCAGCAAGCCATTGCGCGGGATGATGTTGATGAGGCGTTGAAAGGAAGTTTTAATTTCGTCAAGATTGCCAAAAATGTCGGCGTGATCAAATTCGAGGTTGTTGATGACAACCGCCTCGGGCAGATAATGGACGAACTTGCTGCGCTTATCGAAAAATGCGGTGTCGTACTCGTCGCCCTCGATCACGAACCAGTCGCTGTTGGTGAAACGTGCACCCTGACCGAAGTTGTTCGGGATGCCTCCGATCAGAAAACCGGGGCTGAGCCCGTTGTGTTCCAGCAGCCAGGCAAGCAGTGATGCCGTGGTTGTCTTGCCGTGGGTTCCGGTGACGACGAGGTTGCGTTTTCCGCGCAGGAACCGTTGCTTAAGCAACTCGGGCAGTGAGCAGTAGGTGAGTTTTTGTTCGAGCGCAAACTCCGCTTCAGGGTTCCCGCGCGAGATAGCATTGCCAATTACGACTAGGTCCGGCTTGTGAAAGAGGTTGGCTTCGTCGAACGACTTGGCCTCAATGCCCCGCTCTGCGAGGAAGGTTGACATTGGCGGGTAGATGCCTTCATCGGAGCCACTGACGGCGATGCCGCGCTCTTTCAAGGCTGCTGCGACGGAGGCCATTGCGGTACCGCATATGCCAATAAAATGGATAGAGCGGGTGTTGTTATTTGACGGATTTGCGTTCACTTCTTAGGAACGACAATTGCCTACCCCAGCTAATCTGGGAAGCCAAGCGACAAAGAGTGGCGTTCGATTAGTCTTGCGATTGGTTTTCGTTGTCAAAGAATTGGAAACAGATGCCCGAAACGCATGAGGAGGAAGAAAGCCGAATGCTGATAACCCTGGGTTGAGTCTATCAAACAATCCTGTTAATTCCGTAATTTCCATTAATTTGCATACTGATTATTGCCCTTTTCGAAGAGTTGTCATTGTTAAGCCGACTTTCGCTGTACCCAAGTNAGCCCGGTCAAATCCTTTGTAGGTTTTACGATTAAAAGGCTGGCGATCCAACCGGCGACAAAACAGGACACGGTGCCGACCGCCCCAATTGTCAAAGGGTGAGCATCCGTATGAAATTTGACTAGATACAGTACAANGGTCGCCACTACTACGCCGATCCATGCATGAACGCTCGTGGTTCGATTGGTGAAGATGGCCAGTGTGAACAGGCCGCCCAGCGTGCCGAGGATCAGTCCCACGTATCCCATCAATGTGTCCCAAAGGTTTTTGCTTTCTTGCGACGCGATGTAGAGCGCGGAGACTGTTCCAAGGACACCAAGAATCAGCGTTATGATCTTGGCCAAGCGCAGCAGCGAATCGTTATTNCGGCCTTTGGATAGAAAGTCGGTGGTGAACGCGGTGGCGATCGAGTGCATGCTTGAGTCAAGGCTCGACATCGCTGCAGCAAACACGCCGGCGATCACCAGTCCGGCTAACCCGGCCGGCATTTGTTGCAGGATGAAATGAGGGAAAATTTGGTCGATCTTCGAGATAGGTTCGAGGTCGGNCGGTTGCTGTTGGTAGTAGACAAACAACGCCGTGCCGACTCCGAAGAATAGAACGGACACTGGGATGCTAAGGAAGGCGTTCGTCCAAATTGCCTTGGCGGCCTCTTTCTCGGTTGGCGTGGTGAGGTAGCGTTGCACGACTGCTTGGTCGGTGCCGTAGCTAAGGATCTGTGCAAAGATTCCGCCGAGTATGATCACCCAGATAGTGTCGATGCCGTTTATAAAACTCCAGTCCAAGTTTACCATTTCAAATTTACCCTGCTTCGCTGCAGAGTCGACGATGGCGGAGAAGCCGCCGTCAACCTCGCCAACGATGATGAAAAATGCCACCAATGCACCGCCCACGAGTACGACTGTTTGGATGACGTCCGTCCAGATGACCGCCTCGATNCCGCCGAGCACAGTGTAGATCGTGCTCAATACTCCCATGGCTATGATGCAATATTTTACATCCCATCCGGTGACCGCTGACAACGCCAGCGCTGGCAGCAGGATTACGATGCCCATGCGTGCAAGCTGAAAGACAGCAAAACTTGCACTGCCCAGTTTGCGCAGTCCGGAGTCGAAACGCATCTCGAGAAATTCATAGACACTNGTGATGCCTAGCCGCCGGTAAAAGGGGAGAAAACAGAAAATGATGACCGGCGCCATGATCGGGATGGCCATGTTGAAGAGCAACCANGTCCAGTTGGTGGCATACGCCTTTGCGGGAATGGATAGGTACGTTATCGCACTGAGCATGGTGGAGAAAATACTAAGCCCAGCCGCCCACCAGACAACGCGTTTGCCTGCTACGAAAAAGTCCTCAGCCGACTTGTTNCGTCGGGAAAAATAGACTCCAATCCCGATGAGTATCCCCATGTAAATTGACAGCACCATCCAGTTGGCAGTNCCGAAATCCCGGCTGGGTTGAGCGAGGTCGATTTTCCAGATATTTGGGGTGCGGATGCCTGGGCTGCTTTCTCCGGAGGGGATGATAATCGAATTGTTCCACTTGACGGCAGTGGTCGTGACATGACTGCCAATGGCCACTTGGTCGTTTACGCCCGGAACGGTCGTGTTTCTGGAAGCTTCTTTGAACTTGGCGAACTTGCGCCACTGCTTGGTGACGGTGTTAAAAATCAAAATNTCTCGACTGAAACCGTTATGTTCGTCCTGTAGCTTNTGTTTTTCGGTGTCCAGCGTGGAGGCTGCCTGNGCATTACCTGCATTATTCTCAGCGGCAATCTTTGCGTCCAAGTCATCGAGCGCGATGAAGCGTTGTCCATTCGCTCCTCCGAAAATCAATATACTGTTCTCCCCGATGGCTGCAGCCGTGCCGGCCATCACACAGCGTGGCTGTGTGTCGCCATTGGGCTGGATGTTGTCTAGCTTAGTCCACTTGTCTGTCTTGGGATTAAATTTGTGGGCGTCGGCGAGCATGTGCCATTGGCCGGATTCATCCTTCATGCGCCCGCTGAAAATATAGAGGCAGTCAGCGGCGCCATCGCTTTGACTCGCGGCGATGAGGTGCGTCCGTGCCGGTCCATTCCATGGGGTTTTCGCTTTCCACTTGAAGTCGTCCGAGTCGCGTTTGGACAAGTCGAGCATCCAAAAGTTTTTGGTTGCACCTGCTCCGCTGTCACCGCCTACGACATATATTTTGTTCCCGATGAGTACTCCAGATGCGGCCGTGGTGGCTTTTGGGAGATCGGGATAATCAGTGTCCACCGTAACCGCACCATCTTTGTGCGCCAATTTAAACACCTTGGGCGAACGGTTCATGGTGGAGTTGTATTTTTTTTCGGTTTCATCCTTAACATTTTCCTTCCACTCGCCACCGATGCAGATCACGCCGTTATCGGTCGAGATGGAGATNCCGTAGCCGATCACCTGCGGCAGCTTGGTTTCCGATGTGACGACCTTGTAGNCCTCGCCTTCNGGGAGGAACNCATGAATCGTATCGTAATAAACTTTGGGTGAATTGTAGTTTTCGGTGGTGGGCCGCCACGGTACGCCCTCGGGAAAATTGGCTCCGCCTGCGACGATGAGTGCACCGTTGTGTATTCCGGCGAACGGCCCGGCCACACCAAGTTTGCCGGGAAGATNCGGCAACGGTTTCCAGATGAGCTTGCTCTTCTCGGCGGCCAGCAGGGAAATACAACTTAGCAAACTCAGGCAGGCGGTACGTAAAAACATGGCTTAATAGTTCGATTCAGTGAACGGGCGCATCATGTTTGGTTCGCTTGGTCAAGGCGAGTTGTTAGTGCCTAAATCCGAAATCGACAACGCAATAGTCCAATCCNCCTAACAGGCGAAAATAACTTCTTGCAGCGCTAAATAATAATTTTTTTCTCACTTATGCATGATTAANCATTAAACTNATAGGCATAAGCCGGGAGAAACGAGTAAATTATAACGATTNTCACCAAAAACACTTGAAAAAAAAGAAAAAAAATGNATCTATTTNNTTACCGTTGAATCAGTGAGCGAGATTGCACGTCCTACTAGCTGCATTTAAGATACGGAAAAGGTTATGACAAAGAGTTTTTTGTTTGGATTCACGCCGGTGTTGTTCGGATGGATGGGGTTAGCCCATGCCGAGGAGGCTAAGCCGGAAAAGGTCAGTTTTTACAACGACATACGACCTATCTTTCAGGCTTCTTGCCATGGTTGTCATCAACCGGCCAAGGCCAAGGGCGAATATGTCATGACCACCTTCAAGCAACTTCTCAAGGGCGGTGACAGTGAAGAGGTTGCGATTGTACCAGGCAAGCCGGACGAGAGCCATCTNATCACGTTGATCACGCCGATTGATGGTGATGCGGAGATGCCACAGAAAGCCGATCCTCTTCCCGCTGATCAACTCGCACTAATAACTCGCTGGGTGACCGAGGGGGCTGAGGATGATACGCCGGCCAGCGCAAAGCAGCGTTACAATATGGACAATCCGCCGGTGTACAGTTTGCCTCCGGTAATCTCATCGATCGACTATTCTCCTGACGGTACTCTGATCGCGTTGGCNGGTTATCATGAGGTGCTGCTGCACCACGCGGACGGTTCCGGTTTGGCTGGTCGCCTGGTTGGCTTGTCAGAGCGTGTTCAGAAGGTCAAGTTCTCCTCCGACGGTAAAAAGCTGGCGGTGGCAGGGGGGCTTCCGGCTCGCGCAGGAGAGATTCAAGTCTGGAACGTCGCCAGTAAGCGATTGTCGATGTCGATCCCAGTCGGGTTCGACACTCTATATGGCATCAGTTGGTCGCCGGACAACAAAAAGGTCGCTGTTGGCCTGTCCGACTCCACNCTTCGTGCCTTTGACATCAGTACCGGCGAACAGGTCCTTTTCAAGGATCATCATGACGATTGGGTCCTCGACACTGTCTGGAACAATAAAGGGGACCATCTTGTCTCGGTTGGGCGTGACATGGCGGTAAAGTTAACCGAGGTTGCTACATCGCGTTTCGTTGACAACATTACCTCCATTACGCCTGGTGCGCTCAAGGGCGGTATCCACGCCATCACAGTTCATCCCAAAAAGGAGGAGGTACTTGTCGGTGGCTCNGACGGTGTGCCGCANATTTTCCGACTTACTCGCGTGACCAAGCGCGTGATCGGTGACAATTCAAATCTCGTTCGCAAATTTCCGCCGATGCCAGGTCGAATTTTCTCGGTCGACTTCGCGGCGGATGGCAGCAAGATGATCGCTGGCAGCAGCTATAACGGTGTCGGTTCGGTTTATCTGTATCATTCTGACTACGACAGCAGCGTCAATGATGCGCTGAAAAAGGCTTTTGAACGTCCGCTTGATGGCAACTCAAAGAAGCTTTCCGCCGAGTACCACACCAAGGAGGTTAAACTGTTGGCCAAGGTTTCGCTGGGCACTTCAGTTTACTCAACTGCGTTCAGCCCGGACGGCCAGACGATCGCAGTTGGCGGCGCTGACGGCGTGGTGCGCCTGTATGACAGTCAAGCTCTTGGTTTAAAACGGGCCTTTATGTCGGTGCCAATGGCAGAAGACAAACTGCAGGATGTTGTTGCCCTGTCAGTTGAGCCGTCAGAGATTAACTTAAATGGCAGGTTCGACTATAATCAACTACTGCTTACTGCAGTGAAGGGCAACGGCGATATCTATGACGCTTCGCGTGACTTTGCTTTTAAGCTAGATTCCGACGTTATCAAGGTCAGTAAGAGCGGCATGGTGGAACCGGTCAAGGACGGCGTGGCCAAGCTCGAGATTTATCATAAAAACCAGAAAACTTCCCTTACAGTTCGTGTGGCTGGGGTTAGTGGTGATTTCAATCCGGACTATGTCCGTGACGTGATGCCGGTGCTTTCCAAGCTGGGCTGCAATGCAGGCACCTGCCATGGTGCTAAGGACGGCAAAAACGGCTTCAAGCTTTCTCTCCGTGGATACGATCCAATCTATGATATTCGTGCCTTCACGGACGATTTGGCTAGTCGCCGTGTAAATGTCGCCTCTCCCGACAACAGCCTGATTCTGCTTAAGGCCTCCGCGTCCGTCCCGCACGAGGGAGGTCAGTTGACTAAAATGGGTGAGGACTACTATGAGATACTCAAGAGCTGGATTGCCGGGGGAGCCAAGCTGGACCTCAAGTCATCGCGCGTCACTGGAATCGAGCTTTCACCGAAAAACCCGGTGGTACAAAAAACCGGTGATAAGCAACAGATGCGCGTAATTGCCACCTATGCCGACGGAAAAAAACGTGACGTAACTGCTGAGGCGTTTATTGAGACCGGCAACTCTGATGTTGCCACAACCGACAAGACCGGCTTGGTGGTTACTGCCCGGCGCGGCGAGGCTCCGATGCTGGCCCGATTCGAGGGTTCCTACGCCTCCACAATTGTGACCGTGATGGGCGATCGCTCTGGCTTCAAGTGGAAAGACATGCCAACAAACAACAAGGTGGACGAGTTCGTGGCTGCTAAACTTAAACGAACCAAGACGTTGCCTTCTGGGCTGGCTTCCGATGAGGAGTTTTTGCGCCGCATCCATCTTGACATGACTGGTNTGCCACCAACAGCCGAGGACGTTCTAAAATTTGCCTCTGACAAGCGCGATAGCAAGGNCAAGCGCGACGAGTTGATCGAAAAGCTGGTNGGTAGCGANGACTACATCGATCACTGGACCAACAAGTGGGCTGATCTCCTGCAGGTCAANCGTAAATTCCTCGGCACGGAGGGTTCCTCTGCGTTCCGCTCCTGGATTCGAAACGAGGTCGCCAACAACACGCCTTACGACGAGTTCGCACGTAAGATCATCACAGCAAGCGGCTCCAACAAGGANAACCCGGCGGCTTCNTACTACAAAGTTTTGCGTCAACCNGATGCAATAATGGAAAACACCACGCACCTTTTTCTTGCTACTCGTTTCAACTGCAACAAGTGCCACGACCATCCATTTGAGCGCTGGACGCAGAATCAATATTTCGAGACTACGGCTTACTTTGCGCAGGTGAGCCTCAAGAAGGATGACAAGTCCGGTGACAAGCGCATCGGGGGTACTGCGGTTGAAGGAGCCAAACCGCTTTACGAAATCATCTATGATCGCAACGAAGGAGAAACCAAGCACGACCGAACCGGCGAAATTACGTCGCCAGCCTTCCCTTTTGCCGCCGAGCACAAGATGCCCGAAAAAGGCAGCCGACGTGAAAATTTTGCTGCCTGGCTGACTGCCTCCGACAATGAATATTTCGCCAAGAGTTATGTTAATCGCATCTGGGGTTATATGACTGGTACCGGAATCATCGAGCCGATCGACGATATTCGTGCTGGCAACCCCCCGACTAATCCAGAACTGCTCGATTGGTTGACTGAGCAATTCATCGAAAGCGGATTTGATGTGCGTCATCTTGTGAAGATTATCACCAAGTCACGCACCTACCAATTAAGTGTGCAGGCCAACAAGTGGAACGAGGATGACACAATTAACTACTCGCATGCGAAGGCGCGCCGCCTCCCAGCCGAGGTGTTGTTTGATTCTATTTACCGCGTGACTGGCACCAAGAGCAAATTTCCAGGCGTACCAGAGGGCACTCGGGCCGCGCAGTTACCGGACTCCGGCGTTAAGCTTGCTGACGGCTTCCTTGGCAACCTTGGTCGTCCCGCTCGCGAGAGTGCCTGTGAGTGCGAGCGTTCAAACGAACTTCAGCTTGGCCCGATCATGGCGCTTATCAGTGGTCCGACTGTGGGCGATGCGATCAGTGCCAAGGACAATGCCATCACTAAGCTCGTTTCCGACATGGCGGACGACGAGAAAATGATCGATGAATTGTTCATTCGCGTACTCAACCGCCATGCTACATCACAGGAAATTAATGCAGCCAAGAAAGTAATCCAAGACGTCAAGGCAGAACATAAAACTGCAGTCGATCAATTGGCTGAGTACGAAAAAGAAATTGCCCCAAGAGAAGAGGATCGGGCCAAGAAGCGTGAGGATGCTATCCGCTTGGCAAAGACCAAGCTCGAGGCATACCAGATGGAGATCGCCCCACGTGAAGCCGAGGCAGATCGTAAACAAAAGGAGCGTNTAGCCAAGGCAGAGCAGGCTCTTAAAGAATACAATGACGGTTTGGCCGAGCGTTTGGCCGACTGGGAGGACTCCGCCGCCAATTCAACCAAGTGGACGGCTGTTAAGCTTGGTGAATTAAAGGCCACCAACGGCTCCAAACTGGAGAAGCGCGACAGCAACGTGGTCTTCGCCAGCGGCGACCTTAAGAAAACCGTGTATACCATCAATGCTGACACCAAGCTTAATGGTATCACCGGTGTCCGGCTTGAATTACTTGCAGATGACAAATTACCGAAGAAGGGTCCCGGCCGAAACGATGACGGTAACTTTGTCCTAACCGAGTTCGACCTTAAGGCCATCTCGACCGGGAAGGGGCAGGGNCGTAAGTCGACCAAGGTTGTATTCAAGGANGCTAAGGCGGACTTTAACCAGAAGAATTTCGACGTTAAGAAGGCGATCGATGGCAAGGTTGACGATAGCGGTTGGGCATCCCATCCCAAAGTCGGGACTGACCGCATGGCGGTCTTTATTCCGAAGGAGAAGTTTGGAGCTGAAGGAGGCTCGCGTCTGATCTTCTCTCTGAANCAGAACTATAAGAGCAACAAGCACTCAATNGGAAAATTCCGGTTGCTGTTGACAACCGATGAGAAGGTCGAGATTGGGCATCCAGTGGACATCGGCACCATTCTAGCCATCGCCNCGGACAAACGAAAAAATGATCAGNGCAAACGCNTNGCGGATTANTTTAAGGCACAAGACAAGGATTTAGCCGTAAGAAACAAGGAACTCGGCGAGGCCAAGAAAAAGCGCCCAGAGGATCCCAAGCTCACGGAGTTGAAAGCGATTTTAGCCAAGGCCGAGCAACCACTAACGGTAGATCCTAAACTGGCCGAACTCCGTCGCGCGCTGGAACTGAGTGAGGGCCAGCAAAAAACTGTCCGTTTGACTGCGGCACAGGATATTGCGTGGGCGTTGATAAATAGCCCCGCGTTCTTATTCAATCGTTGACGGGCCATAAAAAAAAGGTAGTTTTCCGCCTAACAAGATTTTTTATAGTTAATAAACCAAAGGAAAGACAATGATTACGATACCAGGAGAACCCGGAAAGGACTTGTGCGATCCGCATTTGAAGGTCACGCGACGTGACCTGCTTCGCATTGGTGGATCCAGCATGATGGGATTGGGCTTGGCCAATATCCTCAAGCTACAGGCTCGTGCCACAGAGGCCGGCCATGTGGGCGGACCTGGTTGGGGTAAGGCCAAGCACGTGATCCTTTGCTATCTACAAGGTGGCCCGAGCCACTTGGATCTGTGGGATCCCAAACCAGACTCGCCCGACAATGTGAAGTCGATATTTAAGCCGATTCCGACCAAGATTCCTGGTATCCATTTCACCGAGTTAATGCCAAAGCTTGCCAAGGTGAATGACAAGATGTCGATGATCCGATCCATGAGCTACACGCCGAATGGCCTATTTAACCATACGGCGGCCATCTATCAGATGATGACCGGCTATACCACAGACAAGGTTAGCCCGTCTGGCCAGCTCGAGCCGCCCAGTCCGAAGGATTTCCCGAATTTCGGTTCCAACATCATACGTTTGCGTCCCCCGACGGAGCCGATGCTCCCGTTTGTCATGCTGCCGCGCCCTTTGCAGGAAAGTAATGTGGTTGGAAAGGGTGGCACTGCCGGTTTCCTAGGCAAGTCGTTCGATCCTTACTATCTATACCCAGACGGTGGTGATATGGATATGAGCAAAATGGATCGCATTAAGACTGATGATCTGAAGATGCGTCCCGATGTGTTTGAGCTGCGCCTACGTCGTCGTGCCCGGCTTCGAGATGCCATCAACGACGCTTCGCCGGACATTGACAAGGCCGTAGCTAATTTCAAACTAGACGAGTACTATGATCGTGCACTTAATCTCGTGGCTTCGGGTCGTGCTCGAAACGCTTTTGATCTCGCTCAGGAATCCGAGGTAACCCGTGATCTTTACGGCCGTAATACTTTTGGTCAAAGNTGTCTATTGGCCCGTCGACTGGTAGAGGCCGGNACACGTGTGGTGGAAGTCGTTTGGCCGAAGGTCGCTAACTCCGACAATCATTCATGGGATGTTCATTCTGGCCTTCCGAAGCGTATGAAGGATCAATCTGCGCCGATGCTCGACGCCGGTTTGTCGGGTTTGATCACCGACTTGGATCAACGTGGTATGCTCGACGAGACACTCGTTGTTGCAGTCGGTGAATTTGGCCGAAGTCCACAAAAGGGTGTTAGCACTTCCGGTAACGGTAATAGTGCAGATGGTCGCGACCACTGGCCTTACTGNTACACTGCAGCGATAGCTGGCGCNGGAATNAAACGTGGTTACGTTCACGGCAAATCTGATCGGACTGGTTCAGCTCCGGTAGAGGATCCGCTTCACCCTGGTGAATTATTGGCGACAATCTATCACGCATTTGGCATTGATCCCGAGACAATCGTNTACAATCACCTCAACCAGCCACGTGAGCTGGTTAAGTCCAAGGCGGTTACCAAGTTGTTTGCCTAGACCAAGAACTTGGTTNAGTAAGCGTTGATTTTAAGCCGGTGGGTAACCACCGGCTTTTTTCTGATGAGTTGGCTAATAAGTTGGTTACGAAGATTGTAATTTTAATTACCCAGATATTCNGCTCCTATTGACTCTGGGTATGTAGTCTGATGAATTGGGTTTGACTTTTGTTTGCCCCCAATCTCGCTAAAACCGTTACTGTTTTTTCGAGCTAGATCCCCTGTATGATTGTTTTCTGTATTAAAAATTTCCGACGCGCACTCATTTCTGTATTTTGTACGGGTGGCATGGCGCTTGGTCAGGCGGAAACCGGTCTGCAGCAACTTCGTTATGAGAACTCTGACCTGACCGTGGATTTAGCGGTCGGGCTTTGGGCATGGCCCATGCCGATGGATTACGATGATGACGGCGATTTCGATCTGCTGGTGTCTTGCCCTGATGTGCCGTCAAATGGAACCTATCTTTTTGAGAATCCTGGTGGATTTGGTGCGATGCCGGTGTTCATGCCGGGTGTCCGTCTAGGCAAAGGCCACCGCAGTATAAGGGTGTCTCGAGTTAGTAGAAAAGATCGAATCCTGATTCCTGCTCGAGAGTTCGTGGACTTTCGAAAAAAGGGGTTTACCGACTCGGTGTCGATATTTCCGAAGGAGAACATTCATTCGAAAAACATTCGCAATAACCAGTGGAGTCTCTTGGATTACGACGGGGATAAGCGAATCGACCTCGTTATCGGCGTGGGTGATTGGACCGAGTATGGATGGGACAACGCCTACAACGCTAGGGGCGAGTGGCTCAATGGGCCATTGCATGGTTATGTATACTGGTTGCGCAATACCGGATCGAATGCCAAGCCGGTTTATTCGCCCAAACAGTTTGTTGTGGCGGACGGCTCTCCGGTTGATGTTTACGGGTTACCTACACCGAATTTCGCGGACTTTGATGCCGATGGTGATCTGGACCTGGTTTGCGGCGAATTTCTCGACAGGCTTACATACTTTCAAAACGCTGGCTCGCGGACGGAGCCCAGCTACCTTGCCGGTCAACGACTTCGTCATGCCGAAGGAGAGTTGAAGATGGATTTGCAAATGATTTTACCGTCCGCGATCGATTGGGATGGCGACGGTGACGTNGACTTGATTGTTGGACAGGAGGACGGTCGCGTGGCGTTCGTCGAGCATACGGGTCGCTTGGTTGATGGCGTGCCGCTTTTTGCCGCGCCGAAATTTTTCCAGCAGAAGGCGGTTGGTGTGAAGTTCGGCGCGCTTTCCACACCGGTGGCGGTGGATTGGGATGGNGACGGCGACGCTGATATCGTGAGTGGTAATACGGCTGGTTACATCGGTTTTTTTGAGAATCTTGGCGGAGGAGCCAGGCCGCGTTGGGCAACTGGCCGGCTGCTAAAGGCCGATGGAGAAGTTATCCGCATTCAAGCTGGTGAGAACGGAAGCATTCAGGGACCTTGCGAAGCGAAATGGGGCTACACGACGCTCTCCGTAGCAGACTGGGATCACGATGGCTTATCCGACATTTTGGTAAACTCGATTTGGGGTGAGGTGCTGTGGTATCGCAATGTCGGGAGTCGAACGCAGCCTCGCCTGACAGTTGCCGGCCCGGTTGAGGTCGCTTGGTTAAGCTCACCGCCCAAGCCGAAGTGGTGTTGGTGGAATCCAAGAGGCGACCAACTTGTCAGCCAGTGGCGTACCACACCGGTTGCGGTGGATTTCACTGGCGACGGACTGAACGATTTGGTGATGCTCGATTACGAAGGTTATCTTTCATTATTTGAGCGTCGGCGAGCACGCGGCAAACTCGAGTTGCTTCCCCCACGTCGACTCTTTGTTGATGAAGACAACCAGCCGATTCAGTTGAACCCCGGCTTTGCGGGTAAGAGTGGCAGACGAAAGATTGCNGTTGCAGATTGGGACGGCGACGGTCGGCTCGATGTGTTGGTCGACTCAATTAACGCTGACTGGTGGCGTAACTGTGAAACGCGCGATGGCAAGATCGTCCTTAAGCGCGTAGGTCCGCTTGGCCAACGAAATTTGTCATCGCACAGCACCAGCCCGTGTGTCGTGGACTGGGACGGTAACGGAAAGCCGGACCTGTTGCTCGGTGCGGAGGACGGTTTTTTCTACCACCTACCGCACGAGGAGGCGATCGCGTACCCTGCCAGTGCCAAGATTGCGCGCCCTNCACGCAAATCCAAGTAGAGGGCATGGAGGATTGTTTCAGCTGGCCTCGCTTTTCCGGTGCGCTATAGACAGCACTCACTACAACTATCCGCATGGTCGAGTGCGGTTTTTGGCTTTTGTTTGGCGATGGCTCCGCTACAACCGGCGGAGTTTTTTCGAACCCGATCTGATGCCGTTTCTCCGAATTATTAGCCGAATCCTTGCCCGCTTCCTGTTTCGCCTCCGGATTCACGACGATAAAGTGCTGGACACCCCAGGGCCGGTGCTGCTTATACCCAATCATGTGTCGTGGTTCGATTGGTGGTTGGTGGGGCTGTGCGTGGGTGAGGATTGGCGGTTTGTAACCTCATCCGCTCGGGCTGAAAGTCATTGGCTATTTCGTTTTGTTATGGTCAACCGTTACACCTTTCCGGTGGATCATGCCTCACCGTTTGCTNTCAAGGAGATGGCTAATTTCTTGCAGGGGGGTGGTCGATTGATTTTGTTCGCTGAGGGGCGCATTTCCGAAACTGGCTGCCTGATGAAACTGTTCGAGGGCACCGGTTTTCTCCTGCACAAGACCGATGCCCGGCTGATCCTATGCCATTTGCGTAATGCNCACCGACTGCCGTGGTCGCGGCAGCCAGGGTGGAAACAATTGTTCCCTCGCATGAGCATCCACTTCAGCGATCTTTTAAAGACACCGATCGAACAGTTTCGCGACTCAAGCGATATTCGTGAGGCGATGACGCGGTGGCTGCGCGAGCGGATGATCGAGCATCAGTTTTATGTGGAGATGAAGCACGGTCACGGGGATGTGCTCACCGAGATTGCCTCCAAGGCACGCGAGCGTCCAAGCACAGTGGTGCTGGAGGATGTTACTGGACAACGGTTAAAGCATAGGATGGTAATGGTTGGCGCGGAAGTGTTGGGCGGACAGTTTCGGCGGTTGCTAGATCCAACTCTGGACCGGGTTGGCGTGCTGTTGCCCAACGTAAACGGGACTCCGATTACGTTGTTGGCCTTGTGGCGTATAGGTCAGATTCCAGCTGTACTTAACTACTCCAGTGGCGTGCCGTTAATGTTAACATGCGCGGAGTTAGCTGGGCTTCGTCAGATCATCACTTCTCGCCTCTTCCTTGCCAAGGCAAAGCTGGATGTGTCGCCGATGGAGGCGGCCGGTATCGAGTTCATCTATCTTGAGGATATTCGAAAAAACATTAGCGGCTTGAGCAAACTGAGCGTGCTGCTCAGGCATCGACTTGCGCTTGGTCAATCACAGTTCAACATCCCCAGGGACCGAACGGCGGTGATTCTTTTTACCAGTGGCTCTGAGGGCGTTCCCAAGGGGGTTGAACTGACGCATCGCAACATACTCGCCAACTTGAGACAGTTGTTTGCCGCAGTGGATGTGATGGATACTGATAGCGTATTCAACTGTCTTCCGATGTTTCACAGCTTTGGGCTGGTCGTGGGTACGCTTATGCCGCTTTGTCGGGGCATCTGTACAACTGTTTTCCCGTCACCGTTGCTCTACCGGCAGGTTCCGACAGCTGTGTATAATTCAAATGCGACGCTATTTTTGAGCACAAACACGTTTCTAAACGGGTACGCGCGCAAGGCGCACGCTTACGATTTTTGCAACGTGCGCTATCTNCTAGCCGGCGCGGAAAAGGTNCAGCAATCAACTGCCGACATTTGGGCGCGCCGGTTTGGGGTTCGCATCACAGAGGCCTACGGTGTGACAGAGTGTGCTCCGGCAATCTCTGTCAACACCAAGGCTGACAATCGGTTCGGCTCCGTTGGTCGCCTGTTGCCGGGCCTAGAGTACAGGCTAGAACCGGTCGACGGTGTGGCAGATGCTGGTCGTTTGTTCGTCCGAGGCCCCAACGTGATGAAGGGTTATCTTAATCCCGATGCAAATGCGGCATTTCAGGAACTTAATGGTTGGTACGACACCGGAGATATCATTCACGTCGATGCTGACGGCTACTTCTGGGTGCGAGGCCGAGCTAAGCGATTTGCTAAGGTCAGCGGCGAGATGGTTAGCCTGACCGCCGTTGAGGATGCATTGGCAGGTGCTTTCCCTCAGCATGGTGAAGCATGCGAGGTGGCAGTGGTGGCGATGCCTGATGCGGAGAAAGGTGAAAAACTCGTCGCTGTGACCAACCAGCCGGATCTACTGTTGACGGAGGTGCGAGATGCCATCACTGCTGTCGGGATGACTAACCTATGCGCGCCGCGTGACTTGATGGTGGTGGATGAATTGCCAAAACTCGGTACCGGCAAGCTAAACCACCGAGAAGTACTTAACTTTGTCAAGCGTGGAACGGTTTAAGTAATGTTTCGCGTTGTCAGCGGGGTCGGCATTTGGTAATGCCCATTTATGCGGTTTTTATTCCGCTGGGCATTTCGCCTGCTAATTTTGTTGCTGGTTGTGGGCATCGGACTGTTCCTTACCAAGGACGCGTTGGCCAAATGGTGGATCGTCAACGAATTTCGAGAGCAGGGGATGGACGCTAAGATTGGCCGACTCGAGATCGGCTTCCCGCTAAACTCAACCGTTGCCGCTTCCGATGTTACAATCTACAATCTTCCTAAGTACGGTGGCGCTCCGATGCTCCGAATTGATGACCTGTTCATCGACTGTGACTTTTCGGAGTTGATGAATGTGAGTCGGCGCCTAAGGCCGCACTTTCGGCAGGTGCGGATCCGCCTCACTGAATTTCACCTGGTAGAAACTCGCGCGGGCGACCGTAATCTTATCTCACTCCCCGATGCCGTGGCGAAGTCTACTGTAGAGCTTGCGCTCGATGAGTCGCCGCTTTACTTCACGATTGGTAACTTAAATTTCTCATGGGAACGGCTCAAATTCACCAATCTATCGGATGCAGAAAAATTCCGTGCAGTCAGTCTAAATATCGAAGGTTATACCGTTCAGGATATCGAGAAACTTAGTCATTTGCGCCCGCTATTTGACAAAGTTGCTGCCAAGGTCACCTGGAAAGTGCTGCTCCAAAAATTGTTTGGTCGATTGTTCAACGGATAATTCATCTGCGGTTGTTCAAACGGTTGCTTACTTTAATCGTGCTATCGTTCCTGTATCAATCTGCCATCGGTGCGTGCTCCGGTTCAGTTCATCAGGCCAGTTTTCCTCTGTGCAGGTCATGAATATCTGACCAAGTGCTTGGCCAGTACGTTGGATCATAGGCATTAGGCCAGCCCGGCGTCCTGCATCCAGTTCACCCATCACATCATCAATCAGTAGGATTGGCGGCGAACCGTGGACACCGGTGAGATAGTCGGCCTGCGCCATTTTTAGCGANATAGCTAAGGTACGCTTTTGTCCTTCACTTGCGTATTCTGATGCCGGTTTATGATTCAGAGACAGTTTAACTTCGTCCCGGTGCGGCCCAACGATGGTGCTGCGATACCGCTGTTCCCTNATTCGCGATTTGGCGAGTTCTNTTGCAAAATCATGCATCACGCTCGGAGNGTAATCCATCTTTGCATCCTCAGGTTTGGAAGCAATTTTTCGATACCCAATGCGAACGAGCGGTGACAGTTTTTCGNCTAATCCTTTTCGGGCCGTCATCAACTTGTTGCCTGTTGAGATGAGTTCTGCCGTGAAACTTTCGAGCAGAGTAGTATCTGGCGTATCTCCCTTGAGTAAGGCGTTGCGTGATCGAAGTGACTCCGTGTATCGGTGAAGCAAATCCAGATAACCGGGCTGTGTTTGAGTCAGCAATAGGTCGAGAAAACGCCTTCGTGATTTGGCCGAGCCTTTGACAAGTTGCAAATCGTCTGTGCAAAAAACCACCGTGCGAAGTGTACCAAGATAATCGGCCAGGCGTCGGATCGGTTTCTNGTTTACCATAAGTTTTCTCTCTTTAGGAGCCCAGTAGTAGCGGATATCACTTTCCGTTTGGCCAATAGTAATACCTCCAACAAAAAAAGCAGGACGTTCATGATGAATGATCTGGGAATTACCAACTCCGCGAAAAGACCTTAAGGTTGATAAAATATAGACTGCTTCTAGGAGGTTGGTTTTGCCCTGGGCATTACTTCCGAGCAAAACGTGAAATCCCGGCTCAAACTNTGCCTCGAGCTTGCGGTAATTCCGAAAGTCACGAAGTTTAAGTTTGGCNAAGTGCACGCCACATCTTGACCGAAGCCAATAATATTTTACGAGAGCAAATCGTCAAAAACGAAACAAAGCTCCGATCTTAGCCACTAACTCAAAATCCCGAAGAACAAGCCCTGTCATCTCGTTAACATAGCCTTGGTTTATAACGAAGAACACCTTGGAACCTGGCTTGTACTCCCACTGTAGACGACTGTTGATCGCGATGGAATCGGANAGGTCGTCGTACTGAATTAAATTTGAAATAAACAGATCCGGGGTAAAACTATACTGCACATTACCGGACACTAGGTTAATCGATGCATCTCCATACTCTTCAAGATCGATCAAGTTTAGCGAATAATCTGCTTCAATCGAGAGCTTTGGCGTAGGGATATATCGTGATTCCAAACCGANTTTCTGGCGATGACCGTTATAAAAACCACCTGCCTTGTAGGAAGGCATTATGAGTAGCGGCCTATTTAGCCCAAACAGGCCACTCAGTCGAACAGACCACCAGTCATAGGAACCAGCTGGAATTGTAAGTCCACCTGCAATTGGAAAATCCTCATCAGGCCTATCTGTCATGTGCTCAACCTTAAGATAAATTCGATCCTGTGATTCAAGATAAAGAGACATTAATCCGAATGACTGTTGTGTATTGATAACGTCATTCGATAGATTTGTGTAAAAGGATGCATCATATCCGTGTCGACTGTTCCGTAACCAAGTTATGTTATCATGGTAGGGAATTAAGTCTGCCTCGATATTGTATCGCCGTATTCCTTTTCTTCGAACAAAACCCAATGCTGGGTTGAATTGATCACCAATTTCCATGACCCCNGCTTCAAGATCGATGTTCCTGTCAAATAATTTTGTGTTTGCACCCCACGCCAATTCCAAGTTTTTCTCGTTTTCTGTATGTGTTCCCAGCGTGTATGCGTTCGCTATAAATGTCCGCCCGCCAAGGACATTGCTGTTTCGATAGGTGAAATCAACTCCGTTGGCAGTGTTCAATTCATTGGAATTTGGATCACCAATCGTTGTTAAAAAACCAACGGATGACTGCTCAAAAATATTTCGGCTCACCCGACCGACAAATGTGTTTTGTGGGCCATCTTCACTGTCCACAATCGCATCCATAAAACCAATGTTGTAGTCATTAATCCTGCCAGTCAGTTTACCGGCAAACCGAACCGGAACGACTTCCCGATCGGCGCTCAAACCGATCCGTCGACTAAAAAACGGCATCAACAAAGTTTCCGCCTGTTCAGAGGAACGCCGGCTGCTTGATGCAATACCGCCGAAACCAAATATCCCGGCGTCTTCCAGGAAAAACTGACGCTTTTCTGGGAAGAACAAAGGAAAGCGTGTGAAATTCACCTGACGACGATCCGATTCCGTTTCTGCAAAATCAGTATTCACNCTNGCCAACGCTGTTAGACTGGGTGTTAACCTGTACCTTACATCAGCACCGAAATCCCCTAACAAATCAGTGTCATCCTTGAGTCTGTCTTCTTGGTATCTGCCGAGAATATAAGGGTTCACATCCAACCCCAACCCCTGTTTGAGTCCATGTAATCCCGTCAGGTTTCCGTATTCTGAAGCATGCCAATAGTAAACTGAAGTCCTAGAATTACTCCATAAACCGCGATCCCCATCACGACCGATGCTCCGACCGATATTTAAGCCCCATATATCATTCTTTTCATCAAAGCTAATCGACTTCAAAGGAATTTCGATCTCGACTGCCCAACCCCAGTTATGAACTCGAGAGCGAGCTGTCCAAGCCCCATCCCATTCGTCACCACCGTATGAATTATTACTAATTAACGTGTCTCTTCTAGCGCCATAAGTGTTCACCATGAAGCTGTATCCGTTACGACGATCCAAAAATGTATCCAACACAANAGTCACGCTGTCTTCATATTTCATGTATCCATCGCGTTCCATATTCAATGCGACCAGTTTTTTTACATCCGAATCAAAACACCACACACCAATGTACATCGCATGGTCATCATAAATGATTCTGAATTCTGTGCTTTGAGATTGCGGGACATTCTCCTTCGGATAATTCTGCAGCATATTTCCACCTGGCTTGGCTCTTTGCCATACTTTGTCGGTCATGTGTCCATCGATCGTGGGACTATTATCGACTCTTACCGCTTGAATAGTAGGGCGCCCTCGGAAGGTGCCTTTGCTTTCAGGTGCGATGATGGAGGGCTCGGCCGCCTTTGCTGTTTGACCAACGGCGGTTATGAACNNCGCGATAGCTAGCCACTTCATTACCAGACGTTCAGATTGATTGTTTAACAAGTTGGAGGGAATAAGGTATTAGTNCAGCTTGGGGAAGGCAGCACTCAGGTCGAGTGTGTCGCCGTTCGCCTGCTGNAGTTTTTGCAGCCGCTTGTATAGCCGCTTGATGAGCTTGCCCTTCGACTCTTCCTCGGCATGGTCTCTCATCTCAAGAGGATCGCGCTTAATATTGTACAGTCGTGCCTTGGCAATTTTTGGGTAAAGGATCAGCTTCCATTTCCCAAGCGTTACCGAGCGCTGTAGTCCTAGGTAGGCACCGTACACGGCCTTTACCTTCGATTCCTTTGTCTTTCCGTTCAACAGGGGCATCAGGCTCTGGAACTCAACCTGCGCTGGGCGCTTGGCCCCGGCGATATCAAGCGATGTGGCCATCACATCCTGCAGATAGATCGGCACGTCGATCTTGTGGTTGGCTTTGATGCCGGGGCCGACCGCGATGAACGGCACGCGCGTGCTGTGTTCGTATAGGTTCTGTTTGCCAAACAGGCCGTGATGTCCAACACCTAGGCCATGGTCGGCGCTGAAAAAGATGTAGGTGTTCTCCGCTTGGCCGGAAGCGTCTAGTGTGTCGAGGATGCGGCCGATTTGTGCATCCATATGTTCTATGATGGCGTAGTATTCTTGTCGATGCACTTTAACGGCATGGTGGGTGCGCGGGAATGGCCCAAGTTTTTCATCGCGTAATTTGGCGCTGTTGCCAATAGCGTCCTTGTAAGGATATTCGTCGAGGTAGTTTTCCGGTATTTTAATACGGTTGATCGGATAGCGCTCGATGTACTCCTTCGGNGCCTGTCGTGGGTCGTGCGGCGCGTTGAACGCGATGTACATAAAGAACGGTCGTTCGTCTCGCTTGGCTTCGCTGATGTAGTTGACCGCGTCATCCGCGACCACTTCGCTCCAATGTTTGCCGCCTTTCCAAAAACCGTCGAATTTTATGTCGTATGGGCTCCACGGGTCCGGCTTGCCGGGTAGAGGTCGGTTGTAGCCCTCGGGAGTCTGGTTGGGCATGCCGCCTCGGATATTTCTGGTGATCTGAAAGGCTTTTTCGGCGGGGGCCTGTATATGCCACTTGCCNGTGAAAAAAGTCTGGTATCCNGCGCGTTCCATGACCTGCGGCCACAGGTTGGCATACTCAGCCTCGCGTGTTGCCTGCTGCGCGGGTGTTAGGTTTTTGCCTTTACCTCGCAGTACTTGCGATGCTGTCTGAGCTCGCCAAATATGTCGACCGGTGATCAGCATGTGGCGGCTGGCCACACAGACCGCACCGCTCCACGAGCCCATATTATAGGCGCGGGTGAATTGCGTGCCGTGCTTGGCAAGGCGGTCTAGGTGTGGGGTGTCGATGTCGGTCAGGCCAAGATTAGCCACAGTCTCGTAGCATTGGTCGTCTGCGAAGATGAACAACACGTTGGGCTTGCTTTTCGCCTGCGCTTGGGAGAGAGCAATGCTAAGCGCTGTCAGGGTAATTAGGCGGCCCGCAAAGTTGATTGTTTTTATACTCATAAAATCGGTCTGAAAGAGGTTAAGCCAAGCGAGCANAGTCGATTGTGTGGAGACATCGTAGGGTTTGTCCAATCTGAGTCGAGCTAATAAACCAGCACCTAGCTTGAGCTGATAAGCATCGTTTTTTTCAGGAGTTGATGTTAAATATGCCGTGACATCNGCAGCGGCCTCTGTTGCTGGTCTTTTCAAAAGATGGCCTACGAATCATACGCGGATTTTTTGGACACCCTCGAGCAGGCGGGCGAATTGATTCGTATCAATGAACCCTTCGCCACCGAGTTGGAAATCACGGAATTAGCTGACCGTGAAATGAAAAAGCCTGACGGCGGCAAGGCGATCCTAATCGAACGTCCCACTGTCAATGGCGAGATTTCCCCAGTGCCGTTGGCCATCAACGCCATGGGTTCCAAGCGTCGTATGGCACTGGCGCTGGGTTCCGAGAGTGTTGATGCNGTGGCAGAAGAACTTGGATCGCTACTTCAGGCCAAGCCACCTACAGGTGTTCGCGATACTATGGCCCTTCTTGGTAAAGCTCTCGGACTACGCCATACCCGGCCGAAGAAAGTTGGGAATGGTCTGTGCAAGGAGGTCATCCACCGGTTTGACGCTACTGCTGCTCGCTCCAAGCCTTGGCCAAGCGCACCTGAAATTNAGGAGNTTGTACATAATGAGAACACCGAGGCCTGTCCAACTTTACTCAATTTTCCCATCCTAAAATGCTGGCCAATGGATGCAGGGCGGTTCCTCACACTTCCATGCGTGGTTACGCGTGATCCGGACACGGGAGATCGNAACCTAGGCATGTATCGTATGCAGGTTTATGATGACAAGACGACCGGCATGCATTGGCAGTTGCAAAAAGTCGCCGCGCGTCACGGGCGTCGCTACTTCGAAACAGGCGAACGTATGCCGGTGGCGGTTTTCCTAGGCGGCGACCCGGTCTACCCATTCTGTGCTACTGCACCAATGCCGGATGGATTGGACGAGTTTTTGCTGGCTGGTTATTTGCGANGNAAGTCGGTGGAGATGGTGAAGTGTGAAACCAGTGACCTCGAGGTGCCAGCNAATGCTGANATCGTCATTGAGGGTTATGTTGANCCAACCGAACCGCTCCGAGATGAAGGGCCATTCGGTGATCACACCGGCTACTATACGTTGCCGGAGCCGTATCCGGTGTTCCACATCACAGCGATCACGCATCAAAAAAACGCTATATATCCCGCCACGATTGTTGGCATCCCGCCGATGGAGGATTTTTATATGGGAAGTGCTAGCGTGAAGTTGTTCTTGCCTGTTTTTCGAATGAATTTTCCGGAGATAGTAGACATAGCGCTGCCGGCCGAGGGGGTGTTTCACAATCTCGTTTTTGTGAGCATAAAAAAGACCTATCCGATGCAGGCGTTCAAAATTATGCATGGCCTGTGGGGTATGGGGCAGATGATGTTCACCAAATACATTGTAGTTGTGGATGATTTCGTCGACGTCCACAATACCAGCGAAGTGTTGTTTCACATTTGCGCTGACACAGATCCGCAACGTGATAGCCTCCTTACCAAAGGTCCATCTGATGTTCTTGACCATGCCACCAGCGAGATCGCGATCGGGGGCAAACTCGGTATCGACGCCACCCGCAAGCTTTCCGGTGAGGGCTACAAACGCAACTGGCCTCCCCTTATCAAGATGGATCGGGCGACTAAAAACAAAGTTGAAGAAATGCTTAAGAAGGATTGGTAGCTTCAATGTGTTGCCGGGTGGCACAGGGTTCTTCAAAGAACAGAATCAAAAACAAGGTGAAAGCCAAGGGCAGAGCGCCAGAGGTCACACCACGTCTGAACCTTGCGCCGACGCAGGAGGCGGTGGTGGCCGTCTATGAGAGTAACGGCATCCGGCTTGAGGCGATGCGGTGGGGGTTGATTCCGTCGTGGGCTAGAGGCAAGTCGATTGGACCAAAGCTGGCCAATGCACGGGCGGAAACGATCGACGAAAAACCAAGCTTCCGGGAGCCGTTCCAGCGACGGCGATGTCTGCTTCCGGTGGATGGATATTACGAATGGGAAACGCGGCCAATCGGCAAGCATCCGGTTTATTATTCAATGTACGACAGTAATCTGTTTTGCCTTGCGGGACTTTGGGAGACATGGACAACACCGGAGCATGTCACGGCAATGGAACTGCCTGGCCTGGGCCGACCAGGAACTGAGACGCTGCATACTTTCACCATCATCACGACGACATCCAATTGTTTGACCAAGCGGGTGCACAAGCGCATGCCGGTGATCGTGCACGCGAATGATTACGAATTATGGCTCTCGCTCGAAAGCCAAGTGGATGATCTCAAGGGTCTGTTGAAGCCGTTCGATGCCGACATGATGCAGGAGCATTACGTCACGCCTCGCATGAACAATCCTCGTTTCGAGGGTCCGGAGTGTATTCAACCGGTTGCCCTCTGATTTCTTTGTAACTTTTTCGGATAAACTGCCATCTCACTCATCTGTTTTATGGAACGAATAATTCGATACATAGCAGTCGGCCTGATTTTCACCGTGGTGTTCGAAATGCAGGCTCAGCCTTCCGGGGCGAGAGGACAAGGTCCAGGCGGCCTGATTATTCCTGTTATGGCTGTTTTGGATGAAAACAAGGATGGAGTGATCTCCACTATAGAAATTCAGAATGCAGAGAAATCACTGACTGCACTCGATAAAAATGGTGATGGAAAAATCGATAATAATGAACTACGCCCTAGTTTTGGTGGCCCTGGTGTTCGAAGTAGTACTAAGGGTCGTGGTGGCAGCCGCAGAGGCAATCGTGGAGGTCAGGAAACCCGTTTGGAGCGGATTCCGCCGGAGCAGCTCGAATTTAAAGATGGCGTGGGATCAGTGCCGGATTTGGCCACCTATCATAAGCTTTCCTATCAAGGGTCGCAGGTGATGGTTGACACGCACTTGGCTGACTGGAAGTTCGTGAAGTTCCAGATTGAGGACGTGGGAAAGGGCGAGCCGGTCTTGTATTTCATCAACACAAAGACTCATCGGGGACACCCGATGTTTATGCGCAAGATCGGCATCGATCGGGGCGATGGCTCCATGCGAGGCGTCCTCGTTTATCGGCCACTAAAGAAAGCTCCCAATGGCGAGCCGGGTATGTTCACATTTGAGTATGAACCGAATGATCGTTATCCGTTCGGTCGCATTAAACTTTCTTACGAGATGCTTGTTCGGCACATGCCTCATCTTGAGGGACGGCTAGGCTACTATCCTATGCCGCGAGCTCGTTCGGTTTATTTCGATGAAAAGGCGCAGTACGACGCTGCCGATTTTCCGGTCGTGCTGGATGAGGATCTTGTGAGCGACATCGGTTTTCTTCCGCTCAATGCTGCCGAGTCGTTTGGGCGACTGCGCCTGATGAAGACCGGTGAGATTCCAAGCTCCAGAGACATTGTCGTGTATAAAACATTGCCAAATGAGATGCCGCGCATTGCTGGTGTTATCACGGCTGTACGGCAGACGCCGCTCTCACACGTCAACCTCCGCGCCGTGCAGGACGATGTTCCGAATGCCTACATCACAGGTGCCGCGAAAAATGAAACCATCACTTCGCTCGCGGGAAAACTGGTCTACTACAAAGTCGATAAAAACGGCTATGAACTCCGTGAGGCCACCGAGGTGGAGGTTGACAAACACTTTGCCGCCATTCGNCCAGCTGCGGGGCAGTCGCCCGAACGCGACCTTTCTGTTAGAGAAATTCGACCTCTAGATAAAATTGACTTTGCAGACTCGGCCATTTTCGGAGTCAAGGCAACTAACCTAGCCACATTGCACACGCTCGGTCTGCCCGATGGAACCGTGCCAAGTGGTCACGCCGTTCCGTTTTCGTTTTACGATGAATTCATGAAGTATAACGGCCTTTACGAGAAGGCTCGCGTGATGCTCGCGAATGAAGCGTTTAAAAAAGACCGCGATACTAAGCTAAAACAACTTAAAGCATTCCAAAAAACGGTTAAGAAAGGTTCCATGCCGGACTGGATGATGGGGCGCTTGGGCGAGTTGCAGGCTGCTTTCCCTGAGGGACAGGGCATCCGCTGCCGTTCGAGTACGAACAACGAGGATCTGCCCGGCTTCAGCGGTGCCGGTCTGTATGACTCGTTCACGCACAAGCCGAGTGAGGGCCATTTGGCCAAGTCGATCAAGCAGGTGTTCGCCAGTTTGTGGAATTTCCGCGCCTTTGAGGAACGTGCGTTCTACCGAATCGATCACTTTACCACCGCCATGGGTGTGCTCGTTCATCTCAACTTTTCAGATGAATTGGCCAATGGTGTGGCGGTCACCGATGACATCCTGTACCAGACCAAGGGCAACTATTATCTCAACACCCAGGTTGGCGAGAATCTGGTGACCAACCCTGACGTTGATTCGATCCCTGAAGAACTTTTGTTGGATTGGTGGCAGTCAAGTGATTACAAGGTGATGCACAGGTCTAACCAATTAAATGATGACAAGTTGATTATGACAGAAGGCCAACTCGAGCAGATGAACCGGTATTTAGGGAAGATCCACAGTAAATTCAGTAAATTATACGGGACAACCTTAGAAGACACAAAATTTGCCATGGAAATTGAGTTCAAGATTACTAAGGATGGAACTTTATCAATCAAGCAAGCTCGGCCCTGGGTGTATTAAAATCGTAACCGACCTGTAAAATGGATCGTATATATGAAGCAGACCATTGATTTGGTGATATGAAAAAGATGACATATAAAACAGTAATGGCTGCCATATGTTTTGGTATGATGGCAAGTGATGCAATCGCCCAAGAACGCGGCGGGCGTGAACGAGGTGAAGGTGCGCAGCGTCGTGAGCGTCCGTCTGGAGCAGCTGGTGAACAGAGACGCCAGCGTGGTCAGGGCGCCGAGCGTCGTGAACGTCCGTCTGGAGCAGCTGGTGAACAGAGACGTCAACGTGGTCAGGGTGTCGAGCGTAGTCGACGGCCGTCCGGAGCGGGAGGTGAGCGTAGTTCCCGTGGGTCACAGTTTGGTGGACGCGGTGGTCAGGGCGGCCCAGGTGGTTTTATGCGGATGTTCCCAGTGATGGTTGCACTGGATAGTGATGGCAACGGTGAGATCTCTTCTGAAGAAATTAAGGGCGCTGTTGCCGCACTCAAGAAGCTCGATAAGAATAAGGATGGGAAGTTAACCGAAGACGAGTTGCGACCAAGTTTTGGAGGACGTGGAGGTGCATCTGGCCAGCGTCCATCTCGTGGTGGTCAAGGACGTGGTGCACAACGTCCAGGTCGACCGTCACCTGGCGAATAATTTTTTACCTAACATGTTTTGATAGATCCCGCTAGCCGTTTGGCTGGCGGGATTTTTTTACCACACATCAACTGGTCCCTTGGGTACCGGTATAGNATTGCGCTTGCCGACAGCGGGTTCGTCATTGTCTTGCATAAACGAAGGTATCATTGGGCTCTGACGATAGTGCTCNATGAGTTCTCCACTTGCATCGACAAACTGCTCCCGCCAGTCGATGTAATCGACCAGTGTCGACTCAAANTCCTTGCGTGTTGAAATCTGCACCACCCGTTTGTTGAACGGTTTCGACGGGCCGAATCGTTTGGCATACCAAGGGGCCACCTTGCGGAACATCAGGCAGCCGCGCTCCTCGCCGAACACCTTCAACATCAAGTCGAAATGTCGACGCATTACCCTTACTCGTTCGATGAATCTCGGTTCCGGCAACAGTTCGCCAGTTTTCAGAAAATGATCCGTGTGCCGAAAAANCCACGGGTTATAAAACGCGCCACGGCCCATGCTAACCCCGTCGCAGCCGGTAGTCTCGATCATATGCCGCGCAGANTCCGGAGTGGTCACGTCGCCGTTACCGATCACCGGGATTTCCCGCGCCGCCATCACCACCTCTTGGATGCCGGNGAGGTTGACCGTCCCAGTGAAGCCCTGTTCGCGAGTTCGGCCATGGATGAACACCGCACGAATACCAACATCCTCCAGAATACGCACAAGNTTCGGCGCCGTNATGTTGTTGTCATCCCATCCNAGCCGCATTTTGGCAGTGATCGGGATATTGACCGAGTTGACCATCGTNTTCACCAGGTGTGCGGTTTTGTNTAACTCAGTCATCATTGCCGAACCACCGCCGGTCTTACACACTTTGCGGACCGGGCAACCCATGTTGATGTCGATCGAGTCGATGCCGATCGACTCAAGGTACTGGGANGCATCNCGCATTTCCTCNGGCACNGCACCGAAAAGTTGCACAGCTAGCGGACTGTCTGCNTCGTTGGTCTCGATAAGCTTAAGTGCCTTGTGGTTGCGCTCCAGCAGCGACCGTGCATTTACGAGGTCGGTGGTCGTTAGTCCCAACCCGCCCACTTCGCGCAACACCAACCGAAACGGCAGGTTCGTGTACCCTGCCAGCGGTGAGAGAAAGAGGTTGGATTCAAGTTTGAGCGATCCGAATTGCATAAGCTCAAGCGCNACANGGAGCGTACGACAGGACAAAAAAACGTCGCGATAAAAAAGTGCATTTTTCCAAGGAGTTTATTGCACACCGGGGTTGGCTCGCAGGTCATAGCAGGAGATGTTATCGGCCATTCTCAGGTAGAGCTTTCCTTCGACGATCACTGGGGATGGGCACCACATCGCTTTAATGCGTGTCTTGCCCAACTCGCGATGCCCCTTGGTGTCGGTGTCNATCATCACGAGATCGCTCCCCTTTTTTTCNAGGGCGATCATTTTACCGTCAGCAATGACTGGCGAGGAGATGGTGCTTTGGCGTGACTCTTTCCACTTAAGCTTGCCAGTGGCCAACTCGACACACATGTGCCATTCACCCCCGGTCAGGTAGACATGTCCGCCGTAAATCAAGGGGGATGACTGTGAACGGCGTTCTGACATAGGGAAGNTCCAGACCAGATTGGCTTTGTCTTTGGCGAGATGATATGCCGCAAGGCCGACTTTTTTGTCCTTGCTGTAAACTACCATCCAGTCGCCGGAGATGACCGGCGTGGAATCGCCACCCCCGTTGATCTTCCAAACGGTTTCGCCGCTCTCCGGGTTGACAGCTACGTACGCTTTTCGATCGCTGCAGATCAATCGGTTTTTCGCCTGGCCAAGCGCTGACACAGGCGAGGAGTTGCTGCCGCGCACATCCTTGTTTTCCCACAACAATTTGCCGGTCTTCGCTTCNTATGCCGTCAACTGGCCGGCGATTAAAAACACACGGCCGTCATCGACCAGAATGGAGGATGCTGGTCCCTTGCCGTGCTTAGGTAACGGCGATGACCAGAGCCACTTTCCACTTTTTGCATCCATGCAATAGACATGTGTGCTGCCCGCAGCGAACAATTTTCCATCAGTCACGCAGGGAGTGCTCGACGATTTNCGGCCGGTCGGAGCGCCTGGTGCCTTGGTTTTCCAAAGTCGCTTACCGGTTTTTGAGTCCAGGCAGACTACGACGTCCTTGGCCACACGAACGGTGTTCGGGATCGCCTTGAGTAGTTCGTGTTTGGCCAAACTGCTGATAGGCTGAGNCTCCATCCACTTTTGCAGGGCGGCATCATTCGCAAATCGTTGGTCGCCTTGCTGCGCCACGCGTCGCATGTCCGCAAACGGGATCGCTGCACGTCCCTTTTTGAACCGGTTGACTATCCAGCTGCCATTGCGTTTGGCCTGCTCTGCCGAGAGGTTTTCTGCTATCCAATTTTCCGACCACTCGGTCAGCTTGCGCCCACGTAGGCGTGGATTCAAGAACTCACGCGCCTTTTCCATCTTCGTGATGATTGGTTCCGGTAGGGATAAATTTCGGTAGCCGAGCTTGCGCAGGATCAACGCGTTGATTTCGCGATTTTCCGATGGTTCATCGTCGTGCCAAACGAGGCTGATGTATGTTTTGTTGTCCGCTACGACCACGCTGCCGTGACCGCCGTCGTCGCCACTTGGGATCGTCTCACTGCGCCAAAGCAATTTCGGGCCGCCCTCCGGCCAGGCATCCAGAAGCGGTATACCGTCCGACACTACGCCATTGCGCTGGCTCCCTCGCCACTGAGACCAATCTTCCGCTGTGACAAAGGCGGCAAAAAGAAAACAACCTGAAAACAAAACCGTTTTCATCTGAATGCCGATGAGAATGGTGCCAACTCAACCGTTGCGCAAGGCCTTGGCAGTATGGTTGTGCCTGATTTTGGCAAGGGTGGCAGGTGATCCTTCGGCGGTGAGTTGGCCGCCGGCGTCGCCGGCGTCGGGGCCGAGGTCAATTACCCAGTCGGCTTGGCGGATCAAATCTAAATTATGCTCCACGACGATCACCGAGTGGCCTTCGTTCACAAGCCTATGCATCACTTTGGCTAGGAGCCGCACATCGTCGAAGTGAAGCCCGGTGGTTGGTTCGTCGAAGAGGTACATCGTTGGACCGATGATAGTGCCTTTNTTTTGCGCCTCAGCAAGACTACGGACTAGTTTGAGGCGCTGGCTTTCACCGCCGGATAGAGTATTCACCGGTTGGCCAAGCCGCAGATAGCCTAAGCCAACATCACTTAGCAATTGAAGCTTGGCACGTGCACGGTCCGCCGCTCGCGAGTCGGGATAACCGTCAAGAAATNTTATCACTTCATCGGCGGTGGCTTCAAGGAGATCGGCAATGTTCCAGGCGAGACGTGTGCACTGGGGTGGCGTCAATCTGGCTTCGAGCACATTTTCGCGGTAGCGGCGGCCGTTGCACTCGGGGCACTTGATGAACACGNCGCTTAAAAACTGCATTTCGACTTTCTCAAAACCGGTGCCGCGGCAATGGCCACATTGGCCCTGCGCGGAGTTAAAGCTGAACGCCCCGGCCGGTAACTCGAGCGCGCCGGCTTCAGGACTAGCGGCGAACAGCTTGCGGATGTCATCAAAAGCACCGATGTATAACGCTGGGTTTGAGCGTGGTGTACGCCCTAGTGATGACTGGTCGACCATCAACACTGATTTGAGTGTTCGCCAACCGGTTAGTTTGGCTAAGCTGCCAATTGACTGTATATCGCCGAGTTTGTTGAGCAGGGCAGGGAGTAGTCCATCTCGGATTAGGGTCGTCTTGCCGGAGCCACTTACGCCGGTTATGCAAACTAGGCGTCCAAGCGGGATATCCACCGCGAACTCGTACAGGTTATTACAGGAAAACTTGGCTAAGCGCAGTTTTGGCGTGTCTGTGTTTACTTTGCGCATAGGAGGTTGTTCGAGTTGTTTGCGGCCAGAGAGGTAAGCCGCTGTGAGTGAGGCGCGGCAGTTGGTCAGGTGCTTGCTTGCCCCGCTGAACACGATTTTGCCGCCGGTTTCGCCGCGTCCTGGGCCTAGATCAACTACATGGTCAGCCCGACGTATGATACCAGTTTCGTGTTCGACGACGACCAGAGTGTTTCCGAGATCGCGAAGATTTTCCAGCAGGTCGACGAGTCTTTTTGTATCGTGTGGGTGCAGGCCGACGCTTGGCTCATCGAGTACGTAAAGCATGTTTACCAGACGCGACCCAAGACAGGCAGTGAGGTTGACGCGCTGGGTTTCGCCGCCGGAAAGCGTACGGGTTGCCCGATCAAGAGTGAGATAACCCAAGCCGATGCGTACCATCGCATCAAGTCTTCCTTGCACCTCAGTTAATACCGGTGCGAGTGCGTCCGACTGGTTAAGATTAAGCCGGTCGGCGAGTTTATCAATCGCCGTTGCTGCGTCACGAATGGCTAGCTGATAAAAATTGGAAAGCGTGATGCCATTCCCACATCCATTGGTGTCGAGCTTGAAGCGGAGTGATTCTGGTTTAAAGCGTTGTCCTTCGCATGCTGGGCAAGTTGTGTAGCTTCGGTAGCGCGAAAGAAGGACCCGTACGTGCATTTTGTATGCCTTGCTTTCGAGCCAGCGGAAATAACCGGCTACTCCGTACCATGCNTTGGGCCAAGATCGTCCTGGTTTTCCGTAATCCGGCTCACCGTGGATTACCCAATCCTGAATTTTTCGCGGCAATTTTCGGAANGGCATATCGGTAGGTATGCCATTGCGTTTGGCCGCGCGCATCATATCCCGTTGACATGCAGCCCCTGTTTTGGTCTGCCACGGCTTAACAACNCCGCCAGCGATGGACAATGACAAATCCGGCAAAGCCAACTGGTAATCGATCGAGATGGTCCGGCCAAACCCCCTGCATTCTGGGCAGGCTCCAACAGGGTTGTTGAAGCTGAACAGCGAGGGCGAAGGATCATTATACTTGAGGTCGCATTTGGCGCATTGGAAATGGCGACTGAATCTCTGTGAGCCAAGAGAACAGGAGTGAATAGTCAGGTGGCCTTTGCCAAATTGATACGCCTGATTAACCGATTCCAGGAATCTGGTGCGACATCTTTTGTTTATGCGGATGCGATCCTGGAGAACCGACAGCACCGAAAGCTTTTGCTTCTTTAAGGGATTGGCAGCCTCCTCGATTCGAATCACCTCAGGTAGGCTTCGTTGTTTGATTTTTTCTACTGGGTTTAGAATCCGCTGATAGCCCTGTTTGCCGATGAACTTCAAAGATTCTTCAAGGGATATTTTCTTGGCGAGCGGTACATCGAACGTGATGAGAACTTCATCGATTTGGCTGTCGCTTACAGTCTTCCAGATGGTAAGCGGCTGATCGCGGGTGACAGGCGATCCACACCGATCGCAGTGGCATTGGGCGAGATGCGTCCAAAGTTGTTTCATGTGGTCGCAGATCTCAGTCATCGTACCGATGGTTGAGCGGGTAGTGCGAACGGTGTTGCGTTGGCCCAGCGCGATAGCCGGGGGGATGTCATCGATACGATCGACCTGAGGCTTGTCCATCCGGTCAAAAAACTGGCGGACATACGGGGANAATGTTTCGACATAGCGCCGCTGGCCTTCCGCGAATAGGGTGTCGAACGCGAGCGAGCTTTTGCCGGAACCGCTCAAACCAGTGAAAACGATCAATTTGCCTTTGGGTAGGTCGAGATTGAGGTTTTTAAGATTGTTGTGGCGGACGCCACGAAGCTTGATTAGGCCGTTGTTTTTTTGGCGTGGCAATGGCCCAGGGACAAGTCAGNCCTTAGTCGAGCAGGCTTTGAGGTAGTCGATGATCGCGCGGTCGTCGTCGCCGGCCTCGAGCGTAACTCTCAGGAATTCGACAAGGTTAGAGTTGTGCTNGCGCAGGAACGGTCGGTCACCTCCGCAGCCGTACATCAGATCGGGATGTAATTCGCCGGCGAGCTTGGCTCGGGCCTTGACGATTAGGCGAGGCAGCCAGGCAATGCCATCTACCTCGTCCGTTTTAGCTGGAATTTTGTCGGGATCAATCTGTGTTCGGGCTTCTTCGCTGCGGAGAGTATTGACGAAATGATCCCGTCGCAGTGCTGTCACGCCCTCGACTTGTTCGTACTCGACATCNCCCCAATTTATGCTGTCCTCTATAAAGTCAAACAGCTCCCGTGAGGAGCATCCGATCGTTGCTAGAAAATAAACCTCGTCTGGCTCAAAGATCGTTATTGTTGTCGTGCGCCCGTCGCGATAGCGCTGTTGGGCAGCCTCGTATAGTTCACGAAATTTTTGTTTCCATTCGTCAGACATGTTGTTGATCAATTTCGTAAATCGATGGCAGCCATCAAACGATCAGTTGCTGAGTAAGCTTCAGTAACCCACTCAACAATTTGGGAGGGATCGGGCGCGTACTCCAGTTCGAGGCTAATGGCACCGTCAAATTCGAGATCCTTGATCGCCTGCATGTAGCCCTCAAAGGGTACGACGCCGCGGCCCGGCGGTAGATCGCCGTGTACTTTGCCGTCGCAATCGGAGATATGAACATGGCCGGCACGGTCCTTCAACGAGGTGAGGCTTTCAGGAGGGCTGTCGCTCAAAACCATGTGGCTGATGTCGATGTTCGCCTTAACGGCCTGATTGTCCACATCAGTCAGGAATCGGTCCATTTCACCGATGGTATTTACGAGCGACATGTGGAACGGCTCAAGTTCAATTACAATTTCGAGTCCGCGTTCCCCGGCGTAATCGCCGAGTACCTTGCAGTTCTCGACGGCAAATTTCCATTGTTCTTCGGGCGGAATAACTTCCTTCTGCCAGATGTATTCGCCAATCACGAGGAGGTAGTTTTTTGCCNCGAACTTTAAGCCCATGTCGAGATAGCGTTTGCAGCGCTCGACATGGAACCGCTGCACGGAGGGATTAAAATCTACCAAGCCAACACTCACACCAACCACGCTGATGATCGGTAGATCGAGGTTCTCGCAGGTCTGCTTGATGGTTGTAATGCGCTCGTCGGCATTCGATTCCATCGGGTCCTCAAAAATATCGACGCAGTCGAAGCCGAGTTCCTTGGTTTTCTTAAGACCATCCACGAGGCCAACCCCGTGTTGCTCCCAAGCCGAATTGATCATTCCAAGTTTCATTTTCCAAATCGGTTACTCAATAATAAAGAGGCATCCGTCTCGGTGAAAGGCGAAAGTTTTCAGGCGCCGAACAGTTCCTCAAGCCGGGCGCGCATCACGCCACCATCCACCGTTATGCCGGTCCAATATTCTATGCCAGTNATGCCTTGATTNACCAGCATGCCAAGACCATCGAGCACTTTACAGTTCCGGGCTTCGGCGTCCTTGATCAGATTTGTCTTGGGCGGATTCGGGATCACGTCAGCCACTACAATGTTGGTNGTTAANGAATCAACATTGAGCGCTAGTCTTGCATCGATATTGGGATAAAGTCCGATAGAAGTTGCGTTAATCACGACNTCCACGCCTTCTTCCAATGAGTAGTCTCCATCCCATTTTTCGAATGTCGCCTCTGCGGNGGTTTGTTTATTTAGTAACTCTACCAGTTTGCGACCACGTTCCTCTGAACGATTCACGATGGTGATGTGCTTCGTCCCGGCCAGAGCCACTTCGACACCGATAGCCCGGGCCGCACCCCCAGCTCCAAACATTACGATTCTTTTCCCGGAAGGATCGACGATCTCTTCTAGTGATTTTAGGAAGCCTTTGCCATCTGTGTTTTCACCAATGAGTTGATCACCACGGCGTACCACGCAATTTACCGCTCCTATTACTGAAGCGGATTCGCCCAATCCATCGATATGCTGGATCACCTCGACCTTGTTCGGCAGTGAACAGTTGAAGCCGGCCCAGTTCATTGCCCTTGCACCTGCCACTGCTGCACCAAGATTTTCCGGCCCAACCTCCGTGTTTATATAACGCCAGTGCAAGCCATGGTGCCGGTAGGCTGCCTCAACCATTTCAACTGTAGGATTCTCAGCAGCTGGCTTGGCAAATGAGCCGGTTAAACTGGGTAAGAAGTTCAATTCGTCTGGCATGGCAAAAGTCGGGCGATGGTTATGGGTGCATGGCCAAGCGTCAAGCCCGCTTGTCCATGCGTAAAAATTATTCCCTCGTCCCATAGAATTGGCTGGGGAAATCGGCCGCTTCTGAACGTTTCGGATGTCGTTTGGGAAATGTCGGGCCACGGTCTGGTGCCAGTCTCAAATTTGTCCCTCCACTCTCTGCCAACAACTCGAATAATCGTTTGTTCAACTGGACCACTCTCTGCTTGTGCTCCGGCTCAAAAATAAGGTTGGTTGTCTCGTGCGGGTCGTTTTGGAGGTCATATAATTCGTCGGTGTCCCACAGTCCGTGGTACCGAATGTATTTGTATCGTTCCCCTCGAACCGCATGCATNGTAGGCGTATGCGGGTAGTTGCGCTCCCAAAAATACTCATAGAGGACATAGTNGCGCCANGGGATGTTCTTCCCTTTGGCCAANTGCCAAAAACTGTATCCGTCCATATGTTCCGGCGTGGATAGTCCTGCTGCTTCAAGCAGAGTTGGTCCTATGTCGATGTTGGCCACTACATTTTTGATCACCGAACCGCCCCGAATCACCTCTGGGCAATGCATCAGGAAAGGCACACGCATTGACGCTTCATATGCAGTCCGCTTATCGATCAATCCTTGCTCACCAAACTGAAATCCGTTGTCCCCCATGTACACNACCAGTGTTGAGCGAAGCAGATCACGTTCCTTTAGCAAGGCAAAGATGCGGCCGAGATTTTCATCTATGGCCAGCAATGTTTCGCAGTAGCGAACNTAATAGGCATTTAGGTCGAAATCTGGNAGGTTATAGGCGAAATCCACGCCGTGGCGGCTATTGCGTTGATCCCTAACCCAACGCGGTTTNTTGAGAAAGTTTNTNCCGGAATTCGCAAATGTCTTAGGAAGCNTCAGCTTCTTGTTCTTGTAGCGCCCCTTGTGTCGGTCTGCCGGGACAAAATCTGCATGAACCGCTTTGTGCGAGAGCGTCAGAAAAAACGGGCGGTTTTCCTTGCGCGTTTGTAACCAGNCCAGCGCGAAGTCCGTTANCTCGTCAGTGATATAGCCTTTTTGTGGCACCCGTTTACCATTGACGTTGAACCCATCGTAACTGTTCTGAGGAACCTTCCGGCTTGTGCCNCGTCCGTCCGACCAATATGTNCCTTGTCCCTTGAAACTTACCCAGTGATTGTAACCAGGTTGCGCATGGTCGATGTTGCCACCCATGTGCCATTTACCCACGAACGCCGTGTCGTAGCCCGACTGCTGCATGTATTCTGGGAAGAAGATCAAACCCTTNGGNAGTGGATTGTAATTGTCGACGACATTGTGATTGTGCGCGTACTGGCCCGTGACAATGCTTGCCCGGCTGGGGGAACAAAGCGAGGTGGTTACAAAGGTGTTCGGAAACCAAGCCCCATCTTTAGCCATTCGATCCAGATTTGGCGTTTCCAAAAACGGATGNCCTGCAAACCCCATTGCATCGAACCGATGATCATCCGCTAGGATGAATATGATATTACGCGGTGTTTCACCGGCCAATTTCGGTACAGAGCGATCTAAGGCTAACGCTTTTCCCGCGGCCAAGCTAATCGCTAAAATTATATATCCAAAAGCGGCCAAGTGCTTTGCCAAAGCCATTAATGAAATCATGTCCAAACCCTGACAAGTTACCGATAGGTTTTGAAGTAATTTAATATCATACCAAGGCCAATCGCGATTCGGAAAATCTCTTCCTTGAGATTTNATTTAACTCATGAACTCTAGATTCCACTGTATCGATGAGTATATCAGGTGTTGACGTACCGGCGGTAATGCCAAGTATTCCTGTCTTTGGAAGCCATTCTTCGCGAATTTGTTTTGGATCTTGAACATGATGTACGTCATCGCAAAATTTACGGCAGGTTCTGGCAAGCTCATGAGTGTTGTTGCTGTTTGCCCCTCCAACCACGATGATAACATCAGATGNTTTGGCCAATGCCTCCGCTGCGCTTTGCCTCTGTTTGGNAGGTTGGCAAACTGTGTCCTCAAACCTTACTTCTGATGACTTATATCGCTTCTTCATATANCCAATCAGTTCATGGACTCGAGCAATGGGTTGTGTCGTTTGAGCCACAACGCCAAACCGTTGTTGTGGTGTCAAGGNATCGATTTCGTCCTCGCTTAACACTATATCATATTCCACCAAATCCTCGGTGAGGCCACGCACCTCCACATGCCCACGTCGACCAATTACAACAGGGNGATATCCGTTTGTTACCAATTCTCGAACCTNCTTGTGGGCATGGTGCACTAGAGGACAGGTGGCATCCCTCAGACTCAAACCGCTTTCCCGTGCTCGTTTTTTTGCCTGTTCAGAGGCGCCATGTGCCGTAATCATGACCGTTTCTGTTTCTATTTCACCGGGTTGCTCCTCGAACTGCACGCCTCTGTCTCGGAGATCATTCAACACTGAGGAATTGTGGACTAGTTCACCCAACACCGTTAGGGGACGGGATTTTACAACTCGCTTGGCTAGAGAAATNGCATCGCGGACTCCAAAACACATGCCCATATGTTCCGCACGAAGTACAATTAGATTAGCTTTGNNTTGCAAAGTNAATTTTTCTATTTGTTGATTTTGGTTTGTCATAAAAGAATCAATTAGTTTTGCGTGCCTGTTTCACGATACCCTCTAACAGATCAACGTATCCAGAAAAGGCATCATTTCCCTCCACAGTGAGACGGCATGTGGTCAATGGCCGTTTCNTGTTGAACGATTTTGAAACGGAAATATACCCTGATTTTTGAAGCGTTCGAATGTGGGTGATCAGATTGCCATCTGTCATGTTTAGAGACTCTCGGATATCCGTAAAGGACATTTCCCGAGTTGCGGCTAGCAGAGACATGATCGCCATCCGGTTCTTCTCGTGGATGACTTTGTCGAGTTGCTTAAACGATTCCGCGTTCACTCCGTTTCCAATGGCCCCAAAGTCAATTTTAAGTAAATCCCGTAAGCAAGGTTGACCGCTCCAAAGCCGAGCCCCATCAACCAGTGAGTTGCGTGTTGGTTAACAAATTTCAGGGACTCATTATTGGAAATAAACAATAAAATAAGACCAAAAAACACATACAGCCAACCCAGCAATTTGATGCCTCTCCGCATAAAAAAGCCCGCTGCATGCAGAGCTCACCCATAAAGGATTAGCCAGAATGAGGTCAATCGAATGCTGTCCCTTGCTTCGGGCTCTTGAAGTAATTCAAACAGGCCTAACCCCAATCCAGTAGCAAGCATCGGCAACATGGCCTGTGCCACGCGGCGGGTGGGTGGGGACCAAAACTCTTCGTCACTTTTAAGTGCCTGACGTCGGACTAAAATCAACGCAGTCAGTGCAGACACCACTGCAACTCCAAGCCAGTAAGCTGCAAAATAACTCGGTCCGATCCAACCGGTCGCCTCCTCGAATCCGGCGGCAACCACCCCCATTGTTCCAACCTGTATGGCCAAAGCAGCCATGGCACGGCGATAGACTTGAGCTTGCTCCATCAAGGAACGGATCGTCTTAAGATTCTCTTCGGCCCAGTTTGCGTTCACAGGAAAGCTTTGCGACACAAAGTGAACATATACAAGTCTTATATTATTTTTCTGAAAAATTCAAATTCGCTGAGTTTGGTCAAGCTGGTTTTATTGTTGTGTCCAAATCCTCTTGAATAATGTAGTCTTTCTTCCGACCGTCTTCCGGCAATGAAACTATTTTTTTTAATTCGTCCCGCATTGGTTTCGATTCTCATAGGCATCTACACCGAAACGACTTCGCAAGCTGAATCGCAGTTGGTCGAGGAACTTACGATCGGGGTGAAGAATCCGCTCAAGGTTCGTTTGGCCATGCCGCCAAGGGGCTTTGTTTTCGACGTCGAACTGGGATTATTGCGGCATAGTGACCTAAAGGGGCAAGTGTTGCACACGGCACAAAAAGAATTGCGTGGATTGTTCGAAACCCGGTGTGTGCGCACGCCTAAGGGTGATTTGCTGTTGATGTTCCCGGAAGGCAACCACTATGCTGCAGGTAGCGGAAAGGTTAACAACATGGTCGCCTACCGATCTAGTGACAACGGCAAGTCGTGGAAGGGCCCATCGATAGCATTCGACATTGACTATAGTCAACATGGACTCATTCCGTTGATCCCGCGTGGTAGCAAGCGAATTTACGCTTTCGGCACACAACCGATCCCGAGCAAGTATAGCCGTGAAAAGGGCCGTCACGAAAACACCCCAATTGGCTACCGTTGGTCAGACGACGATGGCTATACCTGGACCAACGTTACTTTGATCAAGCCAAAGAATGATCCCGGTTTCCTGGGCATGTCGGTTACCCGCATGTGTGAGACAGATTCCGGATCGTGGATTCTTGGCTCCCATGCAGCCGATTGGTCGAAAAATCCGCTCATCACCCGCCAGTACATCCTGCGTAGTGATGACAAAGGCAAGTCGTGGGTACTGCTACCCGGTGTGCGTCCTGATGGCTGGTTCTCTCCGAAGTTCGGTCGTATGGATGAAGGTCGTCCAATCTCACTTGGGAACGGTGAGGTGTATTTCATGGCGCGCACACCCGCCGGCCGAATCTGGGAATCGCGAAGCATTGACGACGGCAAAACTTGGGCTGATCCCAAGCCGTCTGTTCTTGTTCACCCAGATGCACCGCCAATGGTATTTCACCTGAGTGACGGCAAAACTCTGATCACCTTTTTTCACAATCGCCATATAAACACTCAATACGTTGGGTTGACTGGGAAGATGGATGGTATGAAGGATCGCGCAGAAATCTGGATATCGATTTCAAAAGACGGTGGTCGAAACTGGAGCGAGCCGCAGTTTCTCTTTACAAACGCCACCCGATCTAATCCGGCGAAAAACGGATGGTTCAATCATAATTCATCTTACTTGGATGCAGTGATTGACGGAGGCACGATTCATCTGTTTCTTCCTCACTTGTGGAATCGTGCGGTCTACATGCACTTTCAAGAAAAGGATCTGGGTAAACTGCCAACCGTCAATCAATTGGCTAAGCTCTTGCCCAAATGATCCTTAGTAATCTTTGTCTTTGCTAATCGGTCGACTGCTGGAGTTGTTCAATCCAATACTCGAGAAAGAATTTTTTTTCTTCAAAACTAAATAAGGCATCCGATTCTCCTATGATCGGGCGGAGGCTCGTCGTCATCTGGATTGTGACCAAAAGAAAAATCAAGCACCAGATGAACAAATGGCCGGTGTTGGTCATACCCATCACCTGACCGGCACGAAAGATCAGGGTGAAACCGAATCCAACGCAGATCAACCACAAGATCAGTAGCATGAATCCAATGAAAATGATCGATGTGCTTGAGATGCTAAATAGCCAAACCACCGGTGCAAAACCGACCAATAGCAAACCGGATAGGGCTAAGATGGAGCAGAGCATGCCAACGACAGAACTAAATCTTGCCTCAAGTCCGCCTATGCAAGTGAAGATGTAAAGGCTGGGCAGGCAGATCAATGCGCTGAAGATCAAACCAAAAACAATCTTAAGAGGAGCCGCCCAGAGTTGGCTGCCCCACGAAAAGGTGCCAATGACGAATCCGAAAGCGGAAAGGCAGACCACGGCAACGAGGATTAGCACACTGTGGATTCGCCAAGAGATGTTTCCGGTTTCCAGTTCGTGAAAAATAGACAGCGGCTTTCGCAAGAGTTTCCTAATCAGGTTCGAGAAAGAGATGCCCCCCTCCAGCGGTATGTATTCATTATCTCGATNACACTCATAATTGACCTNGTTCCGTTTACCTGTATTGATTGTCATTGATAGCTCGGTTTTGAATCTGGTTTGTAGGGTCAGGTGATATTTTTGATTGCAACCCATATCGCCTCATAAAAATTTCCGTTGAAGGGATCGGGTCGAAGAAACTCCACTTTGAGTCCTGGTGAAACAAAATATGGGCGTAGGTTCCACGCAACCTGAGCTCCGACGAACAAGTTGCCCGNTAGCCAGGCAAAGAAGGCAATTGTTCCGGCTCGACTGGTGCCTGCAAAATCCCGGATGTGTTGAAGCAATCGCGCATGAGCGACAATACCAGCAAAAGCGATGAGTAGAGTGTGCATCAAAAGGCTGGCTCCATGCCAAGCATATTGGCTGGAACCGTCACCTGTCGAAGGTGTGTTGAGTGTTGCGAAAAAGCTAACAGGGCTAAGTGCTCCAAGGATCAAAGCCATAATGGCCAACCCGACCAGCAGAAAATGAAGGCTTTTTCGAATTCCAATACCACTGCCCAGGACAAGTCCCAGTAGACCGTTTAGTAGGCCGTTTAATAGCAGGGTGATGAGGAGAATTAACGGTAGCTTGACCGCAACATATGCCCCCATTTCCCAGCCATTTCTGAGGCCCACGGTAAATCCGTATGCACCGCAACCCAGAGTGATCAAAAATAAGCAAAACCGGACGGATTCATTCCGTGCCGCATCAATCCAGTCCGCGAGAAGCACCCTGTCCCCGCGACATAGGTCGATAGCATTCTGAATGGGCTGAACTTTCGAGTGCAATTAGATTGAAACCTGATGGACTATGCATCTCAGACATACGTTCAAAATTATTAGCCAATCCTTGGCCGATTCTTTTCTATTTGGTCAAGTGGCAAGTTAATGTCGAGTGGCTTCCGCCTTAGCCTCTGCTTCGCTTTTGAAGTTTGCCAGGCGACGACTTATTTCAGCCTTGTTGGCCCAGAGAGCTTGGCCGTCTTGAGGTAGTCGATGAATGGGGTCGTAGTAATAGAAGATTTCACCGGGTTTTGCCGTGGGTGAGGTCCAAGCGGACACTCCAATTTCATAATCGTAAAGAGTGTAACTCGAGATTTCCCGTTTGCCACCACCACCAGGTGCATCGCAGACCACACGCGGCGTGTTAAATCCGGCAATTGACCCCTGCAACCGGCGAGACAGGTGTTCCGCCTTTTGTACCGTTGTTCGCAGGTGTTCGCAGCCCGGTACCATGTCATGCAGATAGACGTAGTACGGCTGGATAAGTTGGCTTGATAGTTTCTTGCCGGTGTAGTGCAGACAGTCAAACCCATCATTGACTCCGCTGATGAGCACGGATTGATTCCGTACTCGTACGCCGGTGGCCGATAGCGACTTCATTGCCCGGGACGTCCATTCTGTAATCTCGCGGTCTGTATTAAAGTGGGTGTGTAATGCGACTTCCTTCATCCGCTTCTGGCCAATCTGGCAGACTTCGTCCAGTGCCTCTACCCACTCTTTATCGCTGGTGAATTTCATCGGCATGATAGCTACGCCTTTCGTCGCAAACCGAATACGTCGCACTGTCGGTATCTCAAGCAGAGTGGTACCGATATGACGAATCTGGTTTGGCCGCAACAGTAGGGCATCCCCACCTGAGATAACTATGTCTTCCAACTCCGGGTGGTTACGGATGTAGTCAAATGTGGCATCCCATTCGGTGGATTTCGCACCGTAGGTTGACTTGCTTTTCACTGCCGTGCTGCCACCTACGACTCGGCTGCGCGTGCAGAATGAGCAGTAGACCGGGCAGAGTGTTATCGGCAAAAACAGGGCCTTGTCGGGATATCGATGGGTGAGATATGGCGTCGCCTTGTTGCTGTCCTCAGCCAGAGAGTCATCCATTACATGCGGATGATCCGGCACGAATTGCGAGCCCAACGGCAAAAATTGGCGTCGTACCGGGTCGTTTTCCATATTACCCCATTGAATGCGAGAGAAGATGTATGGTGTGAGCCTCAAGTTCATCGGCGTCTTGAGCAGACCTGCCTCGATGTCGGCGATCAGCGAAGGTGTAGCCAGTTCTTTCAGCGTCTTTTGTATGCCCTGAATGGATGTTATCGAGTTGCGCTGTTGCCAGCGAAAATCTCCAAATGTTTCAGGGTCGATATCGCGCCAAGCTGGGATTGACCGCCAAAAATCCGAACGGTCAAACTCATAAGTCAATGGTCCTCCTCCGCCCGGTTGGGCGCAGGGTGATTTGCTTTGTGGAATGATTGCCTCCTTGATCATTGGCTATGCTTCGAATAGTTCGGTCAAACAGTGCTCTTTAAGCTTAACATGAAAACACTGTTTTACGAAGTTATTTAGCACAGTCTCATCGCTTGGTTTTCGAGGTCACGCTGATTTCAGAAATGACCATCTTTTTGTCGATTGCCTTGCACATGTCATAGATCGTCAGCGCTGCGGTCGAGACTGCTGTGAGTGCCTCCATTTCCACGCCGGTCTGGGCCGAGATACGCGCCGAGGCAGTTATGACGATTCGGTCGCGGCTCACGGGGATTTCAAAATCGACTTTCGCGTAGTTTATTGGTAGCGGGTGGCAAAGTGGGATCAACTCGGCTGTTTTTTTCGCGGCCATGATGCCGGCCAGGCGCGCGGTCGCCAGTACGTTGCCCTTGGCCGCTTGACCGTTTTCGATCACGTCTAATGTAGACTCGGCCAAATGGATTTCGCCCCGGGCCATCGCTTCACGATCTTGCAATGGTTTGGCTGAGATATCGACCATACGGGCATCACCATCAGCATCAATGTGTGTCAATTCACTCATTTAATTGGCTTGGAAAGCGATTCCTTCCAGCTGCTGATCATGCCGATCATACGCTCGCGGAGCAACTCTTGGGGCTGAATGTGTTTGGGTATAAAGTCCGGAGACGTTCCGAGAAGATCGGTGGTGACTAGGATTTGACCGTCACAATTGTCTCCGGAACCGATGCCAATGGTTGGTATTTGCAGTGCCTTGGTGATTTCCGCTGCCACGGGCGTATCCACTAGTTCCAGCACCACGCCGAAGGCACCAGCTTGGGCAAGTGCTTGTGCATCGGATAGCAGTGCTTTGCGCTGCGTCTCGTCTCGGCCCTTGATTCTGTAACCGCCCTCATTGCAGACACTTTGCGGCAGCATACCGAGATGCCCGAGAAACGGAATGCCTGCGGAGGTAATTGCCTCGATCTGTGGTAGTATCTTTTGGCCACCTTCCGCTTTCACACCCTCCGCTCCGGCATCTAGCAGGCGCTTCGCCGATACCAACGCCTGCTTCGGTGTCTCGCAGCTTTGGTAGGGCAAATCCGCCACGATTAAACCGCGTGGCTCTGCTCGCGCCACCGCTCGGGTATGATATGCCATTTCATCGAGCGACACATGGGTTGTGTCGGGATAACCCAGAACGACCATCCCCAGTGAGTCACCAACCAGTAAAAGCGGAATTCCGGAAGCATCTAGCAGTTTTGCCATGGGGAAATCATATGCTGTCAACGCCGCAATTGGTTGTCGGCCCTTGCGATTAAGGATGGTTTGAGGTGTTTCCCTTGCCTCGTTCACCTAGCCGTATTCCTCCTTGCCTTCGATGCGCTCAAGCGCAAGTTCTGCTTCGCAAAGGCAATGACTTCGTTAGCCGCCGCGTTTGGGGTCGAGCCACGGTGTGCCAGACCAATACCACTTAAATGAAGGCAGTACTTCTGCGTGTCCATCGGTGAAACTAACATTACTCCGGCCACTGTGACGCAGGTGCGGCCCTCCCCAGTTTGGATCGCCGGGATTCAAACCGCAGGTGCACGGCACATGGCTACCGGGATCCTGAATAATCCAGCAGCCGGGTTTCTCCTTCGACTTTGGCGTGACACATTTTTTTGGGTCCTTGGTGTTGATCGGTAGTGTGCCACCATCGGTTTTGTAGACCTGGGTGGATGGACTCCGGACAGAACTCTCCTTCAGCGGTGCATATTCCCAGACTCCAGGCCAGTCACATCCCCCTAGTCGAAAATTAGCAGCGTAGTTATTTGTTGTTCGTTCTATATCGTAGAGAGTTTCCTTGGTCTTGAAAGGTTTGTTAGGGCATCGCAATGTTGCCTTAGTTTCCTGATAACTATAAAGGTAGTTAAACCATGAACGGCGATTTTGCTGGTTGCCTTTAAGCGAAAAAGTCCAGGCGAATTGATCGCTGTTATCTCCGGAATATAGCTTCGCTGCTAGCGAAAGTTGCTTAAGTTGGTTGAGACAATAAACTTCTTGTCCCTTGGCTTTCGCCTTTGCTAGGGCTGGCAAAAGCAAGCCTGCCAAGATGGCAATGATGGCAATGACCACTAGCAACTCAATCAGGGTAAATGCATGACGAAGGCGACTCATGGTTTGGCTAATTTGTGCCCCAGTTGAGCAGGCGGCCCTTGCGGCTGGGTTTGTCCGGTTTGTTTTCACTTCGATGAAGTATATTTTTAATGTCCGACTTATTAGAAATATGAAGTACGGTTCGTTCTTTATTCGCTCCACTGAACTTTGACAGGGTTGTTTTCTTGCGTGTGGTTCCGCGTCTGGCCTTCCATTTGTCCGGCGTGGACTTTTTGTTGCCCGGTGTTTTGCGACCTGAGAATCGGTTTGGATCGGCGGCAAGGCGTCTGGCCTTGAGCGAGTCCTGCTTTAGTTTCTGTAGGAACTCCTGTACAGCGGCCGTTTCGGGGCTGGCGACGACGTCCGGGCGGAGTACGCCGTTGGCGAGGTTTTCGCGAATTTCAAGCGGCGTAATATCGAGATCAGGATTGAGTTTGCGTAACTCACGCCGAATAGAAGCAATCATCGCATCACTTAAAATCATCGCGCCAAGGTAATGGCGGTTGGTAACCTCCAGCCGGAGCCGGAAGTGGTCCAGCCCCGCGGTCAGGTGTCCCTCGCGGGTCAGCAGAAAGAGCGTATCAAGGTGAGGGTCGCGGCTGGGCTGCATGTGCAAAAGGTCAAATGCCAGAACGATTGGTGTCTCTGGCAGATTGCTGCCGGTGTCTTCTACATGATGCACTTGCCAACCGATGCCATTGGTCAAGACGATCCATTCGACATCGTTCAAGATAGCGTGTTGAGAAGTTGCCAGTAGAAAGCGGTCGTCAGGTGCGGCACCGACTGGACTGACTCGTACGAGCATGACGCTCGAGTCGNCATTGTGAACTGCAAAATCGTAAACTGCCTCACGGTTGTCCAACTCGGATGTAATCTCCTTGTAACGGTCAAAACCGAAAAGATCCGATAAGAGGTCGAGCGTNAGCGTGGCAGTATCCGAGCGGGTGGCGTTGCGCTCCCTTGCTGCCTTAAGTAAAGGTTTGTAATGGCGTAAACCAGCGCGAAGCCTTTCCCGAACTTTTTTTGTGATNTTTGCCATTTGATCNGTTATGTCGNTTGATTCAAAGCAAAACACCTGCCAAAAGCAAGCGACAATACACTTGAATTTGACCAGTTTGTCACTCCTAATCACTGCGCATGAATAAGCGTTCGCTCCAGTTTCTAAAAAGTTTGGTCAATACTCCAAGTCCCTCTGGTCATGAATCGAAAGGCTTGCGTATTTGGATGGACTATGTGGACCAGTATGCTGATGAAACTTATTCCGATGCTTACGGNAACTGTGTTGCCGTGCTGAACAAGGGTGGAGGCCCAAGATTGATGCTTGCCGGCCATGCNGATGAGATCGGAATGACAGTCAACTTTATCGACGATAATGGATATGTATACGTGCGGCGGCTCGGCGGAACAAATCCGGCGATCACCAAGGCGCAGCGTGTCACTATCCACTCCCGTAAAGGGCCGGTAAAGGGCGTTGTTGGTAGCGTCGCACCGCACCTTATGCGCACCGATACCGGTGTCAACAAGGTGCCAAAGATTCATGAGATATTCGTGGATATCGGCGCGGATTCTTGCAAGGCAGCCGAAAAGCTAATACGAGTCGGAGATCCGATCACGCTCAACGACCAGTTCGAACTTTTGCGCGGTGATCTTGCAGTGGCGCGGGCATTTGACAATCGCGTTGGCACGTGGGCTGTGGCCGAGACACTGCGCTTGCTAAAAACCGGGAAGGCCAAGCTAAACGCCGAGGTTTGCGCCGTTGCTAACACGATGGAAGAGGTTGGCTTGTTCGGTGCGCGGCAAATTGCCTACTCGCTGCATCCTGATGTTGCTCTGGTGATGGATGTCACCCACGCCACCGACTATCCGACTGTGGATAAGAGACAGCACGGTGATATTATAGTGGGGCAGGGACCTACCGTTACCCACGGCAACTGCAATCATCCGGAAGTGATCAAGCGGGTTGAGCAGGTAGCGAAGCGCCTGAAGATTAACCTACAACATGAGGCTATCTCCGCCACAAGTGGTACGGACACGGACGCTGTGTTCTGGACGCGTGGTGGTATCCCGAGCGGCCTCATTAGCTTGCCTAATCGATATATGCACTCGCCTGTTGAGGTGGTTAGCCTGAAGGACCTCGAGCAGATCCCTCAAGTTATGGCTGGTTTCGCCAAGTCGCTAAAGAAAGGCGAGACATTCAAGGTGAAAATTTAGCCAAGCACTTGGTCAATCGGTTAATGCGCATGAAANAAACCGTTACCATTGCCTGCTTTTTAGGTGCAGTTGTTGCCCATGNGGATGAATCAATTGCTCCTCNTCCTGTAGCGATTGAAAACTAACGTTCGNTCAACGACGGACGTGCGAGCATATGCCCCGCTCGCTGGCGGCTACGAAGTCGATGAGTTGTCCAGCCAGCACGCCGGTGAATTCAGCACGGGCTTTGTCCAGCGATTCCTTCAGCAAGTTTTCGGAGAGAAAAATNGCGCGATAGGCTTTTTTCAATTCCATTCTTTCCTCTGCAGCGAAACCGGCCCGCTTTAAGCCAATGCTATTGAGACCACACATACCGTTTATGCCGCGCACGATCGTGAAAGGAGGCAGATCGAGGCTCACGCCTGCGCAGCCTTGCATCATTGCCATGGAGCCTACCCGACAGAACTGGTGTACCACGGCGTTACCGGATAGAAATGCGCCGTCGCCAATCATGGCATGGCCGCCGACTAGAGCACCGTTGGCGAGGATCACCTTGTTACCGACAATTGAGTTGTGGCCGACATGGCTGCTGGCCATGAATATATTTTCCGAGCCAATGACGGTATCCTCGTCGAGCGTATTGGAGCGGTGAATGGTGACGTGTTCGCGAAAGGTGTTCCGGTCACCGATAACGAGCCGAGTAGGTTGGTTGTTGTATTTTACGTCCTGCGGGTTATCGCCGATGACGCAGCCGGCGTGGAAGTGGTTACTCTTACCAATCGTCGTGTGGCCGGTGATGTGCGCGTGCGGCCCGACCTTGCAGTCGGCTCCTACCGTGACGTATTCATCAATGATGGAGTATGGGCCAATCTCAGCGCCGGTATGGACTTGCGCATTTTCGTGGATGATGGCAGTCGGGTGAATCATTCTAAAAGATAGCCGAGTTCGTGCAGCGATGCGTAGTATTTGCCCCGCTCTATTGTGNGTCGGGCGAGGATGATGTGGTCCAGTACTTCGGTTTTCAATAAATTGTCGGCACAGCCGACATCTCGTGATTTCTATCTGGTGGTCAAATCCCTGATTAGTGTCGCCTCAGGTATGATTCAATTTCCGGAGGCCTTACGTTGTCGGCGGCGTTCTCGTTTGGGCTTGGAGCTTTTGTTTTTGGTCGGATGGGCGTTGACAATTCTATCCCAGGAGTTTGTCTTGCGCGGGCGATATAAAGGCCGGCCATCGACTTTCGGCTGGCTGTCGATTATAGCACGAAATTTTTTCAGTGCGGCGAGATGCTCCGACTTATTACTTTTGATCAAGTTCTGTAGTTCAAGCGGGTCATTCTCAAGGTCGTACAATGCGGTGATTTCCGGTTTGTGCTCAACCCAGACCTTGTAGCGTTTGTCGCGAAACACGCGATCTGNGAAGTCGTGAGTGCCGCGTACACCGTCCTCGTCGAGTCTCCCTGCGCCATGGCCAAGTGCCATGATCCAGTCCCGCGGCGAATCGTCCACTTGNCCAAGCAGCAGGGAAGCAAACGACTTGCCGTCGAGCGGTATTTCCTTAGGCAACTGCGCTTGGCCAAGCTCGGCGAAAGTCGGTAGGAGGTCGGAGAAATCGGTTAGAGCATCAGTCTCACGACCACCCGGGATAAGGGTGGGTCCGTTNACAATGAACGGTTGACAGACACCACCCTCGTACTTGGAGGCCTTGCCCCCACTTGGCCGTTTGCCGTTTACCGTACCGCGCAGACCACCACTAGTGCCGTTGTCGGTGGTGAAAATCACGATTGTTCGNTCTCGGATTTTTAGCTCATTCAATGCGCTAACTAGNCGCCCGACGAGGGTGTCGGTGTAGCGAACCATCCCTTTTAGTTTGTTCTTATTAGAGTTTGTATTGTGCTCATCAGGCGTTGGCACGAGNGGACCGTGCGTTAGGGCCATCGGGAAGTAGAGCATCATCGGCTCGTCGCGGTGTCGCTTCATAAAGTCGATCAGGAAGTTGCAGTAAATATCCGGTCCAAATTTGCCCTTGTAGGTCTTACTTCCGGTGCGGGTGTGAATATAGGCGTCCCAGTAGCGTTCGTTGCTTGGCGNGTTGCCTGTTTCGTAACCGGTCCAGACTGCCCAGTCGTCGAAGCCATGTTTTTTCAGGGCATCGGGCTCGATGCGAAAGTCATTAATCTGCCACTTGCCGGCGATGGCCGTGGCATAACCGGCAGTCTTCATCACTTTAGCGAATGAGGTGTACTTGACCCAATCGAAATAACCTACACCCCAGCGCGGTACATCCCAGTGATTCACCCACCCTGTGCGCCATGGGTATTGGCCGGTGAGCAGTGTNGCTCGGGTTGGTGTGCACTGTGGCATTGACCAAGCGTTGTGAAACTTTAGGCCGCCATTGGCCAGACGATCAATGTGTGGAGTACTGATGTCGTCAGCCCCGTAGCAGGAGATCCAGTCTTTGCCGAGATCGTCCACCATGATGAACAGTATGTTCGGCTTGATCTTTGCCTCGCCCGAGATCGTGAATAGGCCAAGAATCAGCGCGATAATGAAATTTTGTTTCACACCCCGAGATTAGACAGTCACAGCTCCCAAGCCAAGCGCTTGGCCAAGCAGGAATACTAGAGTTTGTCGTTGGGGCCAAAGTAGAAGGTGCGTATGTCCTCCAAAATGAGGTACATAGAAGGCACGAGAATCAATGTGATAACGGTGGCAAAGATAACTCCAAAACCTAGCGAGACTCCCATTGGGACGAGAAACTTGGCCTGAAGGCTTTTTTCTAGCAACAGCGGCGTCAGTCCAGCGAAGGTAGTCAGCGAGGTTAGAATGATCGGCCGGAATCGTGACATGCCGGCTTGTTTAGCTGATTCCATTTCACTCAATCCAATGCTGCGTTTTCGATTCACGTAATCGACCATCACAAGGCTGTCGTTCACCACGACACCTGTGAGGGCCACCACACCAAAGCCGGACAGGATCGTGACATCCATTCCCATCACGATATGGCCCCAGATCGCTCCGATAAGGCCAAACGGGATCGCTGCCATCACAATGATCGGCTGAATGTATGAGCTGAACGGGATGGCGAGTAGGCCGTAAATTATGATCAATGCGATACCGTAGAGATAGCTCATGCTAGCTATGGTTTCGGCCTGCTCACTCTGTTCACCTTCAAAGTCCCAATAAACACCGGGAAATTTCTTGCGCAAATCGGGCAGAATCTCCTTCTTTAGCGCGGTGTTTAGGACTTGGGTATTGCCCTTAGACGTGTCGACATCAGCAGTGACATTGACGGCGCGTCGCCGATCGATACGCCGGATCGATTCGTAGCCGCGTCCGAAGGTCAATTGTGCGACTTCGTTGAACGGTATCTCTTTTCCATCAGGCATTCTGATACGCATGTTTTGTAGGTTGGCTAGGCTTTGGCGTTCTTTTTNGGGATAACGAAGCATAACTCGGACATCATCACGGCCTCGTTGAATGCGCTGCACCTCTTCCCCATAAAAAGCAGACCGTACCTGTCGAGCGAGATCGATCTGTGTCAATCCAAGCGCTTCGGCTTCAGGCTTGATCTGAAGTTGAATTTCCTCCTTGCCTTCACGGAATGAGTCGGCGATGTCGATGACTTCTTCGTAATCGCCCAATTTATCTTTGAGCCATTCAGCGGCATCTTGCAGTTCATCAAAATTCGCTCCAGTTAGTACGACGTTAATGGCATCACCTGCCTGAAAAATGTCGGCTGTAAACTGTAGATTCTCTGCTTCCGGCATCACACCTACCTTTTCGCGCCACCGGCGGGCTAACTCGTAGGCGTTGAACATCCGCTCCTCGGCAGGGGAGGCTTCGATGTGTACCTCGCCAGTGTGTGCGCCGGTGATGTTGGCTGACACCGAACCTCCAGAACGACTTTGATCCGTCATGAACGGCTGGCTGCCGATCGATCTCAGCATGTGACGCACAATACTCTTGTANCCGTCCGGCGTTTCGGCGTCGAGTTCTTTGCGGACTTCAATGGCGGCTTGTTCAAGTTTCATCACGGCCCGCTTTGTTTCCTCGGTGGTCGTACCAAGTGGCATGGTGACGGCGGCGGCTATGTTGTCGCCTTCGACTGGTGGGAAGAATGTNAAGCGAACATGCCCACCAGCGACCAATCCCATGGTGATCATGAACACNGCTAAGGAAGTGGCCATAGTCAGATATCTCCACTTGAGGCACCAGTGGAGAGTGGGTTTGTAGATCCGGATCACAAACTGGTCCATCCTCATGACGAAACGGTTTTGGAATCGCCGCCATGCACCGACGAATCCTTTACCCTGATGGATGTTGTCCACCTTGCGCAAATGGCTGAGATGCTTCGGTAAAATAAATAGCGATTCGATCAGTGAGAAAAAAAGGGTTGGAATTACGATTAGCGGGATGTATTTCATGATCTTCCCGGTATTGCCGGACACAAAAATCAGTGGTGCAAATGCTGCTATCGAGGTGGCTACGGCGAATGTTACCGGCTTGGCCATTTCGATTGCACCGGCGACTGAGCCTTTTAATCCAGGTGTGCCGCGCTCGTGGTGCGCGTGGATGTTTTCACCTATTAGAATTGCGTCATCTACAACGATGCCGAGCACCACGATGAAGGCGAACAGCGAGATCATGCTGATTGATACGTCGAGCGACGGCATCAGCCAGAACGTGCCAAGAAAAGAAATCGGAATGCCAAGGCTTACCCAGAAGGCCAGTCGAAAGCGAAGGAACAGTGCCAGTACCATAAAAACTAGGCAGAATCCCGTTACGCCATTGCGAATCATCAGATCGCGTCGGCCTGCAAGGTAAATTGAATCATCCTGCCATGTCTTTAGATTGATTCCTTTTGGAAAAAGGTGGGCGGAATCCTTGATATACTGCTGAACAATTTCGGAAATCTCGATCGCATTCTCATCACCTACGCGAAAGACTTTTACCAGTGCACAGCGTTCTCCGTCGAAGAATGATTCCCGGTCGTTTTCTTCAAAACCGTCGATGATTGTAGCAACCTGGCCAAGTCGAATGCGTGTGCCGTCCGGCAGAGTTCGAAGGATAATTTGTTCAAATTCGATAGACTCCTTTGCCTGTCCCTTGGTCCGTAGTAGCACTTCACCGCTGTCCTCGACTTTGATGGAACCACCCGGGAGATCGACCGACGATTTTCGGATGGCCATCGCGACCTCGTCGAAGGTCATGCTGTATTGGCGAAGTGCACTCTCTGATATCTCTATGGAGATCTCCATTTCTCGAACATTAGCCAATTCAACTTGTGTGATGCCGTCGAGTGCCATGAGCTGATCGCGAACCTTGGAGGCATAGTGACGCAGCGTTTTCTCTGGGGCATCACCGGAGACTGCGACGTTGATCACCTGCTTTCGCATAATGATCTCCTCTATCAATGGTTTTTCGGATTCCTCAGGAAAAGTGTCGATGGAGTCAATTCGTGTCTTAATCTCATCTAAAGCCCGTGCGGCATCAGTGCCTGGGTTCAATTCAATCATGACCAAGCTAGAGTTTTCGCCGGATGTAGAGGTTACTTTATTGACGTCTATCAGGCCGTGGATTGCCTCTTCGATTTTTTGACTAATGCCCTCCTCGACTTCCTCTGGAGCGGCGCCCGGGTAGATCACTCGCACGTAGATCATGTCCGATGAGAATTCTGGGAATACTTCCTGACGAATCGTTCCGATGGTCATGATGCCGACGATTGTGATGAAGATCGCCAGTAGATTTGCAGCGACTCCGTTTTTCGCGAACCATTCAATCAGGCTGTTCATACGTTACGGATTCGTTGAAGCTTCACTTTGGATGTTGACTTCCATGCCGTTAATTACACCAGCCAGTAGAGATGTGATGATCTGTTCGCCTGTCTTGACGCTTCCGGTGATAACCACATCTTTAGCGTCCGTGTAGAGCACGTCAACTGAACGGAAAATAAGATAGCTTGGTTGATCATGTTCCCTATACCCTAGCCAATGTTGTAATGTTAAGCTAAAGGCCGGGGTGGCGATCCAGATACGATCTTTTCCACGCAGCGCTTGGCGAGGCAGCACAAACACTTTCTCCTGTGTGCGACCTTTGATAATGGCTTGAACAAAGGTGCCACTTCGTAATGGTAAAGCCTTATGCTTGGCCAAGCCGTATGGATCTTTGATCTGTGCTACTACGTAGATCAATCGGTTCAACGGATCAACTGTCTCCTCTGAACGTACAATTCGGCCATGCCACTCAAGTGACTGGTTTCCCACTTGGCTGTTGAGCGTCACTGCGGGCGCTTGGTCTAATAGAATAGAGGCTCCAGGAGAGGGTAATTCTATAAAGTTCAGTTCGCTGGCGGTCAACGGCAGGCGCACTTCGGCAAAATCGGTTGAAAATATTTCACCAAGTTTCGTGCTCAACGTTACGAATTGCCCTGGTCGAACGCTCGTTTTGGCCACCATTCCTTCAAATGGCGCACGAATTTTGCAGCGTTGAAGGTTGTGTTTGGCTGATTCCATCGCAACTTGTGCTGCGGCCAACGCGGCCTTGGCTTCGGCCAGTTGTGGTTCGCGTGCCTGCAGCCCTGTCGGTTCGACTTGGTTTATGAGTTTCCATTCGCGACGAACGACTGCGGCCTCCTTGACCTCCATCTGCAAACGTAAATCAGCCTGGGCAAGGGTTGCTTTGGCTTGGGCTAGTGCCAGTTCGTAATCACGCTGATCAATCGTCAATAAAATGTCATTCTTATTAAATACCTGCCCGGCATCGAACTTTTTAGACATGGAGACCACCTTGCCACTGACTTCACTGACAAGAGGGATGGTTGTGCGGGGGAGGGCGGTGCCCTGAGACTGAATTTGAAATGTATATGTATCGGGTTTTGCAGTGATCACTCGAACACTTGGAAGTTTCCTCTCCGATGGTTTTGACTCGGCCTTGGTTTTGAATTTGACTGTAAGTATCGTTCCAGCTGCACCGACTACAAGCACGCCAAGTGTTAGACCGATCCTCCATAATCGATTTTTTTTTGAACTATATTCCATGTTTTTTGGTCGGCTCAAAACCGCCCCCTAAGGCAAGGTGTAAATTAATCCGGTTTTCTAACTGCCGGCGCCGAGCAGTCCACCACTGGCTTTCGGCTGTAATTGCACGGCGTTGTGTCTCAAGTAGGATGATGAGATTGCCGAGTCCACTGTTGTATCGATCCTGTGCTGTTTGTGCGGCGGCTTTTGACTGCTCGTATGCAGTGCCCAGTGCCAAATCCATTGCTGCCAGCTGTCGTCCTGTGTCGAGTGCGTTTTCCACTTCGCCTAGCGCTTTCAGCATTGTAGAACGGAAGACATCTTCGGCGGCTTTCAGGTTTGCTTGTTGCAGACGTATGTTGGCGCGGAGTCGGCCAGCCTGAAAAACTGGTTGAGCCAAGTTGGCGGCGAAATTCCAAACCGCCGAGTCTCCGGAGAGTAGTCCCGAGAGTTCACCGGTTGAGGTGCCGCCACTGGCGGTTAGGCTGATTTGCGGATAGAGCGTGGCTTTGGCTTGAGCGAGAGTTGCCCCGGCAGCAAACAGGCGCTGCTCGGCCGAAACCAGGTCGGGCCGACGCGATAGAATCTGCGCTGGAACGCCGATCGGTANGGCTTGAGGCATTTGTGGCAATTCCGTCGGAATATCCATTTTATTGGATGGAATTTGCCCAATAAGAATCTCCAATTGTCTGATCGATCGGGAAGCAATAGATTTGAGTTCAGCTGCTTGAGCTTCAGCTCCTGCCAGATTGGCCTTGGCTAAGTGTAATTCTTGAGATGGCAAAATCCCCTGATCGAACCGGTCTTGAACTTGAGCTACGGTTGTCCGGTGTGTTGATANGGCGAACTGAGCNAATCGTGTCTGTTGACGTGCCTCAATGGCGAGCATCCACGCCTTGGCCACTTGACTGGCGAGCGACTGGCGAGCCCCTGCNTACTCTGCCGCTTGGNCAAGTGCGTTGGCTCTNGCGACTCGTTTGCCTGCACGAATGCGTCCCCATAGGTCAAGTTCCCATTGGGCTCCCAGCGTCAGGTTATGCCGTTCGCTGGTGAATGAGATGGGCATATTCGGAAAATTTACTCCGAACTGCGCCATGTTCAACTGGCTGATCGATAGGCCTCCGTTAAGGCCGATTTGAGGCAACTGTTCTGCACCGGCGATTTTTGCCTGTTCCCATGCGGCTTCCAGCCGGGCGGCGGCGCTCCAGATATCTGGATTAGAGGTTAGGGCTTGTCCGATCGTTTCATTCAACCGGGCATCGCGAAAGCTATGCCACCAAAACGTCGGCATCCNNCTGTTACTCTCGCTTGATATTGTCCATTCTTGTGGGAGTTCACTGGCAAAATCCCCGATTGTACGATGGGAGTTGGTGGCGCAACCGGCAAGTAAAAGGCCCGCCGTGATGAAGGTAACTTGGCGGTGCATTCAGGTACCTTTGGTCTTTCGTTTGGCTCGAGCTTTAGTTGAGCGAGACATAACCTTTGCCCGGAATCCTGCGGCGGTAAATTCAACNAGTCGCTGTACCGTGGTTTCGTACCTTGAGGCTGAGGCATCCGTGCCGGTAAAACTGGCCAACAGATCTGCGTTGCAGAGCGTGTGTGCCATTGCTCCGGTCATGAAGTGGGAGCGCCAGTCCATCTCTGTTTTGTCCAACTCGGGCAGGGCTTCTTCGAAAGCCCTGCTGAATTGAATAACGACCTGAGACAGCTCTTTTAGCATAAATTGCTGCAATTCAGCATTTCGGTCGAATACCACTCGGCCGATCAGGCGTGTGAAAGAGCCTTCGGACTTGTGGCTGGCTTTCGCGCGAAAAACAGGCACAAATAACGCCTCCAGCACCGTTTCAAGTTTCGGTTTGTGTTTGCCCGCATTGGTCCTCGCTTCCGCAAGCATGGCCAATCGTTCTTTATTAATGGGGCTGAATCGGCGCGATACCACCGCATGCAGCAAAGCTTGTTTTGATCCAAAGTGATAGTGCACAGCCGCAAGATTGACACCAGCCGTTTCGATTATGTTTCGCAGTGAAACAGCATCAAATCCCTTCTGCGCGAAGAGTCTTTCCGCCGAGTTGAGGATTTGTGTTTTGGTGTNAGTCTTAGGCACTNATTCAAACGANTGTTTAAAACGTTCGTTTGTTTAATTTCGATTCTTCCGGGCGTCAAGTCTGTTTCCGGGTTAAGCTTTATTCTCCAAAAAATATGTATGTGGGCCATAGTCGGGTTTTAGGCTTGGCCAAGTGCTAGTCCAGATGCAGGATTTTGACATGAAGAGTTTTCATGAAAATCGGTTCTTTGAAATTATAGCTCTTGGTTTGTTGGCGATTGGGTCTTTGGCAGCCGAGGAGGCCGAGTTTCANTTGTTGTTCAACGGAAAGGATCTNTCTGGCTGGGTGCCGGTAAACACAGCGCCTTCGACTTGGTCGGTACGAGACGGGATGATCATTTGTTCTGGTAAGCCGATCGGNGAGCTCCGTACGGAGNGGATGTACCAAAATTTTATCATGGAGGTGGAATGGCGTCATATGAAGCCGAAAGGTAACGCCGGAATTTTTGTTTGGGCGGATGATATAACGGCGCGTGGGCAGCCGTTTCATCGGAGTATAGAGGTTCAGGTGTTGGAGAATTCCTACGGCAATACAAGAGGGTATACCACCCATGGTGATATCTTCCCGATTCATGGCGCGAAAATGACACCGATAAATGGTCGGGGGGGTAGTCGTGCGTTTCCGGTAGAGTTACGATCAAAACCCAGTCCAGAATGGAACCATTACAGGATTGTTTGCAACGATGGGAACATCTCACTTGCAGTTAATGGTAAAGTTGTGACGCGAGGCAAAGAAGCCAATCCGCGTAAGGGCTACATCTGTCTTGAGTCGGAGGGAGGCATTGTGCATTACCGCAATCTGCGTATCCGTGAATTGCCGGCGACAGCGCTGGAACCAGGACAAATAGCCATTGCTAATAGGGGTTATCGCTGTCTTTACAATGGGGTCGATTTTGAAGGCTGGCATGGTTCTGAAGGCTGGAAGTCGAGGGATTGGGTACTCCGTTACGTAGGCATCACGGGGGCTGAGAATCATTCGATCAAAACCATTGAGTCATTAGGTGATTTTGGTTTTATTTTTGATGTTCGGGTGTCAGCGGAAACCAAGCATTGTGCATTACAGCTCCGAGGCTCGCCGGCAGCGANGATTCCAGTTTCGCCTTCGTTGTACGAGGGCACTTTGATTTTAAAAGGGCGCAATTGGAACCGTTTCGAGGGTGAGTTGCGTGGGAACCGACTCTCCCTGAGTTTGAATGGGCGTCAGGTCTTCGACGACAAAAAATTGGAGGGCGTGCCTTCCNAAGGGGCGTTAGAGATTATTCCGACCGGTCCGATTGACTTTGCGAATATTTACATTCGCGATTTGGCAGAACGCTGACATTTCACTCTCGAAATTTCCGGATTACCATTGGAGAGTCAATCGCTTTCTTTAAACTCCATCCAGTGCTCTGCGTTGTCACCGTAAAAGAGCTTCATTTTGTTGCCGTCCACCTCGTATCCTTTGGACGCTTGAAGCGACTCGAAGAATTCGAAGTCGAGTGAACCTGGCATGCAAAACATTAATGTTGAACCGAAGCCTTTTCCGAATTTCAGCCAGTTACCTTTATCCAATTTAAAGGAGCCGAAATACCGGTTGCAGTCGTTCCTGCCAGCAACCTTACCGTTGCGTGCCAAGTTTATGGTGTGTACGCGCCCAGTCTTAGGCTGAATGGTTTTATCCAACTCATGGAGAGCGATTAGTTTCCATTCTCGGTCAAGCAGTCCATCCGTAAATGGATCTGATTTTGTAACGATTCTATAAAAGTGAGCTTCCCCTAATTGGCCGCGAAGTTCATTAAACTTGGCCGATTTTCCGTTGCCCGAATATTGGCCCACTGTAACCCATTTTTGCAGATCTTGGCTTGCCTGCACCAAATGATAGTCCTCATCTGAGGATGAGAATCCAAAGGAGACCGGTGATGTCTTTAAAGAATCAATTTTAGATATTTCCTGCCCCGATGCTTTTGTGGTGAGTGTTANGGCCAGCAGGCAGACTATCTGGCGAGTTAAAGCTGCAAAATAGAATTTCAAATCCACGGACCCGAAGTTTGACTTCCTCTGACATAACTTCAAGTCGGATTTGTAGAGTTTTAGCTCTTGGTCTCCCTTCGGAAATTCATTTTGGTTTCATTCGTGGCTTGCGCTTATTAATGGGCTTCACAACAATTGGGTGATGGCGAGACGCTTGTAGGCCGCAAAATCCTGAACCAAACTAANATGGCAAAGACAATACTTGTTGTTGATGGATCGCCTACATGGCGAAAGATGGTACAGGTGACGCTGACAGCTGCCGGCCATGAAGTTCTCGAGGCGGAGGACGGGGCTCAGGGACTGGAATTCGCAGAAGCTGAATCGGTGAATATTATTTTTTCCGGCAGTCAATTGCCTGATATGGATGGACTAAGCTTCACGCGAAAGATTCGCTCCCTTTCCGGCTATAAGGAAACGCCGTTGATCATTATNTCAGACAGCCCAGATGATGAAAGAAAAGAGGCTGCGAAATCGGTGGAGGCAACTGGATGGATGGTGCAACCGGTGTTGCCTGAGAAATTGATCGAAGCTTCAGAGGGTTTTGCGGCGCGAATAGACCTCCTTGAGGCGAAAGCTAAAAAGAAAGCGGAATTAAAGAAAAAGAAGAATGAAGCTGCTGCCGGCTAACTAATTTCTGACTAGCTTATATCCTTTTGTTTTAATGGAGGAACAGGAATTCGTTAGCATTAAANATTGCCCGGCATAATGCCTCCAGCGATTCTTCGGCAATTAGCCCGCAGGCATCTTTCAACTCATGGCGTGTCGGTTCACGCCCAAACGTCAGCTGCCAGGCATGTCTTACCTGTGCGGCTGGATTGACGCCTCCCTCGTGCCGTAGCCGTTTTGCCATAAGANAGGCCTGTTGAAGCACGAATGGGCTATTGAGCAAGCTTAATGACTGAAGTGGAGTGGTCGAGCGGCTTCGGTTTGGCACGGTTTGGTTAAAATCAGGGCAATCGAACACACCNAATGTCGCCTCTCGTTCCTGCCTAACTTTGGTCATATAAAGCATTCGGCGCCAGTCATTCGGGCCATACTTTTTCTTGGGATGATAATGGCGGACATTTTCCGCCTCGACCTNGAANCCACTGAAGCCAGGGCCGCCCATTCTCGAATCGAGAGTNCCGGCTGCCCGTAGAATGTTGTCGCGAATGGGTTCCGCTTCGAGTCGACGCGGCGGGAAGCGCCATAGTAATCGGCTGCCACTGTCAGCACCAATAGCTTTCCTACTGAGTTGGCTAGATTGACGCCAAGTCCTTGATGTGAGTATTAGTCGATGAATGTGCTTGAGTGACCATTCAGATGCAACCAACTCAGATGCAAGCCAGTCGATTAGTTTTGGGTGAGTTGGGCGTANACCGTTTGCACCGAGATCATTGGGTGTTGCAGCAAGGCCGGTACCGAAGTGGTGCTTCCAAAGCCGATTTATGATGACCCTCGCTGTTAGAGGGTTATCTTGTCGGGTTATCCATTTCGCCAGCGCNAGACGCCGTTGCTGCTCAGGTGCATTTATTGCTAATCCCAGCTTTCCTTCAAGTGCGCGCACTCCGTCGGGCCCAACCTGGTTCCGTTTGGCCAAGGGGTCACCCCGGTGTAGAACATGAGTCTTTTCCGGTTGACGAAAGGTACCCGCATAGACCTTNCGNTTTATGATGGTCTTGATTTTGTCCAAGCGTTTTTCGTCCTCAGCTAANCGTTTGGCCAAAGAGTTAGCTTGTATTGCTTTTTTACCCGTTAAATGCGTCAACAGATATTCTATTTTTGTTTGCATTTGATTACCAGTTGGCGGCCGATCGGCGGATTTGGCAATAGTTTGCCATTGGCCAAGCTCCATCGCGACATCAAGCGTGTAGTCGATGGCCAGTCGGTCGTTGTATTCTCCCTCCCGATCGCGCGCCCATTTGATACGGTCTATAGTCGTTGGCTTGGCCAACTCGATTTGCACCCATGCATGGGTGCTTTTTTTTGCGATCCAGCTACTGGAGTTNCCGTATTTGCCGTCGTTGACAAATTCAAGTTGATGGATCGGGTTGCCCCCGTCGATATAAACACCAGATGCGGTGGCTTTGGCCCCACTACTAGCCAGTGCGATGTTTTGGCCATCAACCGCTGAGAAGATTTCAAGCTCGTCAACGCAAGGTTCAGATTGGTTTGTCCGTGCGATGTTGAAGCGTACGAATCGCGTTCNTACTGCTTCGAATATTTCCTCGTTGCCGCGTGCGTTCACCGGCATTTTGAAATGAGGTATAAGCGTCTCAAGCTGCGCCAGTTCTTTTTTTGCCGAGTTAATTCGATTGGTCAGTACGGTTTGTTCCTTCTCTAGCTTGGGGTCGTTTTTTTGTTTAACGATTCGCTCTTCGTGNGTCACTCCAGCAAAGACAGCTTGCATCGCGTAATAGTCATTCTGAGTAACCGGGTCAAATTTGTGATCGTGACATCTGGCGCAGCCGAGGGTCAGCCCGAGGAATGTTGTTCCAGTGGAGTTGATCATCCCGTCGAGTTCATTCTGCCGTTGCATTAGTGTGAGGTTGATGTCCTGGCTCTTGACCAAATCGTAAGGTCCTGCGACTAGGAAGCCGGTACCTACGCCGTCGCCGAGGGCGTCCCCAGCCAATTGTGCCCGAACGAACCGATCATACGGCAGGTCGTGGTTGAAGGCGTTCACCACCCAGTCGCGAAACGGCCAGGCGTTGGGACGTTCACGGTTTGTTTCAAAGCCGTGCGTTTCACCATAGCGAATCACATCTAGCCAATGNTGCGCCCAGCGTTCGCCGAGTCGGGGGTCGTTCAACACGCGGTCGACTAATCGATCCCAAGCGTCGGGACGGAGATCTTTTACGAACTCTTTCACATCCTCGGATGAGGGGTGCGTTCCAAGCATGACAAGGTAAAGTCGACGAATGAGAACCGATCGTTTAGCCAAGCGCGACAGAGCGAGATTAGCTGCGTTGAGTTTAGCAAGCACGAAGACATCGACTGCGTTGGCCGCTTGGTGTGTTTTGCCAAGCGCCGGTCGCCGTACCGGTTCTAGTGACCAATGCCCTGCCTTGCACATAAGAGGAATCAACAGCAGGGATGCCAAAAAAAGTTTCATTGATTTTAACTACGCTAGCACGCCTTGAATAACTTCACCCTCCACATCGGTCAAGCGGCGTTCGAGACCGTCGTGGTAAAAGGTGAGTCGTTCATGCTCAAGCCCGAGCAAGTGCAGGATCGTCGCATGAAAATCGTGCACAGTGACTATATCCTCCGCAGCCTTGTAGCTAAAATCATCGGTCGCTCCATGAGTGTATCCGCGTTTTACCCCGGCGCCAGCGAGCCACGCGGTAAAGCCGTCCGGGTTGTGGTCGCGTCCGCTCGCTCCGGCCTGAAAGGTGGGCATCCGGCCGAATTCGGTACACCATACAACAAGAGTTTGTTCAAGTAGTCCTCGCTGTTTCATGTCATTCAACAGTGCGGCCACTGGCTGGTCAAGTATGGGTCCGTGCTTGGCGTATTGTTTTGCAAGCGCTTTGTGGCCGTCCCAGTTGCTCACCCCTTCGCCACCAGTTTGGTAAGCGCCATTGAACAATTGCACGAATCGCACGCCTTTTTCAACGAGTCGTCGGGCAAGAATGCAGTTGCGGGCAAAGGCAGCTTTGAGCGGGTTTTGCGAATCGTCTGCACCGTAAGACCGCAGCACGTGTGCTGGTTCGACGGAAAGATTACTCACCTCCGGCACACTTAACTGCATTCGTGCTGCGAGTTCGTGGCTTGCGATGCGTGCTGCGAGTTCCGATTCGCCTTCATTATGTAGGAGGTGGCGCTCGTTCATTCGTCGGAGAAAGGCACGTGTCGTCGCATCAGTGCCGGCCGAGATGGAGTCCGGTCGGCCGAGATTTTGAATCGGCTTGGCCGCGTTAAAGGCTGTCCCCTGAAAAGCTGCCGGTAGAAAACCGGCGCCCCAGCAGTTGACACTCGACTGCGGCGTTCCGCGCGGATCGGGGATTGCGACGTAGGCAGGAAGATTGTCATTCTCGCTTCCGAGTGCGTAACTTGTCCAAGCCCCCATGCTTGGAAATCCCTCCAGCGTATAGCCGGTGCACATGTAGTTTTCGCCAGGGCCGTGCGTGTTCGTCCGTCCGGTGAGCGAGTGGATGAAACACAACTCGTCCGCCATCTGCCCTATATGCGGCACGAGATCGGAGATGAATTTGCCGCTTTGGCCGTAAGGCCGAAACGCCCATGGGCTTTGGTTCAAATTGCCTTGTTTGCCTTGGAAAGTAACTAGTCCGTCAGAACCAGGAAGTGTTTGGCCATGGTGTCGGATAAGTTCCGGTTTGTGGTCAAAAGTGTCAATTTGGCTGCATGCGCCGGAGCAGAAAATCACCAGCACCTGCTGTGCCTTAGCTCGGCCATGGGGAGATCTGGCTGCATACGGTTTCGCTGGGGCAATGTCTGGCCGTATTGGAGGCTTGGCCGCTCGGCCACCTACCAGTTGGCCTAGCGCGATTCCGCCCAATCCCATACCGGAGTTTATGAGAAATTGACGCCGTTGTAGCGGTTGTTGCATTCGTGTGGAAGATTCGGCTGAACTCAGCCGTGCCTAACATGATTAGCGCCGTTTTGCAACTGATGCCTTGCTTGACAAATAGACCATGTCTTTGTTGTGGGGTGAAGGGACAACCAGTGGGATGGATTTGTTTTTTACAGGCGGAGTCGTCCGTTTATCGAACCACTTACGAGGTTCCGCATGTCCATCTGCAAATGAAATTGTACCTGCGCCGTTGTGATTGCTGGCAGGATAATCGATAATGTAAATGCGCGTTGGTGCGACACCATCATTCATCGCTACAGCTAGGTCGCCAAAATTGATGCTATCAGGGTGTTCATTAATGAAATTGTAAGCGTTTGAGTGTCCCATTATGTTTATGTCGGATAACTTCCGGAAGACATGATATGGGCGTTTCGTAATGAAACTCAGCCAATCATCACGGGAATTCATCGCTTGGCTTAAGGAGACGCTTCGAACCCTAGGCATCGTTTTTCCTCGAACATTGACAATGCTTTTGTCAGCTGGACAACGGTATATGCCGGGCGATTGGGTGTAGGGCGCTAGTTTGGCATATTTCGGATCCATCAAGCCTTTAAGGTTTGTGTTGTGCGGATTGCTGGGGTTGTAGTCAATGATACCCCTTACCCAGCCGCTGCCGTTTGACGTCAAATCATTCCAGACCAGGAAGTCATCAAAATCCCCAGTGTACAAAATCCAAGCAAGATCCAGTTGCTTAAGATTCGACAAGCAGACCGTGTGCTGGCCCTTGCTTTTAGCCTTGGCCAATGCCGGTAATAGTAATCCCGCGAGAATTGCTATTATCGCGATTACCACGAGTAATTCAATAAGCGTGAAAGCCTTGGTTGTACCCCGATTGCGAATGTCATCACTCATTGCCTTTTTGTGTTACTCGCTTTTAGTTCGATAATACTTGGAGCCCGTATCGGATGTTTCTTTCGAAACGGTGTATGGATTGGATTGTTCCATTACTTTGGTCCATTTTGCCTTAGGCCCAAGGGTATCACTAAACTCAAGAATTGCATTACCCGTCCAAGAGATTAGCAGGTTCCCTTTTTCGATTCCAACGCTCAAACGATTTTCTGCTTTCGGAGGCGTCTTTGGATTGATCTCGATCTCATCAATGGCGGTTTGGTTGGAGTTAACGCGGATTCGAATACCGGTGGCTGATATTGGTTGATTATTCAATGCAACATCAAATCGATGCCTGAGCCAGGGTGAAAAGGCATCACTGGCGGTTTTGAATTCCACGCTGCCGATGCGGACCCACCCATCAACCGGGTTATCTGCTTCAGAGGTGTCTGCATCGGGATTGTCTACTGTCGTATAGTCTAGTTGGTAGATGTCAAATGAACGATCCTTTAATTGTCCGCCACAGCAATCGTCGGTGTTGTTTCCGTTGTCTCGACCCCATGCAATTGAACTGACGGGTACAATTTTACCGAAATTCAAACCAATAAATGGCTCTTCATCGGCAGGGGTTGTGAATTTGGCGATCCAGCTTTTACTGTTACCGTAAAAGCCATCGTTGACATTGCTGATGTAGTGAACTCCAAAATCGAGTTCCGAACTGCCAAAGGCAATGGTTCCATTTTCAGCAAGGGCGTCGTTTTCAGGAACTTCAGCTAAGGCGTCGTCCGAGTAATAGTCGCCTTCATTTCTATCCCATAAAATTTCGAATCCGTCGTCAGTTTCGATGACCAGATTAGCATCTGGTTTTTCGGGGTTAATATTTTCATCCTGTTCTTGGTTGGTGGAATTAACTTCAAGTTCGTCGATCGCGATCATACCGCTTGAGACGATAATGCGGATTCCGGTAGCTTCCACAGGCAACTCTTTATCACTGCTTCCGATCTTAAACTCATGTCTCATGTAGGGAATGAATTCCAGAGGTGCGTCCGGCAGGTATTCCACCGAAGCCAAGTTTTGCCAGCCGGTTTTTGCATCATCGGTTTCCTCCGTTGTTTCATCAGGATTATCTATTAAAGTATACTGGATGGTGTAGATTCCAATAGAGCGGTCCTTGCATGTTCCGCCACAGGCATCCGTTTCTGTGTTTCCGTTATCTCGACCCCAGGCAATTGAACTGACAGGAATAATTTTTCCAAAGCTCAATCCAATGAACTCATCTTGTTCACCGGCTTCTCCGGAAAGGCCGAGGGAACTGATCCAGCTATTGCTGTTTCCGTATAGTCCGTCGTTTACGTTTCGGATCAGGTGAACACCCAACCCAAGCTCACTGCTGCCAAAGGCCAGAGTTCCTTGATTTGCCAAGGCGCTGTTCTTTGGGGCCTTTGCCTTCGCAATAGCGTTAAAAAAATCTCCTTGGTTTCCATCCCAAGTCACCAAAAATCCCTCCTCCTCATAAATTTCAACTGCGCCTTCTGGAACTGAAGGAAGAGGGTTCACTTCTAATTCATCAATGGCTATGGAAGTATTTGAAACCTTTATACGAATCGCAGTAGCAGGAATGGATGAACCGTCGATGTCACTGACTTGAAATTCATGGCGCAGGTATGGAATGAAATCATCAGATTCAGCCTTATATTCAATGGAAGCGATAGTTGCCCATCCTGTTTTTGGTTCTCCTGTTTCCTCTGTTGCTCGTCCTGGGTCGTTTGTTTGTGTCACCTGTATAGTGTATACCCCTTGCCACCGATCTTTAAGCTGTCCATCGCAGCAGTCTCCCGTGTCATCTCCATTGTCCCGACCCCATGCGATAGACTTGATGCTTATTTGTTGGTTGAATCTGATCCCTATGAACGGGTTCTCATCATCTGTGGCTGGAATCCAGCTTTTTGAGTGGGAGTAATAACCGTCATTGATTGCGCTAATAAGGTGTGTTCCAAGGCCAAGTTCGCTACTGCCAAAGCCGGACGAGTTGTTTGAGGAAATCGCAACGTTGCTGCGTGCCGGTGCCGGGCTTTCTTCCTGAAACCAGTCTCCGTTAGTTTGAGTCCAAAAAACCTGAAAACCATCGGAACCTTTAATATCAATAAAGTCGCTTTGGGATTTTGAGGGTGGGCCGTTTATTTCTATTTCGTCAATACACATACCTGCATTTGAAACTTTAATCCTCAAGCCCGTAAGAGAAATTGGATCGTTTCCCTTACGTATTTCGAATTGGTGGTGAAGATAGGATGCGAATTCTGCATTCTCATTTCCGGCCTTGTACTCGACTGATCCAATCGTAAACCATCCATCGCTGGGATTATTGGCTTCCGCAGTTTCCTCGTCGGGTTCGGTCACATTCGTATACTGAAGCGTATAAGTACCTACTGCTCTGTCTTTTAATTGGCCTCCGCAACAATCACCCAAGTCATCTCCATTGTCTCGAGACCAGGCAACCCGGCTGATTCGAATCTCTTCATCCCATCCCAAGGCTAGCCAGGGATCTTTATCGTTTGGTTTGGCAATCCAGCTAGAACTGTTTCCGTAGTAACCATCAATGACATTGGCGGCATCATGTTCACCGTCAGGAAAATAATTACTGCTCGCGAAGGAGTAGGCATTAAAAGCATCATTTTCAGGGCTTTCCGCACCGGTTTCAGGGTTAAAATGGTTCCCGTTGTTTCCGTTCCATTGAATCGAATATCCTGATTCACTGTTTATGCTGATCCGTGAATGCTGCGCTGTAACCAAACATGGCAATAANGTGCATGAAAGGCTTAAAAGGATCAGTTTTTTGTTCATAATGTTCTGGATTAATATCTGGGCCTATTTTTAAGACTAGGAATCCATCTCGGTAATTCAAAAAATAGATTGGCAGATTGTTTTTTCGTTGGCAATCGCATTTGCGCTTAAGGCCGGATTCTGACATCGTCGGGTCCACAATATGCGCATCAATCATCGATCCTCATTCGGTTGCCGATGGGCACCATGTCTTAGCCTTCTTGGTCTGAGTTTGGGCACGGCGTTCGTTACGGCGCAGGAGACGCTGCCGCTTTTGCCGAAGTGGACTCGCTTTCAAGGCGAGTTAGTCAGTCTCAAGACGTACGACAACCCGATACAGGATGTGCAGGTGAAGGCGGTTTTCATTTCCCCCGCAGGTGAAGAGCACGAGATTGACGGTTTCTGGGATGGTGGCAATGATTGGAAGATACGTTTTTTGCCCGATCTCGCTGGTAAATGGACGTTTAAAATCACTTGTTCCGATGAGGAAAATCGCGGGCTACACAATCTCACCGGCGAGTTTCGGTGTACGGCCCCGTTGGGCCGTAGCTCCTTGACTCGGCACGGTCCAATTCGTGTGTCGCGCGACCGTAGACATTTTGTCCATGAGGACGGTACCCCGTTTTTCTGGATGGCCGATACAGCATGGAACGGCCCGCTAAAGTCGAACGAGTTCGATTGGAAAAATTATTTGGCCGAGCGCAAGCGGCAAGGCTTCACATCCGTGCAATGGGTCGCCACAAGTTGGCGTGGCGCGCCGGACGGCGATGTCGATGGCAACCGGGCATTCAATGGAAAAGAAAAAATCCGTGTTAACCCATCGTTCTTCCAGCGTCTTGATCGCCGAGTCGAGGCTATCAACGACGCAGGACTGCTTAGTGTGCCCGTTCTTTTTTGGGCTTATCAGGGTGATGAAAACCCGGTGAATATTTTGCCTGATGACCAAGCCGTTTTACTGGCGCGCTACTTGGTTGCGCGCTGGGGCGCGACGTACGGCGCTTGGTTTCTTGGTGGTGACGGGGACTATTCCGGCACAAACGCTGCCCGTTGGCGTGACCTGGGTCAAGCGGTGTTCGGCGGCAAACGTCATTTTCCCGTTTTCATGTACCCCAAGGGCAAGAGCTGGGTGTTCGAGGAGTTCCGCGACGAAAAATGGATGACCGCGCTGGGCTATCAAAGCGGCCACGACATCGACGACGCTACCAACAACTGGATCCACCACGGCCCGGCTTCGCGCGACTGGGCCAAGCTCCCGCACCGGCCGGTCGTGAACATTGAGCCGGCTTACGAGGGAGTTCCTAGCTACAGCAAAAAAAAGCCAATCACAGCGTATGGGGTCCGTCGCGCGCTGTACTGGAGCCTGCTCAACGCACCGACCGCCGGCGTGAGCTACGGGGCGGCTGGTGTCTGGGACTGGGGTGACGGCGAAACTCCTACCCTAGGCCATCCCCACGCCGGCACACCGCCCGATTGGCGCGATGCGCTCCATTTTGAGGCCGGCGAACAGGTCGCGCACCTGTCGGCTTTGTTTCAATCGATCGAGTTTCAGAAACTTCGCCCCGACAATGGCGTGCTGGCAGAGCAGCCTGGTGATGAGGTTTTATCGGAGTACGCCGCTGCCTCAAGTTCCAGTGATGGGAGCTTGGTGCTCGTTTACACACCGGTCGAACAACGTCTCAAGATTAACGTCGCGAGGTTGCCCACGCCGTTAATTGCTTCGTGGATTAATCCCCGTACTGGTGAGCGTTCCAGCGTGCTGGCTGTGCTTCGCGGCACGGCGATCGAGTGCGCATCACCAGGGCCGGGTGACTGGCTGTTGCTGCTCCGGTCCAAACCGCCTGAGACTGCAACAGTTGAGAACTGATTAATGCATCCGCTCGCTGAAAGAGTTGGCGAGCTTATCCGGGCACAAAACTTTTTCCCGGGTAATTGCGGTATTATCGTTGCTGTTTCAGGTGGTATTGATTCGATGGCTTTGCTGCATCTACTCGCTGTTCCAGCAATAGGTCTGCGTGAGCGGTTGGTTATTGCCCATTACAAACACCAACTCCGTGGCGTGGAGAGCGAAGACGACGCGGCCTTCGTCGCGCAAATAGCCAATCGGCTTGGCTTCCCGTTCGAGTCTGATGCTGGCGACACGCGCCAATTCGCTGACGAGACAGGAGCTGGCATCGAGGCAGCTGCCCGTGAACTGCGCCACAGTTTTTTCGGCCGTTTGGCCAAGCGGCTGAAAGCCGTGGTTGCTCTGGCTCATCACGCCGATGATCAGGTCGAGACATTTTTTCTGCGGTTGCTTCGAGGCGCTGGAGACCGTGGTTTGGCCGGAATGAAACCCATCGCACCATCACCAACTGATCCCGGTGTGACATTGTTTCGTCCGTTGCTCGGGATTCGTCGTGATGACATTGCTGCATTCGTGGCGGAAGAGGGGATCGAGTTTCGAAATGACACAACCAACAAGGAAACGCGGTTTCTTCGAAACCGCATCCGCCATAAATTGCTACCACGACTCACTGAACAGTTTGGCTCATCGGTGAGTCGTCAGGTATTGAAGACGATGCAACTTGCTGGCGATGCGGCAGATTGTATCGACCATCTCGCCGCAGACTGGTCCGGTCAACCGCCGTTCGGTCAGTTGTCAGTTGCCGTTCAACGGCAGGTTTTGCGGCGACAACTGTTCGGGCTTGGTGATGAGCCGACGTTCGACTTGGTGGAGTCGTTGCGTCTCAAGGCGGGCCGCATCATCGAGGTTTCTTCTGGCAGGCGCCTGCAACGGAATGCCGCCGGCAAAGTGGATGTGGCTGTTGAAGAACCAGAATTCTTGCTAGCCAAGCGCGAAGTGAGTCTTTCAGGTAAGGCGGGCGAAACAGAGTTTGGTGGACTGAAAATCCAGTGGGAGCGGTTATCTGGAGGCTTTGATAAATGGCGAGAGCTTGGCCAGATGAATAATCGAGAAGTCTTTAATGCAGCATCAATCGGGCAATCAATTACTTTAAGGCATTGGCAGCCTGGTGACCGCTATAAACCGATCGGTCAAGCTGGCACCACCAAACTACAGGATTTGTTTGTGAATCAAAAAATACCTAAGCCCGAGCGTCGCGGTCTCGTCGTTGCTGAGGACGCTAATGGTCAGTTGTTTTGGGTGCAAAAACTCCGAATTGCTGATAGCGGAAAGGTCACCGGTTCGACTCGTGAACTGCTTCTGTTAAGTTGGTAAGGATTGCGGTGTCCCAGTCTTTCCAGACCGGCTCATAGCCGAGCCGAGTTAGAGTTGAGGCTATTGCGCTTGGGTCACGTTCGTCGGCGATGTCAAATTGACCGGTGGCACTCCATTCACTGGTATCTTCCTTTATTTCTTGGATTCGTCCGCGTTTGGTGTAGTGGAGATTATCATTACCGGCACCAGTGTAACCGCCCGGTTCGGTGTGGCTTCCAGCGCTCATCATCGTGACCCCCAGTGGAATCAGCTTGTCTCGCAGGTTGGCTGGTTCACGGGTGGAGAGAACGATGCCGACATCCGGCAAAAATAGGCGCAATGCGCAGATGGTTTGGACTAGGGCTCGGTTGTTGAAGTCAGTCAGAGGTTCGAACTCTCCGGCGCAAGGACGGAGTCTCGGCAGGGAAATTGTTAGTTGTGATTTCCAACATTTTCGCAGTAGGTACTGTCCATGGGCTGCGAGACAGAGTGTTTCACGTTTCCAGTCACCGAGACCAAATAGCGCCCCAATTCCGAGCCGTCGGAAGCCTGCTGCGTGGGCGCGTTCTGGTGTCTCAAGTCTCAAGTTAAAGTTCCTTTTTGGACCGGCTGTATGCATTTCTGAGTAAATGTTGCGATCGTAGGTTTCTTGGTAAACAACGAGGCCTTCTGCGCCAGCATTGACGAGTTCTTTATATTTTTCCGTTTCCATTGGGCCGACTTCGAGCGAGATCGACGGTACGGCGTCGCGCAGTGCCAAAACACAGTCAGTAAGGTAGCCGCTGGACACAAATTTTGGGTGCTCCCCAGCGACGAGTAGGATATTTCGGAAACCCTGATTGGATAGCGCTTTGGCCTCGCGAACGACTTCGTCGACTGAGAGAGTGACGCGCAGGATCGGATTGTCGCGTGAGAATCCGCAATAACTGCAATTGTTGATGCATTCGTTAGAGAGATAAAGTGGTGCAAAAAGCCGGATAGCTTTGCCGAATCGCTGCTGTGTAAGTTGATGTGCACGTCTGGCTAAATGTTCGATTTGATCAGCTGCGGCGGGTGAGAGGATGGCGGCGAGGTCGGCCAGACTGAGATCATGTTTGGCCAAGGCGGTCGATGCCTCTTCAGCGGAGGCGTCTCGAGCACGGCTGCAAAGCGCGTCAATTGGCAATTGCTCAAAATAGCCGACAAAGCTCACGGCAACAGATTAGCGAAGACTCCTTGCAGGGCCAAGCGCAGTTGTCAATTAGTCCAGAGATGCATAGGATTTGCGGCCTTGGCCAATGGCCACCCGCCTATATGTTCGGCTTCATTAGAAGAAAAAACAGTAAAGAAGATCCTGAACACCGGTATTATCTTCTGCCGGGTATGGGGCGTTCAAATCGTCGGCAGCGGCAGCGGATTCAATTATGGAGTATTATTGCTGGGATCCTTGGTTCTGCGCTGATCGCTGCCGCGCTCTGGCTACTCAACCGCTAATTGCCGACATTGGAGGTTTATGATCCAAGGGTTGTCATGAATTAATTTAGTCAAAAAGGAACCCTAAATAATCTCTGAACATCAGTGAATCCCTTATTTTTGAATTAAAAGTTCAGCGATTGTTTTTTAGTGTATCCAACTCTTTCCGCAGTAGATCTGCCATTGGCGCAACTGTATTGCTGCTGAGGTCGAATCGGATGTTGCAGCGTTCAAACAATTCTGGCAGTGGGCGGGAGCCGCCCAATGCGAGTGCGGCCTTGTAGTCGGTCAGTGCGCCGCTGCAATCCTTTTTGCTGTTGGCCCAAACCTGCAGTGCCCCAAGTTGGGCGATGCCGTATTCCACATAATAAAATGGGTGTAGAAAGATGTGTAGCTGCTTGTGCCATAATTTGGCTTTCGCCATCTCGTGATCGGACCAATTGACGTTGCCTCCGAAGCGATCAATCAGGTCGCTCCATGCGGCATCACGTTCGGAAACGGAATGGTTAGGATTGAGGTAAAGCCAGTGCTGGAAGGCATCCACCGTGGCGATCCAAGGGAACACGAACACGATACCCTCGAGATGGGCGATGCGGGCGCGACGCATTTCCTCAGTGTCGTAAAACTCGCCGAGGTATTCGCCGCCAAGTAGTTCCATTGCCATCGATGCAACTTCACAAAATTCAATCGGCGCATGGCGATACGAATAAAGCGGCTCATTCTGGCAAGCCATGGTGTGAAAGGCATGCCCAGCTTCATGCAGTAGTGTTTCGACATCACGTTGCACGCCGATTGCATTCATGAATATGAAAGGCATGCGCGCCTCCGCCAATGAGTCTTGATAGCCGCCAGGTGCTTTACCTTTACGATTAGCCAAATCGAGCAGGTCAAGTTCATGCATGGTGCGAAACCAGCCGGCCAAGTCGCTGTCCAATTGGTCAAAGATTGACTGCGTGTGGTGGATCAATTTCGATACTTGGTCGAACGGCTTGAGTGGGGAACGACCGTGCGGGTCATTTGCGGTGTCCCAAGGACGCACTGAGTCGATGCCCAGTGCAGCTCGGCGTTCGTTGTGCAATTCCTTTAGGAGTGGCACCATCTCTTGTTCAATAGCATCGTGAAAAGCGAGGCAGTCTTCCGGTGTGTAGTCGAAGCGGCCTTTGCGGCGGTGGGCGTAGTCGCGGTAGTTCGGGAAGCCTGCATTGCTGCTCATCTGGTTTCGCCGCTTGGTTAATTTGTCCAGCTTGTTATCGATTTTTTCTGCTTCCTCAAGCCGCCGCTTAGCAGTTAGTTCCCATGCCTTCTGCCTAAGGGTGCGATCGGGTTCCTCAAGGAAAATACCCATCTGTACGAGGGTTCGCTCCTCACCGTCGAACGTTACGGTCAGGCCGCCGATGAGTTTTTGGTATTGCTGGCCAATTTTGGCTGTCTCGGTTTCGAGCGGGACATTTTCGGGTTGGAACAATTCGACCTCAAGCGCAGCATCGCGAGTGAACACCTCATATCGTTTAGCAGGTAGGCCATCACGATGCGGATGGCTGGAGAGCGCTTTGCTCAGGGAGTAGCAGCGTTTTTTCACCTCTGGTTCAACTGTCTCAATGAAATTGATATGGGCCTGCTCAGCGGATTTGTCGTCCGTTTTGCATGTCATCGCGATGTATCGTTTGGAGTTTTCTTCAGCGATGGCGGCTGATAGTTCCTCCCAGTTGATGATTGCTTCCTCTAGTTGAGTTGAGTTGTTGGCTTCGGCCATTTGCCTCTCGAGTTGGTCAAACAACGGCTCTAGGGAATGCCAATCGCCAGGGTTTAATTCTTCTGTTACAAACTGGCGCGGTGTGTGGATAGAGATTTTTTCAAACATCAATTTTCGAAGAGAAGATGAGAGTAAAAGTCGTAATATCCCAGCCTGTTTTTCAAAAAACAGGTGAACTGCTTGCCGTTTGGATAAAATCTTGCATAGGTAAAATTATGCTTTTGTTCAACAAAACCTGATATTGATCGTGACGGGTATTACGTTCGAAACGGAAGTAGCCGTATTATTCTTGGGAGAGTTAAGGGAATCGTACACCAAACGACTGGGCCAATTGCACTGATTCGGTTTATAAGGATTTTTTACTAGGAGCGCCTCGTGGCCATGGCTACAATCATCTGCATCTCGTAAGGTGGAAAACCATGAGGAAAATCAGTTGGGTACGCCTATGTCCAAAGACAGCGAATCTGACGGGCAGATAAAGGGTCAGGAAACTTCCCAGTCTCAGGAACCAGAATCTTCGAGCGATCGAGGTTCCGAGTGCAACCACCCGGTATTCAGTGATGCTTCCTCAAATAGAACCGACCATTTGAGTGAGTATAGTAAACAGGAAGAGTTTGTTAATCCAGTTCAGGAGAGGCGTAGTTTCGTTAAGTTTCTCTGTATGTTATTAGGCTCATTGGTTTGCTTGGTTCCGTTTGCAGCTGGGCTGAGGTCGTATTTGGATCCTTTGACCAAGCACAATCGTGGCCGACAGGGTGGGAAAGACGGATTTGTTCGGGTTACTTCGATCGATGCGATTCCAGCAGACGGTAAGCCGGCCAAATTTACGGTTGTAGCCGATAAGATCGATGCTTGGAATCGTTTTCCGAATGTCAGTATCGGTGCTGTTTACCTTCGCCTCGTTAATGGTGTTCCGAAGGCCCTACATACCGTCTGTCCTCATTTGGGATGTTTTGTCGATTATCGTTCCGGTCGAAACGATTTTTTTTGTCCATGCCACAATAGCAACTTCAAACTAGACGGTAGCATTGTCGAGGGTGTTAGCCCTCGACCGATGGATGCACTAGAAATTGAGGTTCGCAACGAGACTGAGGTATGGGTCAAATTCCAGAATTTTCAGCCAGGCCACACCCATTCTGTTCCGGTCTCATGAGTGCTCTTCTGGACTGGCTTGATCACCGTACCGGTATCCGCCGACTGACCCGCGAGGCTTTGTTTGAAAACATTCCNGGCGGTTCAAGGTGGCGCTATGTTTGGGGTAGCACACTCACGTTCACGATCTTCGTTCAGTTCATCACCGGAGTATTTCTATGGATGGGCTATAGTGCCAGTTCCGGTGATGCGTGGGAGTCCGTCAATTATATTCAGAACGAGATGNCAGGAGGTTGGCTGCTGCGCGGTATCCATCACTGGACGGCACAGATNATGCCGGTGCTATTGTTATTGCACCTCATGCAAGTCGTTGTGGACGGCGCTTATAAGGCACCGCGCGAGATCAATTACTGGTTCGGTGTTTTGCTGCTATTGCTAGTGCTGGCCCTCTCGCTGACAGGATATTTGCTGCCTTGGGACCAAAAGGGTTTCTGGGCTACCAAGGTCGCAACAAATCTTATCAACCTTGTTCCTTTCGTTGGACCAGAGCTACAGCAACTCGTGATAGGCGGCACCGAGTATGGGCACCACACGCTTACCCGTTTCTTTGCGTTGCACGCCGGTGTGTTGCCAGCCCTGCTGGTGATACTAATTGTCGGGCACATCTATCTGTTTCGTCGTCACGGGATCACGCCGGCTGAACCGGTGAAGAAGCGTGATGCCTATTTCTGGCCGGATCAGGTTTTCAAGGATGTTATTGCTTGTCTTGCGGTGACGGCGGCTGTTCTTGCGGTGGTAATATGGTTTCACGGTGCGCATCTTGGTTCGCCGGCTGATCCGTCGGAACCGTATTCCGCTGCCCGGCCCGACTGGTATTTTCTATTCCTTTTCCAATTTCTCAAGCTACCATTTTTTGCCGGGGAGAATGAGGTTTGGGGCGCGATTTACATTCCAGGCATGGCCGTTGCCTTGATATGCCTGATGCCGTTCATCGGCCGCTGGCAGGTGGGACATGTGTTTAATGTTGGCATACTCTTTGTGTTTCTAGGCGGGGCGGGTGCACTGACGTATTTGGCTAAGCAGGAGGATGTTGCTGGGCCGAACAGCGAAATGTATCTCCGCGGCGTGCTTGTCGATGCCCGGGACGCACGACGTGTGACTACTTTAGCTAAGGCAATGGGTATCGAGACCACTGCAATGTCGTTGCTGAAAAACGATCCGAAAACGCAAGGTGCACGTCTTTTTGCCCAGCATTGCGCAAGCTGCCATCGTTATGACGGTCACGATGGCTTGGCCGTTGAACTGGAAACAGCCGAGTCGCTCGACGCTTTAGCAGAGCGTTCAGATATAACGCACCGGTTGTTGTCTGGCGATGCGGTACATCCCGGATGGTTGGCACGCCAATCAGGGTCTCAGTTACCATGGCAGACAGTGAAGTCGATTCTGGACTCGAAAGCTGATGGGCCTTTCGATTTGATTGNAGGCACCTTGTTGCAGGAAAAGCAGAGCGCCCCTGACCTCAAGGGTTTTGCCACCCGAAAGTGGATTCGTGACTTATTAGATCCTGATCAGTATCTCAGCGCACATTACTTTGGTGGTACGGTGCACAAGGATGGNGACATGTATAAAAAATTTCTCAACNGAAAGGTTCGCAAGTACGACGCCGAGCAGCGTGCGATGCTCGATACTATCGCCATAGCATTATCCGCTCAGGCTAAATTACCCTCCCAAACAGAGGCCGACGAGGCGGATGCGGCGTTGATTTTAAAAGGTATTACCCATTTTGAGGATGATATAGGTTGCATTGACTGCCACGCATTCGGCGAGCCTGATCCCGACGTCGATGGACCGGATCTGACCGACTACGGTTCACGCCAATGGATCGTTGATTTCGTNAAAAACCCTGAGCACGAGAAGTTTTANCCTGACAACAACGATCGCATGCCTTCGTTTGGCATAAAAAAAATATTGACCGACGACGAAATCGGGCTCATCGCCGACTGGCTGCGCGTTGACTACTTCGAGCAAGTTCAATGATTCTAGCGCTTGGACATGGACCCGGCCAAAGCCATTAATCATCTACGGAAAGTCGATTCCGATTTGGCCCAGGTCATCCTTCGCATTGGAAAGTTCGAATTGAGACCGGACAAGAGTCGTTCGATTTACGCTTCACTTATCCGTTCAATTGTTTACCAGCAGCTTACTGGCAAAGTTGCGGCAATCATTTTCAGCCGGTTTCTCGACCTTTTCCCGGGCCGTAAATTCCCTGAACCGCAACGGGTACTGCATATGCCGTTTGAGCGANTGCGAGGTGTTGGGCTTTCCAGCCAAAAAGCCAATTATATTTGTAACATCGCTAAAGCTGAAAAGGACGGCATAGTGCCTGACTCACGCCGGGCCAACCGTATGAGTGACGACGAGTTAGTCGAGCAACTGACCTCCATCAAGGGTGTTGGCCGCTGGACAGTAGAGATGCTGCTTATNTTCCGCTTGGGGCGTCCCGATGTGCTTCCTGCGACAGACTACGGAGTCCAAAAAGGCTTCGCTTTGGCCAAGCGTTTGGTCANGATGCCAAATCCGAAAGAGTTGCTTACAGCAGGTGAATGTTGGGCGCCGTACCGTACCGCTGCCGCTTGGTATCTCTGGCGTATCGCCGATACAACGAATTAACCTTTTGCCTGCTTAGCCAATCTGTGAAAAGGAAAACTATATGTCATTATCTGGGGCTGTATTACGTGTATCCCGGATAACAGGTATCAATAGGATGGCGGATAGGANGATCAGTCCTGCGCTCATCGAGCTAAGGNTGTCGATGGCCAAGCCGGAAGCCAGAACGCTAAATCCGATCACTGGCGCAAGCACTCCCCGGACTCCGGTAAAAAATGTGTGNACCGACATGTAGTCGGCCACTCGGTTGGATGGCGCGAGTTTGGTTACCCAAAGGCCCCAGGCGATGTCGCCGCCGGCGTGNGCAATGCCAAAGAATATCTGCCCGATNACCATGCCAGTCATCGTGTTGCTGTTGAAGAAAACNAGAATGCCAGCTGCGAAAAACAAGTTTAAAACAGCGCGAAGCAGGAAGATGTTGATGCGGTCGAACATCCATCCCCAAAATGGGTTAAGGAGGAGTCGGAAAACATTTGGGATTACGAGTGTAAGCAGAGCGATGACAAATTCGCTTTTTTCCAAGCCGTAAACTGGATTGGCCAGATAGTCGACACGNATCGGGATCATCATNAGGTTTCCAAAGCCCATCATCATCCAGCATATCAGCACATGACGGAAAAGTCGGTCGCTTCGTGCGTAACGCAGTGCCCGGAATGGATGGCCTCCAGCATCGCCTTCAAGTGGACTGGACGGCAGCCTTCTAAGGCAATGCCAGGATCCCAAGAATGCGAGCCCGAAGATCACCAGAAGCCCGCGATAACTACCAAGGCTGTTTTGCGCGGCGGCGCTAGTTTGGGTAAGTATCCACCCTGCGAGAAAGCTGAATAATCCTGCCGNCAGAACTCGAAATGATACCGAACGCGCAAAATAATGTCCGCGCTTGGCGTCGGGGTAATTGTCACGAAAAACTTGCGTGAGTAGAGGGATCGATCCGGTTGAGCATGACATTGCTATGATGCTTCCTAGTGTAAACAATGGTAACCACGGCAAGGCAGCCATCATGAAAAAGAGCGCCGCGCCACAAAGTGCCATATTAGCGGCTGCTTTGGCGGCGGGTAGTCGCAACGNTTGAACCCCAGTGACAATCACCGGTGTAAGCAGTAAGCCTACGCTGGCAGCTGTCGCGNCCAGAGCCTTGGCTACCGGCCCTGTCTCCCCGAATCCCTTGACNACGGTCAAGACTAGGAACGTGGTCCCGGCGGTCTCGAGGATGCCGTTGCTGATAGCCCGGCGTTGCTCGAGTTGGAAGGTGACTTGGGTCCGCTCGGCCAGATTCATTCCGGGGTGGGCATTGTTCACGAATTGGGCCAGTTGGCGATTCATAAAAAAGCACTGTCTCGCCCTTGCCTCGCTAACCAGCTACAACAGCGGCGTGCCGGGAGTAGTAGCCATCGTCGGCCGGCCCAATGTTGGGAAATCGGCCCTATTCAACTGTATTGCGCGCAAGCGGATTGCAATCGTGCATGATCGTCCTGGCGTCACGCGTGACCGGCTCAGCGCCGAGGTCGATTGGCTCGGGCACACTTTCACGCTGGTGGACACGGGCGGCGTTGGCCTTCTCAAAGGCGAGCTGGGTGGGGATGATTTCGCTCGGGAAATCATCACTCAGGTCGAGGTTGCACTCGAGGATGTAGACGTGATTTTGCTTGTTGTCAGTGTACAGGAGGGTGTTGTGCCGATGGATCTTGAGGTGGCCAAGATGCTACGCGAGGCCGGTAAGCCTGTTTTCGTGATCGTCAATAAGGTCGACACCGCAGCGCATGAGTCTGGTGTCGATGAATTTGCTGAGCTTGGATTCGAAAGGCTTTTCCCGGTCAGTGCACTGCATGCGCGGGGTATTGACCTTCCGATTGGTCAGGCGGTTGGCCTGCTGCCGGAGCGTTTAGCCAAGCCGGAGGAGTCGGATGAATCGGAGTCACCGCTGAATATTGCTATCGTTGGCCGTCCCAATGTTGGCAAGTCGTCAATCATCAACGCGCTCACCCGATCACAGCGGGTAATCGTCACTGATATCTCCGGCACCACGCGCGATGCCATCGATGTGCCGTTTGAGGTCGAGAGCAACGGCGTTTGTCAGCGCTACAATCTTATAGATACCGCCGGAATCCGTAAGCGGCGACGTATCCGGGACGAGATCGAGTTTTTCAGCGTCAATCGCTCCGAAAAGGCCATAGAGCGATGCGATCTCGCTGTCCTGGTCATGGACGCTGCCGAGGGCATCACCGAGCAGGATAAAAAAATCTGCGACCGCATAACTGAGGTCGGCTGTGCTTGCGTCATCGTCGTCAACAAGTGGGATCTGTTCCGGATAGCGCTGGAGAATGCACGAAAGAAGGAGGCCGGAAAAAGTGCCAGGCAGGGCGGTCGCAAGCTAAGCCGCAAAAAACAGGAGGCATTGATGTATGACGAGTTCGGTAAATGGGTGAAGGCCAACTTGTTTTTCATCGATTACGCGCCAGTGATTTTTACGTCGGCGATCGAGGGGTTCCAACTCGACCGCTTGCTTGAGGCGATCCGTTATGTCAGTTCGCAGCTCCAGAAAACCACGCCGACGAGCCTGCTAAACCGCACACTGCAGTCCGCATTGGAGCGCAACCCAGCGCCCAGTTCCAAGGGGCACCGGCTAAAACTTTATTACTCTACGCAGGTACACTCAAGACCACCGACATTTCTGTTGTTCGTCAATCGCAAGGAATTGATGAGCGACAACTATACACGCTATCTCACCGGCGTGCTGCGCAAGGCATTTGGGTTCGAGGGATGCCACATCAGGCTTGTCGCCAAGCCGCGTCCCAAAAGCATCGAGCCTGTTCGGCGCAAGACGACAAAAAAGAGTAACACCAGTAAAAAGGTTACCAAGCGTGAGACCCAAAAAATCCGTGACGATACTAGGCGCAAAAAGGAGGCAAGGGAAAAGGCCATAAGAAAAGGTGCCAAGCCTAACGGGGGCAAGCGCGCAAAAAATCGTCCCGCTAAAAAAGACCGCCCAAGGAAGTCAGTCTAACGCTTGACTAAGCGATGGAGTTCAGTAGCGACTCGGCCGATCAGTTCGGGCCAGTCGCCCCGGTTTTGCTGCCGGAACAGCCTCGTGTTTGGGTACCACGGTGTGTTGTCGCGACCGAGTAGCCAACGCCAGTCGGCGGCAAATGGTAGTAGTATCCAAGTTGGCTTGCCCAGAGCGCCAGCGAGGTGTGCCACGGCTGTGTCAACGGTTATGATCTGATCCATCGACTCGATAAGGCGTGCGGTTGAGGCGAAGTCGCTGATGTGCGGTGAGAGATCGGTAATACAGTCTATGGAATCGATGATGATACGGGCTTTATCGCTTGGATCCATTTGTAAATTGAACCAGGCAAAATCTCCGCGCGTGCTGAGCAAGTCTGTGAGCAGTTCGGCCGGTAGTGAACGGTTGTTGGCCCACGATCGGCTTCGTCCAGCCCAGACGATCCCAATTTTAGGCAATTCACTGTCGGATATTACATCCGACGGATCTGCTGAAAGATAACAGCCATTGTTCCCGTTGGGTACAGTTTCTGGCGAAGTGTCAAAAGCCAATGGTGCGCTCATCATAGGCAGCGCGAGGTCGGCGGGTGGCACCGTTTCGCCCAGCTCGAACACCTGTGCCACGCCGGGGAGAGTTTTCAAGAGTGTACGCAATCCTGGCTGGCATTCGATTACTATACGCGCACCAGCTCTGGCTAGGAGGGGTGCATAACGGCAGAACTGTAGCGTGTCGCCAAAGCCCTGCTCGCAGAAAAGCAGCAGTGTCTTGCCGGTGAGTGTCTCGCCTGTCCAGCGCGGGATGTTGGGATGCCTCGGTGCGAAGAGCGAATTATCAATTTGCCAACGCGCCTCGTAATGTTGCCAGCCGTCACTCCAGCGTCCTGCGGCTAACTCGGCGATTGCGAGATTGAACGGGCCGTTCGGGTTTTGTGGTTCGACATCGATGTATTCATTAAAAACGGTGATGGCTTCCTCCAAGCGATTTTGCGCCTGCAACGCAACACCGAGGTTTAGAAGCGTTTCGGGATTCCTCGGATGTTGCTCAATCACAGAGCGACAGGTGGTTTCGGCGGCTTCTGGGTCGTCACGCTCAAGCTGTAGCTTAGCCATATTGACGCCTGCCATCGGTTGTCTAGGTTGGCGCTGGAGGATATGCCAAAAGCATTCCTCTGCCAGCTCGGTTTCCTTAAGTTTTCGGAGTGTTAGGCCGAGGTTAACCATGGCGTCGGTGTAGTTTGCGTCTAGGTCAATCGCGTTCTTGTAAGCCTGTGCGGAGGTGAGGTAGTCGCCTTCATCCTGCGCGATCTGGCCGAGGTTGAAGTGTGCGGGGGCGAGGCTGGGATCGAGTTTGGCCGCATGCTCGTAGTCGTGACGAGCATCAGCCATTTGGCCAAGTGCGTAGTGGGCGTTGCCACGGTTAAACTGAAAGTCGGCGCAGTTGGGCTGCAACTCGATGGCGCGATGGTAGTGAGCTAACGCTTCTTCTGCTTGATCAAGCTCGGAGAGCAGTAGGCCAAGGTCATGATGGTTTTCTGGGTCCTCCGGCTGCAACTTAATGGCCCGGTCGAGGCAAGCCCGAGCTTGGTCAACTTGGTCGTATTCGTGAAGAGCTCTAGCGAGCAATCGTATAAGAGTAGTGTTTTTTGGGTCGGCTTCGGAGGCGAGATGGAATTGTTCGATCGCTTGGTCAAGCAGGCCCTGTTGTTGGTATTCGATGGCGTTAGCCATATAGCGGGAGGCAGTCGGGGAGGGTTGTTGCCTAAGCGCTGCAGTTACATTGACGATCACACCTGTCCAGTCTCCTGGGCGGGGTTGACGAAATAAGCGCATGGTTGGATACCATGGGCTGTCATCTCGATCAACGAGCCAACGCCATTCGGATGCAAACGGTAGCAGTAGCCAGATTGGTTTGCCCAATGCGCCGGCCAAATGTGCCATAGCGGTGTCCACAGCTATGACGAGATCAAGTTGGTTAATGATCGCTGCTGTTGCTGCTAGGTCGGTGCAATACGGCGCGGCGTTGGTGGCGTGTGCCACTTGGCCAAGCGTTATGCTCGCTGCATCGCTGTGCTCGATTTGGAGGCTGACGAAATGGACGGAATCGGTCTCAAGCAGAGTTTGGAAATCGGGCCACTGCATCGAGCGAATAGCGTCATTCCTATGGTTGGGGTTGCCGGCCCATGCGAGTCCGACCTTTAATTTTTCGTTTGAAAGGTCAGGCACATTCTGTTTTTCCATCGGTGCCCGCAGGTAAGGCACCTCGCTTGGAATTGAATTGATGGTAGTTCCGAAAATTCGAGGTAGGTCAAGCAAGGCGACTTGTATATCATAATCTGGAGTTGTATCAGTTGGGGTCACTACATTAGCTAAACCGGGAATGGACTTGAACAGCCGTTGGGCCTCGGGTGGGCATTCTAGTATGACCTTGTTTGAATGTTGCGTAACCGATGGAAGGTAACGGGCGAACTGAATAGAGTCGCCCAGTCCCTGTTCGCAATGAACAAGAATAGTGCGGTTCGGTGCCGGTTTTCCATCCCACTCTGGTTTATCTTGATGACGTTTTTGTTGTTGTACAGTGCGCCAGCGCCACATGTAGTTTTCCCAGCCATTGGAGAAGTTCCCTTCTAGTAGTTGTAGCATGCCAAGCCCGTAGTGTGCATCAGGCAGTTCGTCATCCATATCGATTGCTCTGCAGTATTGTTCATGAGCTTCGTTTAGCTGGCGTGCATCGACAAGAGCTCCTGCAAGATTCGCATAGTATCCCGCGTTATCGGGTTCGGCGTCGATAGCCTTGCGGAAACAATCTACCGCCTTATCGGATTGCTGAGTAGCTTTGTAAATCGCACCTATTGTGTTGTACGTTGTCGCATGGTCCGGGTCGAACTGCTGGGCTTTAAGTGCAAATTGCAGCGCTTCGGCAAGTCGGTTCTGCCACAATAGCACGGAAGAGAGATTCCTGTGTGCTTCTGGTAACACTGGTTCTATTGCTAGGGCTCGGCGATAGGCTTCTTCTGCCTCTATGGTGCGACCGCTCCTTTGTAGAAGGTTAGCTAAGTTCACATGAACCTCAGGTAGGTTGGGGTCCGAGTCAATGGCATGGCGAAATTGTTCTTCGGCTTGGTCGAGCGCACCGGTTTGTTTTAGTAGTAGACCAAGATTAATTCGTGCCTGAGCATGGCTTGGATCGTGCTGTACAGCCTGCAGGTAATGTTGGCGTGCCAAATTGGAATCTCCCATTTCTTCCGCGAAAAGGCCGAGACCAAAGTGGATATCGGGTATTTCCGGGGCAATTTCGAGTGCTTGCTTGAGGCACATATGGGCCGGCTCCAAAAGGCCGTTTTTAATGTGTTTCAAGCCTTGAAGCACCAATGCGGCTGGATCGGTCAGGTGTGAAGTTGAACCGAGGCCGGCGGGTTCTGGGCAGGTTTTGATCGCCAAGACCTAATGGTAAAGCAAAAAACAAGCCAGAAAGGCCAATAATCAGTTGAAATTAAATGGGTTTAAATAATGTAAGCGAGGCAGCGACGAATCAGTGGCTAGGGTTGAACTGGCAGTTTAGCCTCACTTCTGGTTGGGGGATTGCCGGGTTGAACATGGCACAAGCCATTGAAAACGACGGTCGTTTCAAGGCAGTCCCTCTGTGTCCCAGTGCACAATTGGAATCTATTAGGGAGGATTTAAAGGATTTTGTGGCTAAGTTGGATCGCCGCGAGAAGGAGGTGACCAAGTTAACACAAGACTGCGAGGAGGGACGACTGCACTGCGACTTTCCCGTGATCCATTCCCTCGGGAATTTTTTTCATACTAAAGGAATGGCCCGGCCAAATCGGTTGGAGTGCATTGGTCGTTCCAATTATTCCATCATTTTTTTTGAAGATAATTCACCTAACGAATACACGACCGAGAATGCTAGGCAGTTTGAAACAATTTTTGCGGGATCGAGTTGGAATAATCAGGTGCTCAGGCAGCACGGATTGGATAACGTAGACACGTTTCTTCAGGGTGTTGACCTTGAATTGTTTTCTCCCTCAAGAAAATTGGACAATGAAAAATTTGTCGTTTTCTCAGGAGGTAAGCTCGAATACCGTAAAGGACAGGATATCGTTGTGGCGGCATTTCGTGAGTTTGCCAAGACCCATCCGGATGCCATCCTAGCGACGGCTTGGAACAATCCGTGGCCAGAAACCATGGTTGGTATTGTGCGGAGTGGTTTGGTCGATGGTGTACCTAAAAAAACAATCGATGGGTCGCAAGGCTTCCCTGAGTGGGCGGGAGCAAATGGCATTCCAGTGAATCAATTTCACGACTCTGGATTGGTGCCTAATCACTTGATGCCCAAGCTTTTCTCACAAGTGGATGTTGCTGTTTTTCCAAACCGTTGCGAGGGTGGCACTAACTTAGTGGCGATGGAGGCGATGGCAAGCGGAATACCCTGTATCCTCTCCGCCAACACGGGTCACCTTGACCTTATTCAAGATGATAACTGTTATCCACTGCGAGAGCAAAGAGAGGTCACGCCTACGGCCGGTTATGCTGGTACAAAGGATTGGGGTGAGTCGAATGTGGCTGAGGTAGTCGAATGTTTTGAGAGAATTTACACGGACCGCGTTGAGGCCGAACATCGAGGAGAGCAAGCGATCAAGTTCATGCAGGACTGGTCGTGGGAGAAACAGACAAGTTATCTGATTGATCGTATCATGAAATGAACGATTTATTGAATATTGAAACACGAAATGATTTCCCAGCGTTTTTGAATAAGTGCGGTTTGACCGGAACGGGGGCCGAGGTTGGTGTTCAAGAGGGTGTCTTTTCCGAACACATTTTAAAAAAATGGAAAGGTTCAAATCTCTTTTCAATTGATGCTTGGCAAAACTTCGATGCCAGCGAATATATCGACATCGCCAACAGAACTGATGATAAACAAATCCTTCTTTATGCTAGCACAACACTCCGATTGCGACCTTTTGGCGAGCGCTCTATTGTATGGCGTATGACATCCGAGCAGGCGGCAGATGCCATGCCAGACAACACTTTGGATTTTTGTTACATCGACGCGGATCATCGTTACGAAGCCGTTAAGCAAGACATCGAATTGTGGATTCCGAAGGTCAAAGTGGGAGGAATCATTTGTGGGCATGATTATGTCAACGATGGAAATATTTATAATACGACGGATGAATCATTAATAGGTATGTTCGGTGTGCAAAGGGCGGTGAAAGAATTTGCTGTACGGGATGGCTGGGATGTTCATGTAACGGACTCTGAGGATTGGCCTTCTTGGTTTGCTTACAAGCCATAAAGCCATCTATCGCTTGGCCTTGCTATTTTAACTATTGGCGGTGAGCATTCGCCCGGATGGTTCCGTGGACATGGCGGCGTTGATTTCCCCGGATTTGTTGAAACGGCTTGAGCAGTTGCAACTGTTCGTCCGCCGTCGTTCAAAGAGCAGTGTCAAAGGTGATCGTCGTAGCGGTGCGCACGGCCAATCTGTCGAGTTTGCCGATTACCGAAATTATGTTCCCGGAGATGACCTTCGCCGAATCGACTGGAATATCTACGGCCGCCTCGATCGGCTTTTTCTCAAGCTCTACGAAGAGGAGCGCGAATTACCGGTCACTCTATTTCTCGATGCCAGCGAGTCGATGTCATTTGGTAAGGCGTCCAAGTTTGACTTCGCCCGCCAGGTCGCTGCAGCAGTCGGCTACGTGGCTTTGTGCGGTTTTGACCGCGTCACGGTCGAGCCATTTCCTCTGGCCGACGACCAAGTGGCTATCGCCGGTGAGTTGAGTCGGGTGCGTGGCCGCAAGTCGTCATTACGTTTTTTTGAGAACTTGGCTAGACTCAAGGCCAGCGGTATGGCGGACTTTAACCAGGCGCTTCGACTTGGTGCGATGAAGCATCGTGTGCCCGGTGTGTCGGTCGTTCTCAGCGATTTCCTCGACCCATCTGGATATGAGGAGGGGCTAAAGTCGTTGATCCATCACAGCTCGGAGGTTCAAATTGTTCAAATTCTATCTCCGGAGGAAATCGAGCCGACCGACTATGGCGATTTAAAGGTTATTGATTCTGAAACCGGTGGCGAACAGGAAGTCACCTTCGGTAAATACCGGCTCAAGTCCTATCAGGCCACAGTGCGAAATTACTGCCAGAGACTGGAGGAGTTTTGCCGTGCGCGTGGCGTGCGGTACCATTTGGCACGTTCCGATACTGTGATTGATGACTTGCTACTAAAGGCCATGCGCACTGGGGGCATCTGGAGATGAGTTTTCTTACGCCTGAGGCGATTGCATTCGCGATTACTCTGCCGGTTGTCGTTATTTTTTATCTGCTCAAGCGTCGGCGGGTGGAGCGGTTGGTATCTAGCACCGTGCTTTGGGATCGGTTTCTCAACGAGACACAAGCCAGTTCGCCGTTTCAGAAACTACGTCACAACTGGCTGCTTATCATCCAGCTCATCCTGCTGGCGCTGGCTGTGTTTGCACTGACCCGTCCGTATTTCGCTGGGAAAATGGAGGGTGGCCGGTTCATCGTTACTATTCTGGACGTGTCTGCGTCAATGCAGGCGACCGATGTTTCGCCCAGTCGGCTTAGTCAAGCTAAGGCTGCCCTTTCCAAAGTCATTGACTCGATGTTCGATAACGATCGCATGGTGGTGCTGCTCGCCGGCGCGGTGACCGAAGTGCGCCAGTCGCCCACGAGTTCCAAGTCGGCATTACGCTCCGTGCTTGGCCAAGTGCGGGCGACCGACTCGCCGACTCGCCTGTTGGACGCGATCAAGCTAGCCAAAAACCTGACGCGAAACAGGGCCAAGGCCGAGGTTCATTTGTTCAGCGATGGGGCATCTCCGGATCTGGACGAGTTCGAGTTACAGGACTTGAACTTGTCCTATCACCGAGTAGGTGAAGGTGGTGACAATTTAGGCATCGTGTCGCTCGAGGTGCGGCCGCATCCGGAGCTTTCGGGGGAGCAGTCGATTTTCACGACAGTGGCCAACTCTTCGACTAAACCGATCGCGAGTGAAGTTTCGCTATTTTTCAATGAGAGGTTCGTTGGTAGCCGGAGTGTTAGCGTCGGTGCGACTAACACTGCGTCGCTTGTTTTTGTCGCCAATGATCGTACTAATGGCGTTTTCCGGTTGCTTCTAAAGAATGAGGATGCACTCGCCGTGGACAACACCGCCACGGCCCTGAGCCTAGCCCGGCGCGATACACGCGTTTTGTTGGTTACGAAGGGCAATCAGTTACTCGAGCGGGCGTTTCGCAGCGTGCCGAAGCTCGACCTCGCCGTCACTGCTAACCTTTCCGATCTATTGCCACCGGTTGATTTTGTAGTGTTGGACGACGTCGTGCCGAGTGTTTGGCCAAGCGGTAATGTGTTTGCAATCCATACGCAATCGACCAATTGGTTCTGGCCAAATGGCTCGATCGAAGGTCCACCGATCGTGGACTGGAAGAGTAACCATCCACTGTTACGCTACGTCAATTTCGATAATATACAGATTGTCAAGTCGCTTACCGCCAAACTGCCCACATGGCTTACTCCGCTCGTCGAGTCGCCGTCTGCGCCACTCGTAGCAGCTGGCGAAAACGATGGCCAACGCGTTATTTGGATCGGTTTTAACCCGCTAGACAGTACTTGGCCGTTGCGAGTTTCATTCCCAATTTTTATCGCCAATGCTGCTGCTTGGCTTAAGCCTGCCCCACTTACTAGTATCCTTGTCGGTGAGCCGTTTCACGTGCGCTTGTCAAACACAGAAACGCCGGTAAATATCCAACTTCCGGACGGCTCAACGCGGGAAACCAAGACCACCGCGAGCGGTGAGCTGGTTTTCGGTGATACGGAACAGCAGGGTGTTTACATTGCGTCGTTTGGCACCAGCACGCTGCGGTTTTGCGTGAATCTGCTCGACCGGGAGGAGAGCCGAATCAGCTCTCGTGAGGTGTTGCAGATGGGGGAGTACGGTATGGTTGAGGCGTCCGTGCCGGTGAGCGCTGACAAGGAGGCGTGGCGTTGGTTTGCAATGCTGTGCCTCGGTTTCGTCCTGTTCGAATGGTGGTTTTACCATCGCCGTACTGTATGAACGCCAAGCTGCAAATCATCTGTTTTTTAAGTGTCGCGTTGCTCACGGGTTGTTCTTCCGGGGGAGGCTCAGTCACGGTTTATACCTCTCAGGATCAGGTTTATGCGGAGCCGATTTTGGAGCAGTTCGAGAGGGAAGCTGGGGTTCGAGTGCGTGCTGTTTACGACAGCGAAGCTGTCAAGACGGTGGGACTAGTCAACCGCTTGATTGCCGAAAAAAGCCATCCGCGTTGCGATCTGTTCTGGAATAATGAGGCATTTCGCACACATCAACTTGCCGAGCTTGGTGTGCTTGATGCTAACTCGCCGATTGAGTCGTT
>PBKH01000049.1 GCA_002721375.1 Verrucomicrobiales bacterium
CCNAAGGGAAACTTTNANNAGATGGTGCGCGGTATTGGGCTCGAACCAATGACCCCTACCGTGTCGAGGTAGTGCTCTACCAACTGAGCTAACCGCGCAACCAAAAGCGATAGGCATATTGACAATAGCAAACACGGTGTTCAAGCCTTGTTTTTTTATATCGGCAAGGCAGTACTTGCACTTGTGTCATCGCTTTGGGAGGCTCTGCTTTGTTTTTGCATCATGAAAAATATTTNACGACTTTTTGGTCTAGCCTTCGGGCTTGGTATAATGAGTACGGGCATGACTGTTGAGGCTGAGGACAAGGATAAGACCAAGGCGAAGCAACTGCGGCATTTCGTCTGTTTCAAGTACAAGTCCGAGGTGTCCAAGGCGAAGATATTGGAAGTGGAGAATGCTTTTGCCCGGCTGGAAAANAAAATCAAGGAAATCAAGGCTTTTGAGAAAGGATTGAACAATAGTCCAGAGGGACTGAACAAGGGCTTTAATCACTGTTACCTGATCACATTTAATTCAGAAAAAGNNCGCGACATATACCTTGTCCATCCCGAACATAAAAAATTCGTTGAATTGGTAGGGCCGGTAGTGGAGGACGTGTTTGTGGTTGACTATTGGGTTGAAAAATAGAACTAGCCAAGTGGTGCTNGATGATGGGCTGTTAGCGTTTTGACCTTTGAATTTNGTTTGATACAGGTGTGTAAGACCTGTGTCAGGTCAAACTGTTTCAAAACGCGCACTGCGAAAAAAAAAACACATGAAAGCATAGGTGGATAGCCTGTTTTCCGCAGGTAATTCTTTTTCTTAATTAATTATTCTTCAATGGGTTAAGGGCTCTTTCATCTTAATTCAAATCATGTTTGGCAAGGCCGATGCTAAATGGANATATGTTTGTGCAAATTGACANGAATTGATTNTTGATATGCGCAAGCCAATTAAAGCTAGCATGAAGAAAAAAAACTTATTGGGCTCACTTGCAAGTGCGCTTTTCGTATTGGCGGCAATATTTTTGCCGGTAGAAACAATCTTGGCAGACAATGCATCAACTGTTTCGGATCCAATGATCGGTTACAGTGATTTTATAGATAAAGGGCAATGCAACGTCNACGTTTGAGACAAGTAATCTNTGGATACTTATTGCNGCCTTCTTGGTTTTTATTATGCACCTNGGATTCTCTACTTTAGAGTCAGGGTTAACCCAATCAAAAAACACAACAAATATTTTATTTAAAAATGTATTTATAATCAGTATTGGTGTTTTAACCTATGCTNTTTGGGGTTTCAATGCCATGTATCCTGGTGAAATGATAGTTGATGGGAAGGGAGACTGGAATGGGTGGTTTGCAATGGGATCTTGGTTTGGAGGTGGGGTTCTAGATAGCGCTGAATCGATTAAAGCCAACTTCACAGCAGATTATGCAGGCTATACTTGGTGGACTGATTTTATTTTTCAGGCAATGTTTGCAGCTACAGGTGCCACCATTGTTTCAGGTGCTGTGGCCGAGCGTATAAAACTTCCCTCTTTCATGCTTTTTGCAACCTTACTTGTCGCTTTTGCTTATCCAATTTCAGGTAGTTGGAAGTGGGGCACCGGCTGGTTGGATGCCGCCGGTTTTTATGATTTTGCGGGTTCTTCAATTGTACACGCCTTCGGAGGGTTTGCGGCTTTGGCTTGCGTGATGATTCTTGGTCCCAGAAATGGGAAGTACACTTATGGTCAAATAAAGCCAATTCTTGGTCACAGCATGCCTTTAGCNACNATTGGCGTGTTTTTGCTTTTCCTCGGTTGGTTTGGCTTTAACGGTGGATCTGTGTTGAGTGCGGATCCTTATGCGGTTTCTTTTGTAATATGTACAACTACATTAGCAGCGGCATCNGGTGCNATTGCTTCTATNATNNTTTCTTGGNTNTTCCTTAANAAGCCTGATTTATCCATGGCTTTAAATGGCATCTTAGCTGGATTGGTGGGTATAACTGCCGGAGCGGATACAGTAAGTATGGGCTCCTCAATTCTTATTGGGGCCATTGCTGGTGCGATTGTTGTTTTCTCTATTGTCTTCTTCGATCGGATCAAAATCGATGATCCAGTAGGCGCTATTTCTGTACATGGTATTTGTGGTATCTGGGGAACTTTGGCGGTTGGAATTTTTTCAACTAACGCCGATCACAGTTTTATCACTCAGTTGATGGGAACGGCTGCTATTAGCATTTGGGCGTTCTCCTTTTCATTTATTGTTTTTAGCGNAATTAAAGCCGCTATTGGTGTACGAGTAACTGAAGAAGATGAAGTAATAGGGTTGGACCTTACCGAGCACGGTCAGCCGGCCTANACGCAGGCTCCTGTTCCATCTGGGGCCTCTGTGCCTGTTTAAGGATTAACATATAGCTTATTATAAAAGGGAGCCGCAGGTGTCGGCTCCCTTTTTTTGTCGAGTGGGTTATCACGATCTTATTTATATCATTGGGGTCGACTGCAAAACTGTAGATACTTTAAAACTGTTTCAAATTGAACAATCCGAAAAAAAATGGACAATTAATTATANTTTATAAAGCNCCAATTCACTGCTTAAATAAAATTCGTAAATCTCTTATAGATAATAATTAAGATGTTTTTTTTTAAATATGGAAAAAGCGATTGGCAAGCGGTGTGCTAAAGAATAATTCGCTGGTGNTCAGAAGACATGATTTCGCTTGTGCGCTTGCGATTTGTCGATGACTAGGCAGCGTCTATAACTGAAATAATGAGCATGAAGAAAAAAACATTATTCGGCACACTGGCAAGTGTGCTTTTCGTATTGGCGGTAACATTGTTACCGGTTGAAACATTAACGGCCCAGGAGGCAGCAGCTGAGAGTGCTCCNTCTGAGGTTGCCGAAGAAANGCCAACACTCAATTCAGGAGATACCGCTTGGATGATAGTGGCCACAGTGTTGGTGCTGTTTATGACGATTCCAGGCTTGTCCTTGTTTTATGGAGGGTTAGTTAGAGCAAAGAATGTGCTTTCTATTCTTGTTCAATGCTTTGCAATCACTTGCTTGATGACCATTCTCTGGTTGGTTTACGGCTATTCTTTGGCATATGGTGAAGGGAATGCCTTCATAGGTGATTTCAGTAAAGTATTNTTAAAGGGTGTTGGAGTTGATACTATCGATGGGAGTATTCCCGAGTCAGTTTTTTTTACTTTCCAAATGACATTTGCGATTATCACACCGGCACTAATTGTGGGAGCTTTTGCTGAGCGAATGAAATTTAGTTCGGTGTTAGTTTTTTGCACNTTTTGGTTTACATTTTCTTATTTACCGGTATGGCACATGGTTTGGGGTGGCGGGTTGATTGCAGGATGGGGCGCAATGGATTTTGCGGGGGGAACAGTTGTTCATATCAATGCCGGAATTGCTGGGCTAGTGACTTGTTATATGCTTGGAAAGCGAAAAGGCTACGGTTCGATTCAGATACCTCCTCATAGTGTTCCGTTAGTAGTTATTGGTGCCAGCATGCTTTGGGTCGGTTGGTTTGGATTCAATGCCGGTAGTGAATTGGCTGCCGATGGTACGGCAGGAATGGCGATGTTAGTAACTCAAGTGGCTACAGCCACTGCAGCATTCACTTGGATGATTGTTGAATGGATTAAAACGGGCAAGCCAACTGCCGTAGGTATTGCTACAGGTGCAGTAGCCGGATTGGTTGCTATAACCCCTGCGTCCGGTTCGGCTGGTCCGATCGGAGCACTAATTATCGGGTTTGCATCTGGGGTAGTTTGCTATTTTTGCGCAACTTCAATGAAAAAGTCTCTTGGTTATGATGATAGTTTAGATGTCTTTGGTGTGCACGGTATTGGTGGAATCGTAGGCGCCATTTTAACCGGAGTCTGCGCTGCTGAAAGCATGGGAGGGGCCGGGTTGGAACTTGATAGTATCGGTGCTCAAGTTATTGCTCAGATAAAAAGTGTCATTGTAACAATAATTTGGAGTGCNGTTGTCTCCGTAGTTGCATTTAAAATTGCCGGTGCGTTAACCGGTGGATGTAGAGTATCTGATGATGAGGAGGATCAAGGTCTTGATCTGAACAGTCACGGCGAGTCCGGTTACAGTTCTTAATCATTTCTGCCCTTGGCCAAGGGGACATCGCTTGGCCAAGGGTTTCTTTTTTAATCGGTGAATTTAGTNCGATGTTAATTTGGGNGGAANATNAAGGGGAACAATAGTTTGCTCAGACTGCGTTNCNCAAGGCGGCGAAGAGNAATGCAAGCGACTCTTCGNNGCCGTTTTTTATACTTCGACCNCTTCGCCGGGTGAAGGCTGGAGNATTTTGATATTAGGCCAACGGTTNAGNNCGTGTTCCTCGAACCAAANGCGNGCCTCTGGGTCGCCATGGCACAGGATCAATGTNCGCGGTGCAACTTGGCCGACCAATNCNAACAGGGCTTCTCGGTTTGCGTGCGCCGTGAAGTCAAAGTCGCGCACGTCGCAGCACTTGGCCAATTTGCCGGCGCTGTCGCTGTAATGAAATTTTTCTCCGACCTTTGCCGCTTTGAGACGGCCGCCGGGAGTATCGGGATCGGCATAGCCGACGAAGAATATACCGTGGGCGGGCTCGTTGATCATGCGTCGGGCTAACTCGAATGCGGTGGTGTTCTCAGAGAGCATGCCTGCAGTCATGACGAATAACCGCCCCTTGCCAAGTTTGATTGTGGCTGCGTGATCACGATCAAGAACCTGAAGGTCAAGTGCCTCGTTCAGTTGTAAGTTAGGATGTTGCCGGTTGGCTCGGTGGGATTGTAGGTCGTAGATCTCTGTGAAAACGCGGCCTAGACCACCGATAAAGACCGGCTGTTCACGAAGTCGACCCTGCTTCATCAGTAGGGCGAGCATCGCCAAAATTTCCTGTGTTCGACCCAGTGCGAAGGTTGGGATCAGCACGCTGCCCCCCCGANCAAAAGCCGCTTCGNTGGCNCCNATNAGTTTTTCGNNTTCGCTGGNCCGGGAGTNATTAGCGGATATTTCGCGAGTGCCTCGGGTAGTCTCCATGATCATCACGTCGGCTTGCACTTCACCGAACTGGGCCGCCTTGAGGAGGGTCTGGTCGTGCATGCAGGCATCGCCGGTGTAAAAGAGCGTTTCCTGTCGGCCGCGTACTACAATACCAGCTGACCCAAGGGTGTGGCCTGCATCATAGAACTCAAGCGTAGGGGAGAGTTGGCCACGGACCGCCTTCTCAAACGCGCCCCATTCTATCTCTCGGTTGTAGCGATAACCTTGGAACAGAGAGGCAAGTTCGTCGACTTCTCGATGTGAGTAGAGCGGGTACTCAGCAATACCAAGTTCTTCGGCTTGCCGTTTCATCACATTAACAGAGTTATGTAGCACGCGCTCGACGATGAAGTAGCTCAGTTCCGTCATCATTACATGCGCTCTTGGGAAGTGCCGGAGTGCCACTGGCAGCGAGCCGACATGGTCGTGGTGGCAGTGTGTTATGGCAATGCTGTCCACGGGCCGCTTACGGATAAAGTCGTAAAGAGGTAACGCNGAGCTACCCTCCCGCTTAGGATGAGTGCCGGCATCCATCAACAGGCCGTGGCCGTCCATTTCCACGTGCCAGGCGCTGGCACCGATGCCAGGTCCAGGGTTGAGGTCGCGAAGTATCACGGAAGTGTGAAAATCATGTCAGCTCAGCCTGTTGCGGCTTCTATTCTTGAGAAGATTGTTGTAGGCGTGGAGAGAGTCGGGATGCAGCTGCTGTTTCTTGAGAATTGTCTTGCGCAGCTTGAACTGCATCACCTCGAGCACGGCGGCTTCGAGGTCGAGCTTGGCTAACTCGTATACCTCCTGTGCTGCAGTGTACGGCCGGTTCGGTTCGCAGAAATCTGCGACGAACAGCAGTTGATCCAAAGCACTCATCTCGACTGCACCGGTTGAGTGGCACCGCAAGGCTTTGAACACCATTTCGTCAGTTACCCCAAATTCTTCGGTGGCGATGAATGGCGCTACCTTCCCGTGAAGCAGGCCGGGTGTTTGTTCCTCGTATTCGTCCACCTCTAGTCGATGGTTCTTAGCTAGGGCGAGCAATTCTTCGTTGGATTTTTCCTTGGCGGAGTCGTGAAGCAGGGCGGCCATTTCGGCTTGGGCTGCATCAATGCCGTGCTGCTTGGCCAGGCCCACCGCCACATCCCGAACACTTAAAACGTGTTTGAATCGTGCAGGAGATAGATTTTCACTCAAGTATTTCTCTATGTGAGCGATTTGGTTAGGGTCGTTTGCCATGAGGTGAGCAGCCAAGGGTTGGCCAATCGCAGGAGGCAGAAAGCCTGAATCCGGTGCGGCTGTCAAATGACAAAACTCTCATGCGGTCAGACGTGTGATTTTAGTTAACTTGGCAAGTTGTTAGCAGTAGCCTTATCTCGGTAATCCATATATGATTAAAATGATGAACGGACAAATGAATCGGCGTAGTGTTCTGCGGACCATAATGTTCACAACTGTGTGTGCAGGCGCCTGCGGCATCGGTCCAGGGCGGTTGTTTGTTTCCCGTGTGTTGGCCGGGGAAACGGCATTCTTCCAGATGGGTTTTGACGATTTTCCCCAATTGAAACAATCGTATGGTTCGGTGCGCTTGCGTGTGCCCGGTATTCCATCATCGAAGAATTTCATTGTGGTGACACGTATGCCGGGCAACCAGTTTTACGCAGTATCTGCCCTTTGCACTCATCGGGGTGTTGCAGTTAACCCTTTCAAAAAGGGTATGGGACTGTTTTGTCCAGCCCATAGATCACAATTTGAACCAAATGGCAAAAGGGTAGAGGGTCCAGCACGGAGTTCACTTAATTCCTTTCGTACTGTCTACAGCGGTGCAGATGCTGTGGGTATAGAATTTCCGGATCTCGGCTACTCTGTAGCAACTGAGTTGGTTGAGGCCGGTTCCGGTGGTTACGTGAAGCTAGAGTTTGAGACTCTGACAGGGATGGAATATTCGGTGCAAGTACGCGATACATTGAACGATGTCGTGTCGGTACCGGTTAAGTTTGCCCTCACTCCGAATGGAGCATTCAACAGAACAAGCATTGCTGGCACTGGCGGCACGATGCAACTCTACATTGAGCCATCGAAGGATGCTGGTTTTGTCACCATCATGCGGGAGTAGTTGTGGTTTGATGAGTGTGTATGTAACCTTTCATCATAGCAATGTGTACTAATACCTAAAAGCGTTACAATTAGGAAATTTAGAGAGAAAAAATGAGAAAAATTGGATTTGTGGTATTGGGTTTGGTTGTGCTGGTGGCTTTTGGCCAGGCAGCTAAGCTCGACAAGGCAAACATCACCAAGAATGCGAAATTCGTGGCGCATTTGGATTTGGACGCGTTTCGGGCATCGACAATCGGCGCCACTATTTTCAAAAAGATTCGAGAGGATGAGGGACAAGACAGGATTGATGCTTTGGCTGAGCTCGTAGGATTTGATCCTTTGAACGCTCTACATCACGCCACGATGTCTGGAAATGGCGAGGATGACAATGGCGTTATCGTCGTTAAACACCGGATGGACGACAACAAGTTGCTTGCATTCATGAAGCTCGACAAGAATTACCGCGAAACAAAGCACGGCAAATTCAAGATCCATGGGGTTGGTGATCGAGAGGATGACGAGCGTGGCTACATAAGCTTTGTCAATGAAAACTCCGCTGTGCTTGCGTCCAGTCGCAAGCTTGCGTGCAAAGGTATCGACCTTGTCAACGGCAAGGGTGAAATAAAGAAAATGCCAGATCGACTTGAAGCCATGGCCAAAAAAGCGAAACACGTTTTTTTTGTTGCTCACGCTAATGTCCAGGAGATTTCGGAAATCGACGATGAGAACATCCGACAATGGGTTAATGAGGCGGGGGTATTATTTGGCGAGTCCGATAATAAGATTGTACTCTTTGTCAATGTGAACGCTCTTAATATGGAAGCTGCTGAGAACATAGAGAATATGATCAACGGCTTGATCGGATTTGCCAAGTTTAGCCAGAATGAAAATCCCGATATTCAGACCCTACTCAGGGGAATGAATGTTAAGCGTGATGAGACTAATGTATCAATCCAGTTCTCCATGAGCGTAGACAAAATGTTTGAGATGATTGATCCTGCTTTAAAGCAGATCGATATCGATCTGCCAATGCCTTGATTCATTTTGCTACAGCTTCTGTAATAGCGGTGCCGTCGGAGGGCAAAATTGTAACGGCCGGTGCGGAGCCTGCGAAGGTTGAGGAGCGCGAACTGGCATTTGCAGCGAAGCAGGGATGCTTGGATGCCTTCGAGCAACTAGTAACCTGTTTTGAGGGTCGGTTATTCGCCTTTCTCTACCAGAAAACAAGCGACCATCACCTTGCGCAGGACTTGTTGCAATCCACCTTTGTCATCGCCTATCGTAAGTTGCATCTCTACAATCCAAGATTCTCTTTTGCGAGCTGGCTCTACACTATTGCATCCAGGCAGGCCATTAATCACTTTCGCAACAAGCGTATATTCGAGAGGGATCAAGTAGGTCAGACTCTCGATTCCGATCCTAGCAGCGAGTTGATTGCAAGGGAACAGGCCAAAAGCCTCTGGAACCGAGCTAGGGAAGTGCTATCCGAAAGACAGTATGATGCAATNTGGCATTTTTATGGCGAGGAGCNAAACCTTGCNGAGACCGCGGATNTAATGAATAGAAGCGTCGGTTCGGTNAAGGTNCTGTTGCATCGGGCCCGTCGAAAGCTTGCCGAGGAACTGCTTGGAGACNCAGAGCAGTAGGGCAGCAGAACAGTTAANCAAACCTTGAAAAAGAAGAATCAACCCACCACTTGGCTAGGCATTGAGGAATGCCTTCGCGACGAGGCCAAGCGTGACGTGCCGGAATTCCCTCCGTTTCTCCATCGCCGCATCATGGCTGCCGTCCATGCCGAGGCAGAGAGACAGCCNCAGACAACGCTAGACTTGTTCAAGATTTGGCGCTGGGTATTTGGTGGACTGGCTGTTATTGCTTTAGCCTTAGTTCTTTGGCCTACTGAGNCNCCCAGGCNGGTGGCCGATACCCCGAAAAAAGTTTCAGAGTGGATTGTAGTGGCGGCGAATAGCGATACTCAGATNGCCAATCTGATTTCCGATCACGTGGTCAATGACATGATTAATGCTCCCTATCAGAAGCAACTCGACTCACTGGAAAGTGAACTCGAAAGCGCACTGCACTTCACACTCCGATTGATGCCCATTGAGATTGCGCTACGGTAGAGGCAATGCTTAAACATTGCCGGATGTCCGATGTCGCCGGCATGACCTGTAATCTATGCTAATCTAGGGAGTCAACGAATATTGTGCCAAACGTTTGCAATCAACTTGATTGCCCTAAAAGAACACCCTTTCTTTAANGTTTTTANACATATCAACATATCTTGATATGTTGATATGTATGTTGACTGNCTTAGTTCGACTCGGTAGNCTGACGCNTTGTGGGCAATAATCCGTCCAGTAATAGGTGCAAAACTCTAGGCGNTCTCTTGGCCAAGCGTATTGGGGTTCTTGATGGTGCCATGGGCACGATGATTCAGCAATNCGAGTTGGCGGAGGATGATTATCGGGGTGAACGTTTTGCCGAATGGGATCGCGATCTAAAGGGGCACAACGACCTGCTAGGCATCACACGTCCTGATATCATTCGTTCTATTCATCGGGACTATCTCGAGGCCGGTGCTGACATCATAGAGACGAACACTTTCAATTCGACGTCTATTGCTTTGGCCGATTACGGGATGGAGTCGTTGGCCCATGAGTTGAACTTAGCCAACGCAAAGTTGGCCCGTGAGGTTGCAGATGCCGCGATGGCGGCAGATTCCGGCCGGTCTTGTTTTGTTGCCGGAGCGCTTGGTCCGACGAATCGGACGGCTTCAATTTCTCCTGATGTTGCCAATCCGGCATTCCGCGCGGTTACCTATGATCAGTTGGTTGAGGCATACACAGAGCAGGCTAGAGGACTGGTTGATGGGGGTGTCGATCTGCTGCTGATTGAGACGGTGTTTGATTCACTCAATTCTAGGGCGGCGTTATTTGCTCTCGAGTTGTTTTTTGACTCAATTGGCCAACGGTTGCCAGTGATGTTGTCATTTACCATTACCGACCAAAGTGGCCGAACACTTTCTGGTCAGACGGTCGAGGCGTACTGGAATTCGGTGTCGAACATCGATTTAGTCAGCGTCGGGATCAATTGCGCGCTTGGTCCGCAGGAAATGCGATCACATATTGATGAGCTTTCGAGGCTTGCGCCGATCAATGTTAGCGCTCACCCCAACGCGGGCATGCCTAACCCGCTGCTACCAACTGGTTTTCCAGAGACGCCTGAGTCATTCGCTCCACAGTTGCGCGAATGGGCGAAAAACGGTTGGCTTAATATTGTGGGAGGGTGCTGTGGTACAACTCCTGATCATATTCGGAAGATAGCCGAGTCGGTGAAGGACTGTGAACCTCGGCGATTGGCAAAGCCGGATCCGTGGTTACGACTCAGCGGTATGGATGCATTAACCGTTCGCCCGGATGCNAATTTCGTCAACGTNGGGGAACGGACCAATGTCACCGGTTCCCCGCGTTTTGCAAAACTAATCAAAAACGANCAGTACGAGGAAGCGCTGGCGGTGGCTCGGCAGCAGGTCGAGAATGGGGCGCAAATCATTGACGTTAACATGGACGAGAGCATGTTGGACTCCGAGGAAGCGTTGACGCGATTTCTTAATTTGATCGCTTCTGAACCTGATATTTCGAGGGTTCCGATCATGATTGACAGTTCGAAGTGGTCCGTAATTGAGGCTGGGCTAAAATGCATTCAAGGAAAGGGTATCGTTAATTCAATTAGCCTAAAGGAGGGCGAAGAATTNTTCTTGCAGCAGGCGCGAACAATTCGTCGATANGGTGCTGCCGTGGTGGTNATGGCATTTGATGAAACAGGTCAAGCGGATACGACTGATCGGCGTGTGGAGATTTGTACGCGTTCCTACAAATTGCTTACTGAGAAGTTGTGCTTTCCTCCGCAGGATATCATTTTTGANCCTAATATCCTCACAGTGGCAACCGGGATGGAAGAGCATAACGACTACGCCGTTAGTTTTATTGATGCGACGCGTATTATAAAATCAACCTTGCCGTTGGCCAAGGTGAGCGGCGGGGTGAGCAATATTTCATTTTCGTTCCGAGGTAACAACACTGTGCGTGAGGCAATGCATGCGGCATTTCTGTACCATGCTATCAAGGCCGGGCTCGACATGGGTATTGTTAATGCCGGTATGCTAGAAGTGTATCAAGAGATTCCCGCCGATTTGCTTGAGTATGTGGAGGACGTTATTCTCAATCGTCGGGTGGATGCGACTGAGCGATTGATTGAGTTTGCAGAGANGNTCAAGCAGAATGGCAAATCAGAGAAGGTTGCCGATGCGTGGCGCGAAGGAACGATCGAGGAACGGCTCAGTCACGCATTGGTTAAGGGTATTGTTGANCACATTGAAGCCGACACAGAAGAGGCACGTGCCAAGTATGGACGTCCTATTCATGTGATTGAAGGGCCGCTGATGAACGGTATGAACGTTGTTGGGGACCTTTTTGGCGCTGGCAAGATGTTCCTGCCTCAGGTTGTAAAGAGTGCCCGTGTTATGAAGAAGGCTGTCGCTTATTTGCAGCCTTTCATGGAGGAGGAAAAGGCTGAAACAGGCGTTTCGACACAGGGCAAAATCCTTATGGCCACCGTTAAGGGTGACGTCCATGACATAGGTAAGAANATTGTCGGCGTGGTGTTGCGTTGCAACAATTATGAGGTGATTGATCTCGGTGTGATGGTGCCTTGCGACAAGATTTTGAAAACCGCTCGAGAAGAAAATGTCGATATTATCGGCTTGAGTGGATTGATCACCCCATCTCTTGAGGAAATGCAATATATTGCAAAAGAAATGCAACGCGAGGGTTTTGAACTCCCGTTATTGATTGGCGGTGCTACGACCAATAGAGAACACACAGCTGTCAAAATCGCACCTGGCTATAATCAAACTACAGCCCACGTGATTGACGCCTCGAGAGCGGTCGGTGTGGCAAGCAGGCTGTTGAGTGAAGAGGGACGAGAGTCGTTTGTCGCGGAAAATGCAGAGTCTCAGGAGCTTCTGCGTGAAAAGCATTACAGTAAACGAAAAGCCAAACCCTTGCTAAGTATTGGAGAAGCCCGCGAACGTGCCATTAGGATCGATTGGCGTGCTGAGGACATACCGAAACCGGAATTTACAGGAATTAGAACTGAAGCAGATTTTCCGCTGAAAACGTTGGTTGACTACATCGACTGGTCACCATTTTTTCATGCGTGGGAGCTGCGCGGAGTTTATCCGAAAATATTTGAAGATGAGGTTGTTGGAGACAAGGCGAAGGAGTTATTCGACGACGCTCAGCAAATGCTTAGGTCAATCGTTGATGAAAAACATTTTTCAGCTAAATGTGTGTACGGCATTTTCCCGGCGAACCGGATAGGTGATGATGTTGAATTGTTCGCTGACAATTCCCGTTCTGAGCGCGTTGCCCGGTTTCATTTTCTTCGCCAACAAGGGGACAAGTCAAATGGTGAAAATCAGTGTTTGGCTGACTTTGTTGCTTCTAAGGATTCCGGCTTGTCAGATCACATTGGGGCATTTGCAGTGACGACGGGGCACGGGGTGGAGGATTTCGCCAATTCGTTTGAGGAGGCGAACGATGATTACAGCGCCATCTTGGCCAAAGCTTTGGGCGATCGACTTGCTGAATCCTTTGCCGAATATCTGCATCATCGCGTACGTCGTGAGTGGGGTTATGGCCGCGATGAAAACCTGAGTAATGATGAGTTGATTCGTGAGAAATACCGAGGTATCCGCCCGGCGGCTGGTTACCCGGCATGTCCGGATCACACCGAGAAGCGTTTGCTTTGGGAGTTGCTTGAGGTCGAAAAAAATACTGGAGTCCGCCTGACGGAGAGCTGTGCAATGTGGCCAGCAAGCTCGGTCAGTGGGCTGTACTTCGCCCATCCTCAGGCCAAGTACTTTGCCGTTGGCAAGATTGGGGAAGATCAGGTGAGCGATTATGCCAAACGAAGGGGTATATCCAAGCTTGATGCGGAACGCTGGCTGGCTCCGAATCTCTATTATGATCCGGAAACAGTTTCATGACGAAGCTCGCCGCTTCTGGGGGAAACTGGCATGCTTTGTTTATGCCTCTTCGGCTTGTTCGATTATTCTTACCGTGTCATTTTTTTTCCTTTTGCGTATTGGCATGGCTATCCATTGGACAGACGCTAGNTGTTGATACTGAGCTAGAATCACGTCTGATATTTGTCCAGCTTCAGGGTGAGCCAGCTTCAGAGGTCGCCATTCGGCTCCGTGAAGAAGCTGTCCATCCCGCTAAAATTGCCGAGTCCACACAGCAGCGCATTAAAAGGATTAATATACAGCAGGAGGCTTTCATCGCGCTTCTTGGCCAAGTGCAAGGAAAGGTTGAGGCGAGGTTCTCGCGCNTGGCTAATGCTGTGAAGGTTCGGCTGCCTCTTGATCAAGTGGACCGGGTTCGACAGCTCGATGGTGTGTTTGATGTCAAGCCGGTCGTCCAGTTTTACCCATTAACCTCGACAAGTGTGCCTTTTATCGGTTCGACCAATGTCTGGAATCGCGGTGAGCTTTCCACGACTGGAAAGGGTGTTCGCATAGGGATCATCGACTCTGGTATCGACTACACTCATGCAATGTTTGGGGGTAGTGGCAATGTGGTTGATTACATCAAGAATAATCCTGCGCGTATCGAGTCCGGTACATTTCCCACCAAAAAAGTTGTTGGCGGCTATGACTTTGCCGGGGATGCATACGACGGCACTCAGACTCCTAGACCGGATCGGGACCCTCTCGACTGTGCCCAGAATAGCCACGGCACGCACGTGGCCGGAATTGCAGCCGGTGTGGGCGTGCTGACCAATGGCATTCCTTACATCGGCGGGTATAGGGATGTACTGAGTATGAACCGGTTCCTGATCGGCCCCGGTGTAGCTCCAGAGGCAAAGCTGTATGCCCTAAAAGTGTTCGGCTGTTCGGGGACGACCGGCTTGTCGGTGGATGCGATGGAATGGGCGGCCGATCCTGATGCGGATGGTGACTTGAGCGACCGTCTTGACGTAGTCAACCTGTCGCTTGGTACTACATATACTTATCCAGAATTTGAGGCGAATGCCGCTGCGAGACTGGTGAAGTTAGGCTGTGTCGTAGTGCGAGCTGCTGGAAACAGCGGCAACAATTTTTATTCGCTAATGGCGATGGATGACCGCGAAATCACCGTGGCAAACTCGATGGATAATGGNATCGAGAATAACAGTATCGAGGTTACTAATCCACCGGTAGTTCAGGATTTTTACGAGGCAGTTGAGGGGTCATTCACAAAGCAGCTTGAAGACTCTGGCGAAATTACAGGACGGGTGGTTTACGTCGATCCGCCCCGTGCCTGCGAAGATCTAAAGAATGCAACTGCTATTAAGGATAACATTGCCATGATCGATCGTGGCGTCTGTTTTTTTCTAGATAAGATTCAGCGTGCTAAAGAGGCCGGCGCAAAGGCTGTGATTGTGGTGAATAACGAGGGTGGACCACCGATTGCTATGGGTACGCCTGGGGGAACTGTGGATATCCCGGCAATGATGATTACTCGGAGGGATGGCGACAAACTGAAGGAGCATCTTGATGCCGACTTGATAGTGAAATTAGGTGGTGATGTTACTATTGGCGGTCCCGAGCTTGCTGATCAACTTTCACCTGGCAGTTCTAGAGGGCCTGTATACGAGACGCACCACCTTAAACCGGATATTGCTGCTCCTGGATTCAACATCCATTCAGGATTGGCTGGTGGCGGTGTTGCTCCAATGTTGTCCGGTGGCACGTCTATGGCAGCTCCGCATGTCGCCGGAGCGGCAGCNTTGTTGATCGAACGGCATCCGAGTTGGACGCCGACTGTAATTAAGGCGGCGTTGATGAACACGGCGGTGCAAACACGGGACGAGAATGGTTCGCCTTATCCAGAGACGCGCACCGGTGCCGGGCGTGTGAATCCAGACTTAGCTATTGGCACTCCAATAATTGCTTTGGATGAAAGTTCGCCAGAACGNGTTTCTTTGTCTTTCGGNTTGTTGGAAATTACTAAANCTTACTTGGCCAAGCGGAGTATCGAGTTGATCAACCTGGGCGACCAGCCGTGGACCGGCTCCTTTGCGATTAGCAATACATTGGCCAATACCGGAGTGACCCTCACTTCCGCNAAGCCTTTGATCACTGTTCCAGCCAACAGTAAAGCCAAGNTGGAATTGACGCTGACGGTCGANCCTTCTCAGGTTGAGTTCGCTCTCGATCCCACCACGCCACCGGAGGTAAAGGGTGGGCCGCGGCATATTGCACATGAGGCGTCAGGGCAGGTCTGGTTTCACGGNGGGTCGCGCTCGGTTCACTTACCGTTCCACATGCTTTTGCGACCGGCAGGGCATCAGTTTATTGAACCAAACATAGTCGGAATTCCACAGCACGAAGGTTTGACAACGGTTGNATTGCCTATAACCGGATTCAANCCNTACAGTAAACCGCTGGTATCNGTGTTTCAGTTTGGCTANNTAAGCCCGTCAAGGGGGNNNCAGGNTCGTGAGAANTCTGCTCGGGATATGCGAGCGATTGGTGCAGCGTCCAATGCCCCTGAAATAGGTGGCATTAATGAAGCCACCCTGTTTTTTGGTGTTGCGATGGAAGGCTCATGGATTGTGCCGCAGTCATTTCTGAGTCAACTTGGGATTGATGTGGACACTGACCTTGATGGTAGAACCGATTTCGAACTAACACATGGTTCCTCTGGCGATGTGCTGATGAGTGCCGATATTACCGAGCGCGAACTGGCCGATGACGCTTATTATACCATTATTGACTCTTACAACTGGGAGAAGCCAAAACTTGGCGGCATACTGAATGTATTCCCATCGGCAGAACTTGAGACGACCCTTCTCAACAACAGCGTGATGATCTACTCGGTCAAGGCCTCCGACCTTGGCTTGGTCGAGGGCAGTGCTCTTATTCAATACCGNTTTCNCAATATTCAAGAGACCACNCGATGGATTCCGTTCGATGCTGCAAGCCCGGCGCTGCGAACTACCAATCCGGCGTTGGACCACTCTCCCTATCACACTGCCGATGCGCCGCTTTTGGTCGCGGTCGACAAAGGGGCCCTTGCTGGCAATGGTTTAAAGGAAAGCCAGTTACCCCGGCCGCTTCTACTGTTTCATCATAACAAGACTGGGGAGCGATTCCAGGTCGTGCGACTGATTGAGACAGGACCGGACACGGATAATGATGGTTTGCCGGACGATTGGGAGTTGCGCTACTTTTCTGATCTCAATATTGCAAATNCGAAAAGCGATTTCGATAACGACACTTTTGCAGATGCTGCAGAATACTCGGCTGGTACCGACCCGCTGGACGGCCGGTCATTTCTCCGGTTTGAAACGCCGATCGAGTTGGGAAATAAAACTGTCGTGCTTCGCTGGCCAAGCGTTCCTGGTCGTCGCTATCTCGTTGAGAGGAGCAACGGTGATCNGTCTAAGTGGGAGACGGTAAACAAGGGTGCCACCGCACGGCTCGAATCGATGGAGCACATCGACATCCGTATCGATAACGGAAAACCCGTGTTCTATCGGTTGGTGGTGGAGCCGGAGTGATGGGGGCGNTCGAAGAACAGCTTGGCAGTGATCTTGAAAAGATTCGCGATGCTGGATTGTGGCGTGAGCTGCGANAAATCNATTCGTCTCAGGCGGTCCGAATCACGTTTGGCGGTCGTGAGTGGATCAATTTTTCCTCTAACGATTATCTTGGGCTTGCTTCACATTCGAGGCTTTGTCAGGTAGCACAAGAGGCAGCAGAGCGTTTTGGAACCGGTTCCGGAGCATCGAGACTGATCTGCGGTTCGTTGCAGTCTCATCACGAACTTGAGGCAGCATTGGCCGAGTGGCAGGGGAGTGAGGCTGCCCTTGTGTTTTCCTCAGGCTTNGCGGCTGCTCAGGGTGTGTTGACGTCGCTACTTGGGAGGGATGATATTGTGATCCTCGACAAAAAAGCACATGCCTCGATGATTGACGCTGCTAAATTAAGTGGGGCGAAGCTGCGTATATATCGGCATAACGACCTCGAGAGTCTTGAAGAACGTTTGCAGTGGGCAGCCAAAAGGGGGGGGCGGATATTAGTAGTGACTGAAAGTGTGTTCTCGATGGACGGTGACAGTGCGANGTTGGCTGAGATTGTTGAGTTAAAAGATCAATATGGCGCGTGGTTGATGCTCGATGAGGCGCATGCGGTGGGTCTATACGGTCCGTTTGGTCAAGGACAGGCGGTTGCCGATGGCTTGGCCGGGCGCATTGAGATCCGGATGGGTACGTTGGGTAAGGCGGTCGGTGCAGCTGGTGGGTTCATCTGTGGTAGTAGGTCACTCATCGACCTGCTGGTGAACAAGGCGCGCAGTTTTATTTTTTCAACTGCACCAAGCCCGATGGTCAGCGCTGTCGCCAAGGCTGGGGTGGAATTGATTCAGAGCGATGAGGGGTCAGCGNTGCGCAGTCAACTTTGGCAGCGGGTTAATGAGTTGAGNGCCGGCGTTAAGTTGCTTGGCTTGCACACATCCGCCGGATCAAGCGCGATCATGCCATTGATTATTGGTAAGGAGTCCAGTGCCTTNCNCATGATGGAGCAGTTGCGCGAGGCTGGATTCTTTATTCCGGCAATTCGTTATCCGACAGTTCCACGCAACGAGGCGCGGTTAAGGATGACNGCAACTGCTGGCCACTCTGGTGAGGATGTGGCCAAACTGCTGGATGCCTTGGGAAGTTATTCGTTGAAGTAAATTTTAAGATTATTAGAAGCACGGCCAGCGGCGACGATGTCCAGTTTGCCATCGGCGTTTAGATCTGCGACACGAATGTCTTCTGTGGCCATCTGGTTATCATCGATAAGCAGGCTCTTCCAACGGGTGCGATCTTTGTCGATGGGGTAATAGAACTTGATTCCTACCTTGCCGTTGCGTCGGGTGCCGCGCCAGCCGGCTATGATCTGGTCGGCTCCGGTGGCCATAAAATCTCCGGTGGCCAAGGCGTGGCCTTGGTCGAGCGTGTCGTCGATAATGTTGCGGTTCCATTTTGTTTGGCCTTCATTCTTGGTGTAGATGGATAGCTGAGAACCATGCATGGGCTCGATGGCGGTCACAAACTTTACTCCATTCGTAGCATGACCTTGGCGCACCTCGCCGGTAGGGTTGTTTGAGATTTGGATGCGTTGCCAACTCTGGTCCTTACTCTGTTGGAGTAAAAAGACACCTTCGACACCGCTAAGCAACATCTCATCTGCTTTGTCACTGTCCCATTGCGCCACATCAAAATTATGACTGGCATGCATGTTGTCGTCTACCAGTGTGGTTTTCCAGGCATGCTTTGGATCGTTTGGGATGTGGTAGGCCAACGTGCGCACACCTTCTCCCTTGTTGGCGCGGTTGCCCCGGCCATGCAGAGGAAGTACGACAAGGTCGAATCCATTGTTGNGGGTATTGAACCAACGCATGCGGTGAGTGGTCGGTTCGTGGTGAAGCTGAACAGGTGTCCANTTCTCCGTACGGTCATCCGGCGGGATGAGATAAAAAACGGCTCCAGATTTGGAAGTATCACTAGTTTCACCGGGGTTCCATTGCGCGCCCGCAGCAATTTCGGCTCTACCGTCCCCATCAATATCACGTACCGCGATGCAGACATGGTCGCGTTCGGTCAGGTTCTCGACGATGATGTGTTTTTTCCAAGTGGGGTTTTGGTACCAGGCAATATTCCGAGCATCGCACAGAACGATGTCCGGCTTCATGTCGGCGTTCATGTCGGCGATGGCGATACCGTAGCCGATCTTGACCTTATGATCGATTGTTGCATGCCGAAACTTGGGTAAATCNATCGCCTGACCCGTAGCGATCCAACCAAGAATGGAGAGAGTAATTGGGGCAATTGCTTTCATGGTTTCAGCAATTTATGAGGCCAACCACCAACGNTGGCAAGGGCAATTGCTGAATAAGAAGTAGGGTGAATCACCACAATGTTCACATCTTTATACTCTTCGAAATGAAGAGATAAATATTAGTTATTATNGATATCTTGTGCTGATATGGGCACAACAAAAAAAAGGACGGGCACAGGGCCCGTCCTCCAAATTAATGAGATTGGAAATNAGAATCGGTAATTCAATGTGGCCATCACATGCGTTCGCCCCGAGAAGCCGACCTCNATGCCGTAATTCCAATTTTCTCCGGCCTTGAGGTTTGTGCCGACGAGATAGTTCCATTCGTCCTCTGCTTCAGATATGACATCATATCCTACTGGAACAGGCTGTCCCATCACCGGGAAATTGGCTGTCCCATTTTGCTGTTCATCGACATCCTGATACATTGCGCCGATGTAGAGTGATCCATTTAATCCGCCGAGACTGCCCGTGACTCCAAGGCGTGGTGTAAGGATGAATGCTTCGATGGTTGAGTCGCCTATGTCGAGGTCGGATTCAGTATAGTTGGCATCCAATGAGGCAAAGTAATTCTTAAATCCAGCTGCCAACGTTGCTCCACCACCGTAAACGGGTCCGCTATAGGAGATGGAGAATGAATTTGGCAATAAGCTAGCTACCTNNNGCGGCAGCCCGGCAACTGAGAATCCGCTTGCAGTAGTTTCCCCGTCTACGTATCCGGCTACACCATAAACATTCAAGAAGGGNAGCAACCAGGCATCCAGCTTGGCGGTAGTGCTGGTGGCGCGGCTTTCCAAATTGGTCGACTGAGCCGGCAGGCCCGGCGGTAGTTGTAGTTGGCCAGTCGGCAGTGGTAGCGGTGGAATGTCAATGGCGATCGATTGTGCCTTCAGATCCTGTTCCTGATAGAATACATTGCCGCTAATGCCAAGAGGCAGCGGTAGTTCCTGCCCAGCCGCAAGGCTTTTGGCCAAGGGCAGTGAATCAGACAGATTACCAGCCTGTGTGCCGGTGCTACCTGCCACGAATGCGACAGCNATGAATGTGCGTTTGATTTTGCTCATGAATACTATGGGTTCGGGGTGCCTTTTCCCACTCCTAAATAGGTCAGGGAACGGCCGCAAAATACCGATNGCATCGCCTTGGCACAATACCTATTTTCAAGTTTAGCCAAGAGCTNAANACAAAAAAACCGTAGCCNTTTTTGGGCTACGGCTTCATCTGANAATTTCTTGAATCAGGCGATTTCGGCTGNGTGAAACTCCAGCCAGTCGTCCAGATTATTCAGATTGATGGCGTCCTTTGGATCGCCATCCGGTAGGCCATTGGCACTCAAGATGCCTTGCCGAGTGGCGTCATCATGATTGTAACCTTCGATTGAGGCGTTCAATTCATTGATTGAGGCGTCATCCAGTTTGGCGCCTTCCTGAGATTGTATCCATGCCTCAAACTGCGGGTAGGTTGGTTTCTCGTTTGTGATGTAGGATCGCACCGCTTCGGTGTCCAGTCCTAGGCCGGCGATTACCATCGCGTCGTAGCCGGCGCCGATACCAGGATAACCGTCGGCAATTTTGCCAGCGGCTTCTAGGGAGACTTTCTGCCAAAGGCGCGGAAGGTGCAGTACACCGATGGGACCCTTGGTTCCGGAGCTGATAAGTGGGACAATTTTGTCACTCATTTTTCTAGTTTATATTTGGTTAATTCCACAAGTGGANTGAAAAAATCATATTTGTACTGNTNGTCCAAAGTCAATCCNAAATCCTNATTCCCTAAATAATACCAGCTTGGCCAACTGTTGGATAGTCTCCATAATCGGGCAAGCCCTGTAGATCGATCATGAAACCTTTATTTTTTATTTTGGCTGCACTGATCNCGGTGTCGTTGTTTCCATCAGTTGCAAGAGCGGAGTGGCGCCACGGGGTCGCTGCGATCGATATCACGCCGAAGTTTCCGGTGCGNTTGAGCGGTTTCGGTTTTCGTCGTACCGAATCGGAAGGGGTCACTCAAAAAATCTGGGCCAAGGCTCTGGCGGTTGATGACGGTCAAGCTGGTCCGGCTGTCCTTGTAACTGTCGACAACCTCGGTGTTCCTTGGACGATGGTTCAGACCGTCGCGCGGCGTCTGCAGGAAAAAACCGACTTGGTTCCGGAACGTTTCACTGTTACTGCCTCGCACACGCACACCGCGCCAATGCTTTCGAGTGTTGCGCCAAACCTGTTCGGCCAGCCTATCCCGNAGGAGCACCAGCGGCGCATCGATCTTTACACGAAAAAGTTGACCGACAGTATCGAGCAGGTCTCGATTGAGGCATTGGACGATTTGCAACCTGGCCGGCTCGAATGGAGTCCGGGCAGCGCGGGTCAGGTTAGTTTTGCTAAGAACCGTCGTTCAAAAGAAGGCCCCGTCGATCACGATCTACCGGTGCTTATCGCACGCACAGCCAACGGTGATATCCGTGCAATTTACACTAGCTATGCTTGCCATTGTGTTACTCTATCAAACAACAAGATTAGTGGTGACTGGGCCGGATACGCGCAGGAATGGTTAGAAAAAAAATATCCTAGTGCAGTTGCTATGGTTTCGATTGGTTGCGGGGCGGATCAAAACCCTGATACCGGCGTTACCGGTGACAATACAGAAGCTGCCTCGTTGCAGGGAAGGGAGATCGCAGATGAAGTTTTTCGTCGACTAAAGGGCGAGATGATCCCGCTCGTGGGAGGTCTCAAAACNATCCTTAACCAAGTTGAACTTGATTTCGATACACTGCCTCCAAAGGCAGAGTGGGAGCGGTTGTCTAAGCGGGCTGATGCTGTCGGCTACCACGCTAGGGTGCAACTCGCCCGACTCGCCCGGAACGAGTCTCTGCAAACCCAANTTGATTATCCCATCCAAACGTGGTGTTTCGGTAGAAAACTGGCAATGGTGTTTTTGCCAGGAGAGGTGGTGGTAGATTACTCGCTCCGACTCAAGCGAGAGTTCGACCGCGANCGGCTTTGGGTNAACGCCTACGCCAATGACGCGCCATGCTACATCCCATCCGAGCGGATTCTTCGGGAGGGCGGTTATGAGGGNGCTGGCGCGATGGTTTATTACGATCGCCCTACAAAACTGGCTGCCGGACTCGAGGATAAAATCGTCAACGAGATTCACCGACAATTACCAGAGNAATTTTGGTCTAAGAAAGGAACNGAGGGAACCAATCCACAATCGCCAAATGCATCGATGCGTTCGATTCGCATTCAGCCTGGATTGCGAATCGAATTGGTTGCCTCTGAACCTCTGGTCATCGATCCGGTCTCAATTAACTTCGGCCCCGAGGGTCGAACATGGGTTGTTGAGATGCACGATTATCCGTTAGGCCTGCGAGGCGGCTATGAGCCAGGTGGNAGNATCGTTCTTTTAGACGATTCCGATCGTGATGGTTTTCCAGACAAGCGGACGGTATTCCTTGAAGGTTTGCCGTTTCCGACTGGCGTCACTCCATGGCGTAAAGGTGTTTTGGTTTGTACCGCTCCTGATATTCTTTATGCCGAGGANACTGATGGAGACGGCGTAGCGGATCTTCGGCGAACTCTGTTTTCTGGTTTCGCGACCACCAATTATCAAGCTCGTGTAAATAGTCTTGCCTACGGGCTGGACGGCTGGGTGCATGGCTCAAACGGTCTTATCGGCGGCCAGATCGTTAGCTTCAACGGCGATCAGGCGGTGGATATTCGTGGTCGTGACTTCAGGTTTAACCCGGACACCGGCGCNTTCGAGACGTTGGCCGGGTTGACCCAGCACGGTCGTGTTCGCGATGATTGGGGCAATTGGTTCGGCTGTGACAATGGAACCCTTCTTAGGCACTATCCGCTGTTTGATCATTATCTGCGTCGGAACCCACACTTTTCACCGCCCAGTCCGAGTGTGGCTGCAGTCAGTTACGCGGANGCCAACCGCGTATTTCCGATTAGTCATCCTCTGAAACGTTTCAACAACCCGAATCACATCAANCGTGTGACTTCTGCCTGCGGCTTAGGCTTGTATCGTGATACGCTACTGGGCAAGGAGTTTAACGGCGACGCTTTCATTTGCGAACCAGTGCATAACTTGGTTCGGCGACTAAAGTTGAAAGATAAAGGGGTTACTTTTTCCGCATATCGGCCGGAGGGAAAAACTTCGCCGGAATTTCTGGCATCTACGGACAATTGGTTCCGTCCGGTTGAGATTCGAACTGGGCCAGACGGTGGTCTATGGGTGGTGGACATGTATAGGTTTTTAGTCGAGCATCCACGGTGGATTCAGCCAGAACGCTTGTCCGGGATCGACTCCCGCGCCGGAAGCAACCGTGGCCGTATCTACCGCGTGCTGCCGATTGGAAAAAAACCGAGACTTGTTCCTGATTTGACTAGGCTGAGCGGTAAATATTTGNGCAATGTTCTTGAGTCGCCCAACGGAACGCTNCGCGAACTGGCGCACCAGCAGATCGAATGGACAGAGGATCAGGCGGCTACTCGTGAACTGAGGCGTTTGTCTCGGTCCAGCGGCCAATCGCAAACGCGAGTCCAAGCCTTGGCGGCATTGGAAGGGTTGGACAGGCTGATCAGGCGCGATATGGAGATAGCGTTAAGTGATCCTCATTTTGCAGTTCGACGGCTTGCTATTCGGTTAGCAGAGCAGAGCGGGATAAGTGATCCGGATTGGGTTGGCCTTTTGGCCAAGCTNACTGACGATCCCAACGCATTTGTTCGCCAGCAACTCGCATATTCGCTTGGCCAGTTNCTCCATCCCATTGCTGGTGAAGCTTTGATAAGGTTGTTGCATCAAGATGCCGCTGATCCATATCAGGTTGCGGCCATACTGAGTTCCAGCCTGCCGCATATTGCGGCGCTCAAAAAAACGGTGCTTGGCTCGTCGTCCATTCCTGATGATGTGGTGAAACACGTTCAGCAGATTTCCAAGCGTGTTATTGCCAAACCAAAGGTCGTTCGGAAAAACAAGCCGGCCAATTTNCAGCCCGTAGTTTCANCGAACCGGGCGGATGCTATGAAAAAATTTGAGGATGCTTCAACGCTGGAAGGCAATGCCATTAAGGGGCGCTTGATCTTTCAGTCGCGCTGTTCTGCTTGTCATAAGTTGGGAGGGATCGGTAACTCCGTTGGCCCAGACTTGGCGGCGCTGACGGACAAGTCTCCACAGTCAATTATAGTTAGCACCATCGATCCCAACCGTGAGGTGTCCGAACAGTACAACGCTTATTCGGTTCGGCTTAAAAATGGCAGTACCTTGGTAGGTATGATTGCCGACGAGTCAGCCAGTGGCTTTACGCTTCGAGGANTCGATGGCAAACAACAGGTAATTCTTCGGGCAGATATAGCCAGTCTAAATAACACCGGTCGCTCGCTTATGCCTGAAGGTCTGGAGACCGGTTTGAGTCTGGCAGATATGGCGGACCTGCTGGCGTATGTTTCAAATACAAACTTACATGAAAATAAGTAGTAACCTTTTTGCATTGATCCTGATTACGGGCTGGTTGCCACCCAAGGCTCAGGCGCAGTTTCGGGCCGGCGCGACCAAGGTGGATGTCACGCCACAGACGCTGCCGGTAATTCGAAACGGTGGCTTTCTTGAGGCAACCGATAATAAGGTGATCGATCGGCTGCACGCGCGATGTCTTGTGCTTGATGATCGTGTGCTACGTTTAGCTATTCTGGTGGTGGACAGTTGTATGCTGCCNCGAGATTTGTGCGACGAGGTCAAGCGAACGGCTTCAGGCAAAACNGGTATCCCATTCAATCGAATCTTGATTTCTGCGACACACTCCCATAGCGCTCCAAGTGCCATGAATTATTGTCTCGGCAGCCGGTTTGATCCGCGCTATCGGGCATTCCTGCCGGGTAAACTAGTCGAGGCTATTGTTGACGCCAATGCAACCCTGCAACCTGCCAAGGCAGCGTGGGGTCAGGTGGAGGCTGCTGAGTTCACTGCCTGTCGCCGTTGGTCCTTTGTGAAGGGAAATGAATTAGTTGATCCGTTCGGCGACAAGACCGTTCGCGCCAACATGCACCCTGGTTATGGTAACGAAAATGCCGTTGGTCCCACGGGGCCTGTTGATCCGTGGCTGAGTTTTTTGAGTGTCCAGACTGCTGACGGTCGGCCGTTGTCGGTACTTGCAAATTTTTCGATGCACTACTTCAGCGGTCATCCGGGTGTCTCGGCTGATTACGCAGGGTTTTTCTCGGAGAGCTTGGCCAAGCGAGTGGCGCCGAAAGATGAGGCATTCGTTGGTATGTTGTCGCAAGGTACCAGTGGTGATTTGTGGTGGGGCGATTATAGTCTTGAAAAGCGCCGGGATTGGTCGATGCAGGAGTACACGGACCAACTCGTAGAGAAGGTTGTGAATCGCTTGGCTAAACTAAATTACTCGACGGATGTACCTTTGGGTATGGCCGAAGTTCGACCAGAATTTTTCAGGCGCACTCCGGGTGAAGATCGTCTCCAGTGGGCTCGTGAGTTGATTTCCAAAATGGACGGACGCCGACCAAGTAGCCGTCCCGAGGTTTACGCCGAGCAGGCGGTTTGGATACACGAAAACCCGGTTGAAGAGGTGCCTCTTCAAGCGATTCGCATTGGCGACCTGGGGATTACAGCTATCCCTTGTGAGGTTTATGCATTGACCGGCCTTAAGCTCAAGTCGGCAAGCCCGTTCCCGTTGACTTTTAACATCAGTCTTGCCAATGGCTCGAGCGGCTATATCCCGCCACCCGAGCAGCACGCACTTGGTGGTTATACCACCTGGCCTGCTCGAACAGCCGGGCTCGAAGTTAATGCTGAGCCACGCATTGTTGAGTCGTGCCTCAAGTTATTAGAACGGGTGTCTGGTCAAAGACAAAAGAAATACACTGAACCGTTATCTTCGTATGCCCGGGCTGTGATGACATCTAAGCCGGCGGCGTTTTGGCGTTTGGGAGAACAGTCCGGCCCTACAGCTGTAGATGCCTCCGGAAACGACCACGATGCCAGATATGAACCAGGAGTTACGTTTCATCTTCCTGGATATCCTGATCCACTGGCTAGAGAGGCGCATACTTCACGAGCGGCTCATTTTGCCGGTGGGCTAGTAGTTGCCGAGGTGCCGACGATGGAGGCATTCACTGTCGAGTTTTGGCTTTGGAGCGGGGTGATGAAATCTCAGCAAGGGCAAGACATATGCGTAGCGGATCTGGGGGGATTGAATCTGCGCATCTTAAAGGTAGCCAACATTCAGGATCCGGTTTTGTCGATCATTCCTGGCAGAATAGGGAGTGCTTATATTACACCGAGGCGTTGGCACCATGTAGTCTTCGTCAACAAATCTGATAATTATCAACTTTGGGTCAATGGCAAGAGACACCTTGACGAAAGAAGTAAGGAACAAAAAAGAAACAGCTTGGATACAATGAAACTTTTCTTCGGTAGTTCCAGAGATGGGTTAATGGAATTTGGAGGCAAATTGGATGAGATAGCTTTTTTTAATCGAGCATTGAGTGAGGACGAAATTCGAAAACATTTCAAAGCGGCCCATTCGCGTGAAGAAAAGCAGTCCAGTGTCGAAGTAAAGCCGCTATCGCCCAAAGAGTCTATGTCGGTGACTCATGTTGCGGAGGGTTTCGAATTGCAATTGGTCTTAGCCGAGCCACTGGTGCTTGATCCGGTTGCGTTTGATTGGGGGCCAGATGGTGAACTTTGGGTGGCTGAGATGGCCGATTACCCTATGGGGATGGACAATAAAGGTAAATATGGAGGACGAGTCCGGTTGGTGACCGATAGCGACGATGACGGGCTTTATGACAAATCAACGGTGTTTCTCGATGAATTATCGTTTCCCGCCGGTGTTATGCCTTGGCGCGAAGGATTGCTTGTAGCCGCTGCGCCGATATTGCTCTATGCGGAGGACACCGACAGCGATGGCAGGGCAGATATTCGCCAGACATTGTTTGAAGGGTTTTATGAAGGAAATCAGCAGCTTCGCATCAATGGACTCTACTGGGGTTTGGACAACACTGTGCATTGCGCTTCGGGTGCTCATGTCAGAGGTTATGGTGGAGCTAATAGCATCAAATCGATCATTAGTGGCAAATCGGTTCAGATTCATAGCGGTGACTTTAGATTTGATCCTGACACTGGTTGGATCGAGGCTACCTCTGGTCCATCACAGTTTGGGCGAGTTAGGGACGATTGGGGGAACTGGTTTGGAGTTCAAAACAGTCATCCGCTTTGGCATTTTGTTTTGTCGGCACGCTATCTTCGACGGAACAGCGATGTGACTTATCCCGACTCACGTCATCAGATTCGCACGCCTCGCAATCCGAAAGTATATCCAAATAAACCACCGCAAAAACGTTTCCACAGCTTTGAGCAAAGCGGGCGCTACACTTCAGCCTGTGGACCATCCATTTACAGGGATACATTATTATTTGGTGATGATGGTGTGACGCATGCCTTTACCTGTGAACCGTTTCACAACGTTGTCCAACATTCATTACTTAAAGATAAATTAGCTTCTTTCGAGGGCAACCGTGCCAATGATGGGGATAAGGATTTCTTTGCCTCTGCGGATCGATGGAGTCGTCCGGTATTTACTCGTACCGGTCCAGATGGTGCACTTTGGATTGCTGACATGTATCGATACATGATCGAGCATCCTCAATGGTTGCCTAAAAAAGGTCAGGACGAGTTGCGCCCACACTACCGAAGTGGAGATAAATATGGACGAATTTACCGTATCGTTCCAAAGGGTCGGTCACTTCGAAACGTGGCCAAGTTGAGTGGACGGAAACCGATAGAGCTGATCGATAATCTCACGTCGGTCAATGGTACGATGCGCGACTTGGCTCATAGGTTGATTGTACAATCAAGTGACGGTTCGGTTGCGAATAAACTCAGGAAAACTCTAAGCCAATCTGAGTTGCCACAAGGCCGACTACATGCCTTGGCTATCTTGGGTGGTCTTGGTAAACTAGATATAGATACACTTGGCCAAGCACTAAATGACAAGCACCCTTACGTTCAACGTTTGGCATTTCGTTTGGCCGAAAAATTTCCCGATGAAGGGAGGTTTTTATCTTCATTTTTTAATCCTGGAACAGTCCCGAAAGAGAATGGGGGAGAATTCAAGGTCTTACTCCAAAAGCTATTTACTGCGGGTCATTTTCCAGAAAAAAATATTAGCGATTCGCTGGCTGGATTTGTTTCTGGGGAATTGGAAGAAGGTGGTTTTCCTTTTTTACAAGCAGCTCTATTGAGCTCTGCTCATGCCCATTACGATCACTTAATTAGTGCGTCATCATTACGCGGTATATTTTTTGAACCATTAATGAGAATGGGCATTAAAACAAATCAAGCTGCACTAAGTAAAAAGTTGGATTCCGTTTGGGCAAAGGGCGACCTGGACGACACTTTTCATTTAGCCAAACTTTTAATGGGTGTGTTAGGTCAATCCGGAGTGAATTTGTCTAGATTGGACGAAGTTGGCTTAACTAAACAGACAGACAGGCTAAAAGCCATTTTAAAAAATGCTCGGCAAGTTGCAATCGACAAGGATGCAAGTTTACCGCTAAGGACTCAGGCGATAGAAGTACTCGGTCGCGGAGGAGCATTGCACGATGGAGTGGTGTCTNTCCTTGCTGAGTTGATTCAGCCAAAGGAAAATCAAGCTNTACGTTTCGTTGCGATTGCTGCTGCAGGGAACATACCTAAGCTTGAGTCAGCCAAGATGTTGCTAAGTGCTTGGCCAAGTTTGCAACCCAAAGAGCGAAGCAAAGCGCTGGATATGTTGATTGGCCGTCCGGCTTGGCAAGATGAACTGCTAGATGCGCTGGAGTCTAAGCGTATTTCATCAAACAGCTTTTCACCGGTCCATAGGGACCGATTACTGAAGAGTGGCAAAAAGATAATAGAGGAAAGGGCTAAACGCATTTTTGATACCGTTGTTTCTCCTGATCGTGCTGAAGCATATGCGAAGTATTTGCCTGCACTTAAGTTGAAGGGTGATAGTGAAGAGGGTCTAGCGCTATATACAATGCTTTGTGCGGAATGCCATGCGCCAGACAAGCAACTTGGTCCAGATCTGCGATCTATCACGGATCGATCGGGAGAAAGTTTGCTTGTTTCGATTATTGATCCATCACGCCAAGTAGATCCTAGCTATATCGCATACATAGCAGAATTTAAAGATGGACGGGCTTTGGCGGGCATTATTGGTTCGGAATCGGGTGATAGTTTACAGATAAAAGTACCAGGGATAGGGGATCAATCGATCAACCGAAAACAAATTAAGTCGATATATAGTTTAGATAAGTCACTCATGCCGAATGGTTTGGAATCGGGTTTGACTCAACAGAACATGGCAGACTTAATCGCATATTTGCGAAAAACTACTTAATTAACTTTAAAAAATAACAAAAAACGATTGACGTTAATGAGAATGAATCCTATTTTCCTCCTGCCATTAAAAAATTTGGCTTTTTTATTAACTTTTTCATGAGAAAGAAACTCAATAGCAGCAAGTCGGTTTCAGCTATCGTAGCTGGGATATGTTCATTAGGTGCTACAGCAGCAACGGCACAAGATGCTACAGAATTGGATCCTGTACTAGTTAGTGGCGCAATCGTGGGATCCAAGGAGGGCGTTAACCGGATTACTGGATCAGCTACCTATCTGGATATTGACGATCTTCGTGTTCACTCAATTAGTGATATCAACTCTGCGCTCCGTCGTGTTCCGGGTGTCTATGTGCGTCCAGAGGATGGTTATGGCAACTTCCCTAATATTAGTTTAAGGGGAATAGACATGGGTCGTAGTTCCAAGGTGACCATAATGGAAGACGGTATTCTTGCTGCTCCTGCGCCTTTCTCGGCTCCGTCAGCCTATTATAGCCCAAATTTGGAAAGGATGAGTGGTCTTGAGGTCGTCAAGGGGTCCAGTCAGGTGAAGTATGGTCCGCATACCACGGGTGGTGCTATAAATTACCTCTCAACTCCGATTCCAGAGGAGGTTACGACTTACTCCAAGATTTACTATGGGGAGTTTGATGAAATGGTTACCCACATTTACCATGGTGGTAAAAAAGAAACTGATTCTGGTAAGATAGGTTACCTGGTTGAGGGCTACTATAAAAATACTGATGGGTTTAAGGAGCTCCAAGGCGCACATGGAGAAACAGGTTTCACCCGCAGTGAGCCGATGGTTAAATTGTCATGGGAGCCTAATACATCCAATTATCAATCCTTTGAACTAAAGCTTGGTAGTACTGACTTCGACGCTAATGAGACATATCTTGGCCTATATGAGGATGACTTTAATGCAAATCCGTATATGAGGTATGCCGCAACTCGCAATGATGAGATTAATACCTATGCGTCTCGTGGATATCTTCGCCATTTTGTTGATCTAAATGGAAATGCTACGCTAAAAACCACAGCTTATTTTACAAAATTCCATCGCAATTGGTTCAAGTTGGACAAGGTTAATGGCAAGAGTGTTTACAAGGAATGGGACGAACCGGCTTGGCGTAACATTGTTTGGGGCCTTGCTCCTGGCGAAATAAGAATTAAGGCAAATAATCGCGATTACTCTGCACAGGGTATTGAATCAATCTTAAACTATGATTTAGATCTCGGGGGATTGGAAAATCAGATTCAACTTGGTGTTCGCTACCACAACGATGATATCGATCGTTTACAGTGGTATCAGTATTATGATCAAGATGAACGTGGTGGTTGGTCTACAGATGGGCCTCAGGCGCCTAGTAGTAAAGCAGGCGATCGACATCAAGATACTGATGCATGGTCACTGTATTTAGAGGATCGGATAGCCCTTAACGAGCAATTGGCAATTATACCGGGCATTCGTTATGAAAGCATGGATTATGGGTATGATCAAAATACCAGAACTGCTCCAGATTCTGCTGCGGCTGGTTCAGGNGATCTGGACACAGTAACAGGAGGGGTCGGTCTATCTTATGACTTAAATGAAGGTTTAAACCTATTTGGTGGTGTATATGTCGGATCTTCGTTGCCAGGTCCACGATCTTATATTCGAAGTGGTGAATCGCTTGATGAAGAGCGGTCGACGAGCTACGAGTTAGGTTTTCGTCATCAAAATGAAGCATTTGTTGCCACTGGTGCATTGTTCTACTCCGATCTGCAAGATTTCATAGTGCCTGATAATCTGGGTACTGGTTTTGAGGAGTTTGAAGGTGGGGAAAAAGTTGTAATCGATGATGGTGACAATGACGGAGAGATTTCCGCACTTGGACTAGAATTGCAGGTAGGTTATGACTTCGGTGCTGCCAACGATGCAGCATATAGCCTCCCTGTAACATTAGGTCTAACTTGGACAGAGGCTGAGTTTGAAAGTGGCGCCAGTTCTGCAGACGGAGAGAGCATATTCAGTGGTGCAAAATCTGGAAATTCAGTTCCTTATGTTCCTGAACTAATGCTTCATGCTGGTGTGGGATTGGGGATCGGAAAATTCAACTTTGCATTGGATGGTAGCTATGTGGACGACTCGTATGCTGCCGGACTGAATGGAGGAGGTCCTTTTAATGCCGGCGGGAGTTACGACCCACGTTATGGTGAAATTCCAAGTTATTTTGTTGCTGATTTTTCAGTTCGTTATGCCGCAACAGATAATACTAACTTGTTTGCCACTGCTCGCAATGTGTTCGACGAAGAGTACGAGGTGGGTCGTTTGCCACAGGGACTTCGTCCAGGAATGCCGCAGCAGCTCCTATTCGGAGTAGAATCTAAGTTTTGATGAGTTAGTTCCTCCTGGCGGCTTACGGTTACCTAGGCACGGGCCGTACATCAGCCTTAACTTCATCATTGAAGGATCACCCAGAAACGGGTGATCCTTTTTGACTTGCTGCATATTGTAAATCGTGGCCAATTGTCCAACCGATGGCCGATTTATCATCGATATCTCATGGACAGTTTACGCTGATGNCTGCCTTTTCGCTTAGAATTTTAGCATTGGCATTACTGGCCTTAACGATCGGCTGTCGTTCAGCGAATCCTGTAGTCAATGAGAAAAGCCAGTCTGATTCCCTTACGAGTTTTTGGGAAAATGAATTCGATTTTGAAAATAGAATAGTCCCGGAATCGTTGTTGCATTCAGCTATCGAAAAAGGGGATAGGCATACCGTTGAACAAAGCTTGAAAGATGGCTTTTCTATAGATGAGAAAAACCAATTTGGAAACACAGCACTTCATCTAGCAGTGATTAAAGGTGGTGTCGATTTGGTTGCGTTTTTGTTAAAGAAGGGGGCAAATCCGGATCAAGTCAATCACGGCAAGCAAACTCCACTGCATTTTGCTGCACTGGCAGGTAAAGTCAAAATTGCAGTATTGTTGATTAATAACGGCGCATCCTTGAATCCGCTAGATCATGAACACTGGACTCCATTGGATTGTTCTCTATGGAAGGGGAAGGGGGTTACTTATACCAATATTGAAGGTAAAAAGGCAGTGGCTGATTTNTTAATAAAAAATGGAGCCCAGAGAGGGGAGCAAATCTCACCGCACGACCATTGATNAAATAATTAGGTAGTCTTTGTTTACGAAAGACCCAGNAGATTGAATAGAGATAGAACATTTTAATGTTAGAANTTATTAAAATGTGAATTTTGATTATCCCGGTCACAAAAAATATAAAAACAGTCTTGACTTAAATGAGAATGCATCTCANTATCTTTAGCGACTTGAGTTAAGGCTCAAGTTACTCATTGTCAGCACCCAATGATTGAGCTGGGTTAAAATCTATATTTTTGATTTTTATTTACACCTAATTTGAGAGTGAGTCTCAATATTAACATGTGCAAATAGCTAAATGTCCAAGGTGGGTCATTAAGTAGCTTAGCTTAGTCGGTCGCCTCCCTGTATGGGGGGGCGACAATGAATTTTTAAAAAATGGAACATACATTGAAAATAAAAGAAATAAGTCCTGAGCCAATTGTAGTACGCAAGACCAAGAGATTTATATCCCGGCTACCGCGGTTAACAATGGATAAAAAGGGAAGGCTTATACTGTTAACGGATGATCTGAAGAGGTTTCTAAGCACTTACAAGTCATCTGTTTTAGGGTTGATATTTTCGTTGGGCTATTTTGGGGGTGCGGCTCAAGAGTTTAAGGATACAGCGATAGATGGGGGAGAGTTTGCGCAGTGGGTGACATTTACTGAGGCTGGTGAAGTCGGAAATACTCCAGATGTTGATGGAAGTAAATCTGATATAATTCTAAAGCAGCTAACTCCGGGTGCTATGGCTACATCTTCCGGGAATATCTATCATCCTTCTGGTGCCAGTAAGTTTGTAATAACAGATAAACTTGAAGGAACACTTAAAAAACTAGTATTACAGATTAAGACTGTGGGAGTTCCAGCGAATTATGATAGTTTCACCTTAAAATCAGGTGACTTATCTTTGAATGGGGTAAGGTCGGAAGTTTCAAGTGGTGATAATGGAGTGGTCAGCCTTATTGATTTTGATATCGGGTCAAATGTTCTGAATAACGCTGATTATAGTATAAATTTTAGTGCAAGCGGTGCACACATGAGTTTGGTCTCGTTAAGGTTGGATATTCTTCAGGAAGTTGCAGCAAAGCCATTAGCTTTCAAAAAATTTAATACTACCAATTCTGAGTTTGCCGAATGGGAGACATTCACGGTTGGGTTTGGGGAACCTGGTAATGGTGCCGATGTAGCTGGCAGTAAATCCGGAGCGATAATCATCCAAGCAACACCAGGTGCTGTGGCAACAGGTTCTGGAAGTATTTACAATCCAGGTGGAGTTAGTAAATTCAATCTTACTGATACCCTTAACGGAAAGCTAAAAGAAATTAATTTTCAGATATGGACAAAGGGTTCCCCTGCAAACTATGAAAGCTTCATCTTAAAGTCCGGCGATAAAGAATTTAAAGGAGCGCGAGAAGAAATAGTCTCAAGGGATGGCAGCACCATAAGCAATGTGACTTTTAACACATCTGAAGCTGCTCTTGAAAATATTTCATACTCTATTGAATTCGCTGCATCAGGTCCCCACATGAGTTTAGCCGCAGCCAGGGTCGATATTAATTATGAGCAGCAAAAACCATTAGCTTTTGAGAAATTTGATGCCATAAATTCTGAATTTGCTGAATGGGAGATATTCACGGTTGGGTTTGGGGATCCCGGAAATGATCCAGATGTTGATGGAAGCAAATCAGGAGCAACAATCACTCAAACAACACCCGGGGCAATGGTTACGTCAACAGGAAATATATATAATCCTGGTGGTGTTAGTAATTTCGCTCTTAACGATAAGTTTAATGGCGTTTTAATGGAAGTTAATTTCCAGATATGGACAAAGGGATCCCCAGCTGACTACGATAGTTTCGTATTAAAGATCGGTGATAATGGGTTTAAAGGCGTTCGAGAGGAAATTGTTTCAAGGGATGGAAGCACCATTAGCAATGTGACTTTTAATACAAGTGAGCTTTCGCAAATTGCTCTAGCTGATGTGCCATATTCAATTGAATTCGTAGCTGCAGGGCCACACTTAAGCCTTGCTGCAGCAAGATTAGATATCAGATATGTGCAGGAATTAGTTTATGAGTTCAAAGATGTACTTTCATCAGATAGTGAATATGCCGAGTGGAAAGATTTTACTGCCGCATTCGGAGAGCCAGGTAATGAGGCTGATGCGACTGGGAGTAAAACTGGTGTATTTCTATATCAAACAACACCTGGGGCAATGGTTACATCAACAAAAAACATATACAATCCAGGCAGCGTCAGCAAATTTGAATTAAAAGATAGTTTTATTGGTAAACTAGATAAATTAATTTTTCAAATTTGGACAGTTGGTTCCCCTGCTGATTATGAAAGTTTTAAGCTTGTGTCTGGAGATACTGAAATAGTTGGTATGAGAACTGAACTGATTGATGGTTCTAAAGGTGTAATAAGTTTAATTGATTTTAATTTAGATGGTTATTCTATTGTAGATGGAGACTTTCAAATAGAATTTCAAGCATCTGGTCCACATATGAGTTTTGTTGCCGCCCGATTGGATTATGAACTTAAGGAAGTGATAATTCAGTATCAGGAATTTAATGAGCCAGGTTGGTCTCATGATGGCTGGATTAATTTTACCGATGCGGTTGATGGTTGGAATGAGCCAGATATGGAGGGTAGCATCGAGGTTACTTTTGAAGAAGGAGCAATATTGAGGCAAAAAGTAGCCGGAGCAATGATTACCTCGACAAAAAACATATATAATCCCGGCGGAATTAGTGCTTTTGAGATATCAGATGCCAGACTGAATTCCATTATAGACGTGGTATTGCAAATTAGAACCACTGGCTCTCCTGTTAATCAAGATAGTGTCACCCTAAATATTGGAGAAGATAAATACAAGGGAACCTATAGTGAAGTGGCCAAGAGAAAGACAAGATATGGTTACGATGCAATTTCGAAATTTGAGTTTGATTTAGATGGCGCCAGCGCCAACGAATATTTAATCGAATTTTCAGCGTCTGGCCCACATATGAGTTTAGTGTCTGCTCGTGTTGATAGGCAATCAACTGCGTCATATGAGTTAAATAAAGATTACACTGCCAATTTCAATGAACCTAGTGATGACCGCTGGACATATCCTCGCAATTCAACACCTGGTAAGAGAAATTTAGCACCTGTTTTTGGTTTTGTTTCTGGCGAAGGTGATGATCGCGTGGCGCAAAGATATGGGCAAATGATCATTGGTTTTGATACGTCATCTAAAATCCCTTTAGGGCTTCATTATACACAATACAAAATAAAGTCAGTGAAAATGAGCGCAACTGTGGCGTTGGATCANCAGTTTCCCTACGATGGAACTGNNGATGATTATAGCAAGTATAATGGTGTGGATGATACGGACAGCCCAGTGGAGTTATTTGGTGTTGGTTTTAGGAATGGCTATAACAGTTTGAATTGGAATGAGAGTTCACCGNTAAGTGANAGAAATGATAATGGAAACCATAATGTTTATTCACTTGGCTTTCAAGATGGGAATTCAGTAGATGCTGACTACTTTAATTTTTCTAAGCCGCATACT
>PBKH01000050.1 GCA_002721375.1 Verrucomicrobiales bacterium
TGCTCCTCCCGGTTTTTCAAGTTCTTCTAACAAAAAGCGACAAGAGTACCAAAAAGTAGTTCAGCTTTTAATGCGTCACGGAGGAAGAGCAAGCAAATGAAACACCTCCTACTCACAACAATCGCAGCCGTGGTGCTGTTGGGGTGTGGGGAGTCGACTATTAGAATTGAAGATGCCATCCGCTCCGCAGACTTAGAATCTGTTCAGAGGGGAATAGAAGCTGGAGCTGAGATCAATAAAAAATCAGCAAGTGGAATGACTCCTTTGCACTGGGCCGCTCAAGTTAATGATTTTGAAATTGTAGAATATCTCATTTCTCAAAATGCGAACGTTAATTCTACTAATAATAACGGGCAAACTCCTTTGGATGTAATTGGAGGTTGGGGCGGCAGATTTAAGCAAGGTGCGGGTGAAATCTCAAACCTACTAAAGAGCAAGGGGGCAACAAATGGAAACCCTCAAATAGCTCTCAATAATTACTTCATAACTACTAATGCTTTAATCGTTAATTCTATGCAAGGTGCATCTGGTCAAGTTGTTGTATCAGACACATTGGGACTACAGGCTGCTGTTGAAGCTGGCGATGTTCAGGCTGTAAAACATTTCATAAATCTTCGATTAGATATTAATACTAGAATGTCAGGTTTACCTTTAAGTGATACACTTTTGCATGAAGCGGTTTTTAAAGGGCATAAAGAGATTGTCGTACTTCTTGTGTCCAGTGGAGCTTCCATAAACTTAGAAAGTAGTGGCCGTTTGGAGGATTTCGGGATGATTCCAATCGATAGCGTTGGCAGTCTAAAGCATAGACAACCGAGGTTATATACTCCCTTAGACTACGCTATTAAATACGAAAAAAAGGAAATCGCTAACCTCCTCCGCAAACACGGCGGCAAGACGGGTGAAGAATTGAAAGCTGAAGGCAAATGAAACATCTACTAATCACAACAATCGCAGCCGTGCTGGTTGTGGGAACCACCTTTGCTGATGAGATTCACGATGCTGCAGCAAAAGGCGATTCTGCTGGTGTGCAAGCTCAATTGGATAAAGGTGTCGATGTGAATACGAAGAGTGGTGCTGCTGCTGTGCCGCCTTTACTTTTGGCTGCTTTAAATGGTCACACGGAAGTTGCCGCACTACTCGCTGCCAACGGTGCGGATTTGGGAAGAGCGGATAAGTTTGGCAATAGCTCTTTGCATTATGCGGCTCACCATGGCAGCAATGAAATCGTTGTGCTTCTAATCACTAACAGTGCAGATGTGAATGCAAAGAATAAGGGTGGCGAAACACCTCTAGATATGGCCGCCAACAAAGAAACTGCCGACTTCCTCCGCAAACATGGTGGCAAATATGGAACATTTATTGGCGCTGTGTCTGTAGGAGACATTGATGCGGTAAAGTTGTTTCTGGATGCTGGTGCGGATGTAAATGAGAAGGTTCAACATGGGTGGACCCCTTTGCATGAGGCTGCTATTTTTGGTCATGCGGAAGTCGCTAAGCTACTTATCGTAAACGGAGCGGATATAAATGCGTGGGATGGTTATGAACACCACTGGATGTCGATGGTGGTGAATCCGAATTCGCTACACTCCTCCGCAATCAGGGAGGCAAGACTGGTAAAGAATTAAAAGCTGAAAGGAAATGAAACACCTCCTACTCACAACAATCGCAGTCGTATTTTTGGTGGGGTGCAACAAGCCTTCTAACGAACTGCTTTTAAGCGCTGCAGAATCTGATGATTTAGATACTGTTAAAGAGCAGTTGACTAGAGGGGCTAATATTGAGTCAAAATGTATCGGTTGTGGAGGCACTCCCCTTACACATGCCGCTAAAACTGGTTCAATTGAGATTGCCAAATTGCTTATAAACAATAACGCAAATGTTAATCCAAAAGACAAAGATGGCGACACACCTCTTCACTCATCCTCAATGAATGGACACTTAGAAATAGTTAAATTATTAGTAATTAAAGGCGCGGATCTTAATGCAAAAAATGAGCGTTTGGGAGCAACCTGCCTTCACGCAGCTTCATTTTCAGGGCATGAAGATATAGTAGCCTTTCTGGTTACTAAAAATCTAGATATCAATGCTACTGAAATAAATGGGCTTACTCCAATAGACTTAGCCAAACTAGATGGACATACGAATGTGATTAAAATTTTAAAACAAAATGGCGGCAAGACGGGTGAAGAATTGAAAGCTGAAGGAAAATGAAAAAATGCCCACATTGCGATAAGGTTCTAATGGCTTCAATTTTACCTCAATGCTCATGGTGTGGAGGTGAATTAAAAGAAAGTGAGCTACTTAAGTCTAAAGAAGAAATTTTAAGACGATGGGACGATGATAAGAAAGACGAGGAACACAAAAAAATCTAGAGAATTATGGTAAAGAAATACGAAAAGGATTTGAAAGAAGAGTAGCTAATTCAATTCAAAGGATTCAAAGAAATACACATTGGAGGAATAATAATTAAAATGAAACACCTCCTACTAACAACAATCGCATCTGTGGTACTAGTAGGGTGCTCGCCGATTGGCTACCCGCCTCCACTTGCCAATACAATTGCAAACAAAGGGCAAGACCTCACTCAAGAAACTGACATCAAGCCTGTATTATTTGTCGCAGATGGACTAAATGAAAACGGATCGCTTATTAAAAATTATCAAAGAGGCCTAAAGTACGCGATCAATTATTTCGGAAACTACGGCCCTTATTACATTTATTTGCTAGGTCCAGGAAACGAACAAAGTATCAGAAAAATCTATTTAAAAAGAGCTGAAAGCAGAGTCAACCGGAGTTCGCTGACTAAAGCCGAAGAACAAATAAATGAATTTTTAAATGAGCCTAATATTGTTGCAGAAATAGACGCTGTTTTAGCTGGCAAAGCGGAAGGAGGTTTAACCTGGAGTGATCCCCCTCAAAGAGTATACGAGGATGTAACCACAAATGCCATCGGGCGAGAGAATGATCCTGTCGAAAACACGTGGGGAGCACTACATGAATATCACCATGTTTTTCAGATTGCGCATTGCGATTCTTACCAGAAACGGACTTCCGACCAAAATTTGAACTCGTGGATGGCAGAAGGAATGGCAACCTATAGTTCTGCAAAGTTTATGGGGAACCTAAATTTAATAGACTTCAAAAGTTACATGCTAGAACTGAGAAAAACGGGAGGCAATATTGGAAGTCCGGGTATAAACGAATTTATATTAGGTGATAAAACCTGGCGTTTAGATAACGAAACGTATTGGGAAGCGGGAAAGGCTGCACAAGTATACTATATGCTGGGTGCCTGGGCAACAGCCTATCTGATTCACGTTCACGGTATAGCCGAAGTTACCGTTCTGAAGAACTGGTATTTTGATATCCCCCGCATAGGAAAATCCGCTGCTTTTGAAAAGCATATGGGTTTATCCCTAAACAAGTTCTATAAAATGTTTGATACCTTTATCATACAACCGAATGAAGAGGTGATGAAAATCTTTTAAGAAAAGAACGGCGGCAAACTAAACTACTCGGGGCCTTCCGAGATGTGAACATGTAGAAAGCAGTATATTTAGAATCCAAAAACCGATAAAAGCCTTGCGTAATTTTGCACCTTATTTAGATTGGCTTGACTTTAAATGTCTTGTATAAAAATACATTCCCGAACGACAATCAGTTTAAAACCATTTTTTTATGCAGTCACATTTATGGCTAGCATATTAAGTGCAAAGGCAGCTGATTGGACTCAGTATCGTGGGCCAAATTTTGATGGATCATCCTCAGAAAAACTGAAAATCTCCGCTTGGCCAAATGGTGAAATCAATGCGGTATGGAAAGTTCCCACTCGGCTTGGATTTTCTTCATTTGCCATAGCCAACGGGCGATCATTTACGATCGTTATGGAAAAAATCGACGATGTAAACCGCGAAGTGTGTCTCGCGCTTGATGTCAACACTGGCAAAAAATTATGGAGCAAAGTATTAAACATCGCCAAATACGACGGAGGCGGAAACAGCGGTGCAACAGAGAACAAAGGTGGCGATGGCCCCCGCACTACACCCGCAAGTGATGGTGAGCATGTTTACATACTGGACGGACGCCTTACATTACACTGCCTCGATGCCAAAACGGGTAATAACCTTTGGATCGTCAATCTTGTAAAAAAGCACGAAGCTAAATTGATTCGCTGGCAGAACGCAGCTGCTCCTATCATTGACAATGGTCTGATTTTCGTTTGCGGAGGAGGAGAAAAACAGTCATTGCTGGCAATCAACAAGCAATCTGGGGCTACTGTATGGAGTGAAGAAAGCGATCAAATGACTCATACAAGCCCGATAGTGGTAGATATTCTAGGTGAACGACAGGTTGTTTTTTTCACACAAAAAGGCTTGGTTTCCTGCAACATTAGAAATGGCAAGGTACTCTGGCGCGCAACGCATCCGTTCAAGGTTTCTACTGCTGCCTCACCAATCGTTGAAGGCAACATTGTTTATTGCTCCGCAGGTTATGGAGTCGGGGCAGCGGCTTTTCGAGTTAGCAAAAAAGACGGAGTATATTCCACCACTCAACTATGGCGAAAGCCTAATAAACTGATGAACCATTGGAGCACCCCAGTCTGTGTAGATGGACACCTTTATGGAATGTTTCAGTTTAAAGAATACGGCAACGGTCCACTCAAATGCGTTGAGTTGGCAACCGGCGAAATAAAATGGTCGAAATCAGGATTTGGCCCTGGAGGTGTTATTCTCGTCGATAGAAAACTAATAGCCACCACCGACACAGGCAAAGTAGTGATCTCCAAAGCGACGCCAGAAGATTACAAAGAAATTGGCCGCTTTAAAGCCATAGAAGGAAAATGTTGGACTCATGCCGCTTATAGCAATGGACAGATTTATGTGCGAAGCACTAAAGAAGGAGCCCGCTACGATCTAAAAGGAAGCTTAGGTAATTCAAGATTGCCATGATAAATAGATAAATCTTGCATTTGTCAAAGAGCTGACTTGCCAGTCATATAGCCTCCATCCACAAAAAGAGTTTGGCCGGTGGTGAAACCGGATTGGCCAACAAGAAAGTAGCAATTCGCAGCGGCAATTTCCTCAGGCAAACCAATGCGCTTCATGGGGATACCCTCAATGTAACGAGCTCGACTTTCGCTTCCAGGAGGGTTGTTCGTGTTGAAGAGCTCTGTCTCAACTGGGCCAGGGGCAACGGAATTGACAGTGATTCCATAAGTGGCCAGTTCCAGGGCCCAACTTCGCGTAAAGCTGACCATACCACTCTTAGATGCGGCATAACTGGTCCGGAAGGGAACTCCAGCCACAACCATACTAGAGGTAAAAACAATGCGACCACATCCTTGATTCTTCATGTTAGGGAGAACGGATTGTGTTGCCTGAAGTGAACAACGGAGGTTGATGTCGATACAAGCGTCAAAACTATCCAAGGTAATATCCTCTATTGGCGCGGGATTAACAAGGCCCACATTGTTGAGGAGTCCGTCAAATTTATACTTTGTGGCTAATTCATGGAAAAGCTTCCCACGAGCAGTATCGTCACCCAGATCAATTGTGTGAAAAGTACCAGGGAAATCATTCGGCTTGGTACGAGCAAGCCCGACAATCTGATGGCCCTGATCAGCTAACATTCTTGCTGTGGCAAGGCCTATTCCTTTACTTGCGCCAGTAATAAGGATGTTCATTTTAAATGAAGTAGTATTTTATCTCTTAAATGCAAAACCTATAAAGTCCTTACCTCAAATTCATACGGTAAGGCGGTGAATTTTGGCAGTATCATTTTCATTATCCAATATTTAAAAATGCAAACCCTTCTAGAAAGCGCCTATTTGCTATTTCAAGTAATAGCATGAATTTTAAAAAGATGATATCATTGTATCTTTATCATTCATTGACAACCATATTTACCAGTCATATTTTTTCGTTCCTTAATTGTATATATGAGTGATCCAGAAAAAAGTTTTGTTACATATCAAAAAGTAGAAAACGAATATTTTTCCAAGAGAGGGTTGAAGAAATACGCAGGGGTATGGTCACTCTGGGCACTAGGGGTTGGCGCAGTAATTTCGGGAGATTTTTCTGGATGGAATCTCGGAATCCAATATTCCGGTTTTGGGGGATACCTATTAGCCATGTTTATTGTTACAGTGATGTACCTTGGCCTTTGCTATTCGATCGCAGAAATGTCTCCAGCACTGCCACACACAGGCGGAGCCTACTCCTTTGGCAGAACGGCCATGGGGGTGTGGGGCGGATTCCTTACCGGACTGGCAGAAAACATGGAATACGTTGTTACTACTGCAGTAGTTGTTTACTTCATGGGAGCTTTCCTAACGGACATTTTTGAAACGCCCGATTCGTTTCGACCTGTTTGGTGGGCTGTTATGTATATAATTTTCATAGGTATCAACATATGGGGAGTTGAAGCAACTTTCCGGTTTACTGTTATAATAACCCTATTGGCTTTAGCTATTCTGATTGTCTTTTACTGCGGAGTAATATTCTCAGGGAAATTTGATTTCGACCTGACCATGAACATCGAACCGGATCCTGGTAATTCTAAGTGGCTGCCTTTTGGGTTTAACGGAGTCGCACTTGCACTACCTTATGCCATGTGGCTGTATCTGGCTATCGAACAACTCCCGCTTGCTGCAGAAGAAGCGACAGACGTTAAAAAAGACATGCCCAAGGGGATTATATTAGGACTAGTGACTTTGATTGTCACAGGTTTGGGGGTGGTTTTCCTTAATGTTGGAATAGGCGGAGGAGCAAAGTATTTTGGAGGGGAAACTGAAGACCCGTTACTGGAGGGATATAAGGTTGTATTTGGTGAAGGCCCTGCAACCAAGTTCCTTGGCCTACTGGCTGTCGCTGGATTAATTGCAAGTTTTCACACGATAATTTTTGCCTATGGAAGAAACATCTATTCACTTTCTCGGGCCGGTTACTTCCCCAAATGGCTTTCTGTCACCGGTGAAAAAAGAAAGACACCCCACGTAGCGCTATTATCTGGGGGAGTTGTTGGATTTTTGATTTTATTGGCCATGTTTTTTTCAGGTGGGCCGGATGCAGCATTCGGCAAGACGATTCTTTCCATGGCAGTGTTTGGGGCAGTCATTGCATACGCCATGCAATGTCTGGCATTCATTATACTCCGAGTAAAGCATCCCAATATTGAAAGGCCATACAGAAGTCCATTGGGAATACCTGGAGCAGTTATCGCACTCACCATATCGGTCGCAACACTATATTTTTTGTTTTTGATTGAAGAGAACCTCTACGGAGTAGTTGGGATGACGGTCTGGTTTCTTGTTGGAATAGTTTATTTTGCGGCATACGGTAGGCATCGTTTGGTTCTTTCGCCTGAGGAGGAATTTGCCTTCAAGCAAAACAGCTAGTTGCTAAAAAAACTGCTGCCTATAAGCAATTACAACGTATCGATCGATGGTTTAGCTCCCGGCATTTTTGGCTTTCAACTATCTTCTGCACAACTTGTTTGGCTCTTTGTGAGCATTTCCATAAAACTAGAACTATGCTTGAATATAGCGGTTACCTTTCTAGAGCTTGCTTATTTGTGCTTTAATCTTAAGAATTTTTTTTCATGAAACAGTTTTTAATTATTTTTGTTTTTTTATTAGCGTATAGGATTTTAGCTATCCAAGCAGAAGATCAGTCTACAGTTCGAGTTTTTATTTTTGCAGGACAATCCAACATGGTCGGATCTGATTCACAAGTTAAAAATATCAAAGACTTTCCTCCGTTTAAAGGAGTCGAAGAGCCTCAAAATAATGTTAGATTTTCCTATTTAATCGGACGCGAAAACAAAGCCAAAAGCAACGGTTGGATAACATTGCAGCCCATTAATAACATCGTGGGTCCGGAGTTGAGTTTTGCAAGAAAAGTCACGCATTTCATCGATTCACCGATAGCAATCATTAAATGCGCTGCAGGTGGAACGCACCTTGGCGGCGACTGGAATCCAGATCAGCCGATTGGATTTAAAATGTATCCATTAGCATTGAAGTTGATTCGCAATTCGCTAGCCGACCTGGATCGGCAAGGCATCCATTATCAACTTGAGGGTTTTATGTGGCATCAAGGCGAAAACGATATGTTCGAAGAAAGCTACATGAAGAATTACGGTAAGAATCTAAAAAACTTTCTAGAAAGTTGGCGACGCGATCTCGACGCACCCAAGTTGAAATTTTACATCGGCGAACTATGCACCAAAACAATATGGGGAATGGATTTACGACCAAGAATGTACGCCATCAGCCAAGGGCAACGCACGGTTACAAGTAACGACCCATTGGCTATGTACGTAGCAACATCGCACATTGGCGTGGAGATCGGTGAGCCGGTTGGACTACATTACCACTATGGTACACTTGGACAATTACAGCATGGTGCGAACTATGCTGATGCATATTTGAGATCCATTGGACGAGAGCACACAACAGTACGGTCTTTAAGAGGATGGCCTTACAAAAAGAATGCAAAGTTGAACTTATTCATTCTCGCGGGGCATCGAAACATGGAAGGAGAACGAGCCTTTGTACAAAATGCGACCAGGCTGGGTATGAGTAATCTCCTGAAAGACAACCCCAACATTGCGTACAAGTATAGCCTAGGTGGTGGCTATCTGAAATCCGAAACTTGGGAACCACTTGGCCTAGTAGACTACTACGATACATTTGGACCAGAGTTGAGCTTTTCCCAAACCCTTTTGGCCAGGCGCTTGTCGAATATTACCATCGCCAAATTCACCCACAGCGGATCTCAGATCATCGACTGGACGCCAGAAGGCAGCATGGCCAAGTCACGCCATATCTATCCTCAGTTCATTAGGTTTGTTCGCAAAGCATTAAGCGAACTGAAGACCAAGGGGCATGCCGTACAATTAACCGGCATCTTCTATCACCTTAGCGAGAACGATATGTCATTTTATCCCTATCGAAAAAATGCTGCTAAACGATTACAATCCATCGTCTCCCAAAGCCGTATCGATCTCAATCAACCCAGACTTAAATGGTATGTCAGCCAGCAGCAACCGACGGATGCAAAGGATGTTAATCGAATCGATGTTGTAGTAGACATGGAGAAGATTGCTGCCGATGATCCGAACCTCATTCACATTAAGGCGTTCGATCTGCCGCCGCAAAAAAAGAATCTTGTCCTCGACACAGCTGGAGTCGTTGAGATCGGCCGGTTACTCGGCAAACGATTTATGGAACACAACTAGCTGTTGCTAACTTTGATAGAATAAATGGCGTATGCTCAAGCATACGTGTTTAAAGTAAACACCGATTTTGATATTGGCTTTATTTCGCTTCTGTTTCTTGTTGTGAATCAATATTTGTTCCAATTAAACGAGCAAGCCAAAGGCTAATGTAGATTAACACTAATTGAACCAAGAGTCTGATAATATGACCATTTTTACTAAGCAAAGTGCCATTAAATGGGATGTCATTTAACCACATGTTTAAATTAGCTAAATAAACAAGCACTAGAAAAACCACCAAAAAGATAGCTGCCAATCGCCGGCTGTGAGGCAGCATAATCCCTATCCCAAGAAGAATTTCAACGATTCCGCTAGCTATTGTCCAGAAACGTGGGAACCCCAAATAATCCGGAACAATGGGATCAAAAATTTCTGGTCTAAAGAAATGATCACACCCTATCCATATGAACGGTATGCCCAAAAAAAGCCCAACTAAATTTCTCGCTTCTATTGGCAAAAGTGTTTTTTCTTATTTTCAATCATTTTACAGCTCGAACGTCTTGGCTCTGTTTTTTGGGCAAAGCATTATGCAATCTATTCATAAAGCTTTAGAACTCAAGTNCCCTTCAAAATTCAACAAGGTTAAACGTCTCGAATTTGAATCATATTAACTTCCCCAAACAGAAGGTTAGGGATTATGACCAATTGATCACCATTATTTACTAATCCATCTNACCGCAACCGGTGAATAGAATCAGAAATCGTCGATTCCTGAGCATCCCTGAATTTNANCAAGAACGCCATCACGCCCCAAAGGAGTTTGGATTCAAATATGATCTTCTCGTTCTCAGTAAAAACNTATATTGGGCATCCGTGCGGTCGAAGAGATGATAAAGTTTTAACATGCAAACCGTTCGAGGAGTATACTACTATCCCCACTCCGCCAAGTTCTCGAGCCATAAGAACGGCTGCTTTCATCAACTTTTCCCGGGTGGTAGCCAACTGCAGTGCCTGATTAAAACCACCCCGATCAGCATACCGTTCCACGTTGCGCATGATTTTGTTTAAAACCTTTACGCATTCAACAGGGTGTTTGCCTACACTGGTTTCACCAGAAAGCATAACAGAGTCAACCCGCTCAAAAACGGAGTTCGAAACATCAGTAATCTCGGCCCGTGTCGGCATTGGGGACTCAATCATTGATTCCAACAAATGCGTCGCCATGATCACTGGTATTCCTGTAGTTATTGCAGCATCAACCGCCTGAATCTGAATAATAGGCAATTTTTCATAAGATACCTCTATTCCCAAATCCCCTCGCGCAACCATCAACCCGTCGGAAACCGCAATAATCTCATTTAAGTTGTCGATACCTCTTTGATCCTCAATTTTCGCAATCACTTTGGCTTCAGATCCATTATCATAAAGAAACTGCTTCAACTCCTCAACATCCCCTGCTTCGCGAACGAATGATAGCGCAAAAAAATCGACACCTGCTTCGATACCAACTTTTGTGTCTTCGACATCTTTCTCTGTCATTGCGGGCAAGTTGATTTTCTTACCTGGAATATTAATGTGTCGACGACTACCTAATTGACCTGGAATTATCACTTTGCAACGTAGGCGATCCTTGAAAATCTTGTCCACTTCGAAGCGCATTAAACCGCTGTCAACCAGAAGCACATCTCCGATGTCGACTTCATCGATCAACGCCGGATAGTTGATATCCACAGCGAGAATAGAATCAGCTGGAATAGCCTCTGCAGATTGTGTTAAGTCAATTTGTTGACCCTTTCTTAGCTCAATTGAAGTCTCAAGGAAGCCGGTGCGAACCTCCGGACCTTTAATATCCATCAATAGCGCAACCTGTCTGCACTCCGCCTCGGAAGCAGTTCGAACAGCAGCAACAGCTCTATTTGTCCATTCATGCGAAGCATGAGCCATATTGATACGGCATACGTCAACTCCAGCGCGAAATATCTTACGCAGGATGTTCACGTCAATCGTAGCTGGTCCAATTGTGAAGATTACCTTGGTAAAGCGAATTGTGTTAGGTCTTTTCAAAACAAGAGATTTAAGAATTTGTTTTGATATTAAACAATATCAGAACTGCATTTTTTATTTGCAGGAGGTTTTCTATTAAGATTTGTGAAGGTATTAGCCTAGGCTGTAAGTTTCAGATCTAATTACTAAAGGGAAATTCTAATCGAGATTTGAATGCCGGGTCAAGGTATGGAACTGAACGATAGCCATAGGAGTGTTTATTTTGTATGCAGACAGCTTCGCCCTGCCCCCTCACCTTGACCTCGCGCTTTGACCGCGCCTACAATTTGCCAAGTAGCTAACTGATCTAAAACCCATTAACCGGGCTAAAACCGAAGTTGTCTGATTTTTAAATTGGATGCCGTATACCGATGAATAGAAGCCATATCTTAGAAAAATTTATCTATGCTATAATACTAACCGTTACACCAACGGCCCACTCAAATAAAGAAACGCCTACAGAGGTCAAAAATATCCTCTTCATCATGTCGGATGATCTGAAAGCCAGCGTGCTGTCATTTTATGGTGGAAGCATATGCAGGACGCCCAACTTGGACAAACTGGCGGCGTCCGGACTTGTTTTTGATCGCGCATACTGCCAAGGCCTGACTTGTGCACCTTCACGGCCATCAATAATGAGGAGCATCTATCCCAAGTCAAAGGCTAGTGCACCGACAATCGGAGAGCATCTTCAGCAACATGGGTTTCATACAGCTCGGGTGGGCAAAATTTTCCACATGCCCGTGCCACATGCACAGCTTGATGGCAGTAATGGCAAAGATGTCGCCGAATGTTGGACTGAACGTTACAACACTCGGTCGACCGAAACGTTCACGCCTGGGCTTTACCGACTCCTAAACTTGGGCATCGTAACTCGGGAACTTAAAGGCCGCGATGCAAAGGGACCAAACCGCATGTGGGCGACAGTTGAATCCGACACTGAAAACGGTTCGGACCAGGCGGACTACTTGGTGGCAACAAAGGCAGTTCATTTGCTGCAGGAGCGAAAAAAAGCAGGCAAGCCGTTCTTCATGGGAGTCGGCTTCGTGAGACCGCATTTTCCTATGGTTCAACCGAAAAAGTATTTTGACATGTACCCGGAGGAAAAAATGAAGATTCCACCGTTAATTCCCGGCGACCTTGACGACATCCCACTTGCAGGCCGCGGAGCCGATGGCAAGGGGCTTAATGAGATGGAGCAGAACCGCCGTAGAATGTGGCAAGCATATTACGGCTCAGTATCCTTCATGGATGAGCAACTTGGAAGGGTACTGGATGAACTTGAACGCCTTGATCTGCTTAATTCAACAGCAATCATCTTTACAAGCGACCACGGATACCATCTAGGCGAACATGGATTTTGGCAAAAAGCTAATCTGCACGAGGAGGTTGTTCGTGTACCGCTTATCATCAGCGCACCGGGAATCAAATCTGGGAGGACATCGTCATTGGTTGAACTTGTCGATCTTTATCCCACTTGGACTAACCTTCTTGAACTGCCAAGTCCAAAAGGGCTACACGGCAAAAGCCTGCTACCGATACTGCGCAATCCAAAATCCAAGATTCGTGAGACAGCCCTGTCCATTCATAACCGGGCGGGTGGGGGCCTACGATCAGCGCAATGGCACTACATGAATTATGGGAGCAAAGGCGAAGAGTTGTATGATATGATCAAAGATCCAGCCCAATTTACCAATGTTGTTTCCGATCCGAAATACTCAGCTATCCTGAACAAAGCTAGGGCTCGTTTCAAGGCCAGGATAGCAGCTGCAAAGTAAGTGTCCTGAAAAATGATCGAAATCAAATGAAACACGCCATAACACTCATCATGTTTGCCTCGTCATTTGGACTCTGCGGCCAAGCTGAGAGTATTACTAACGTGCACTTAATAGGACACAAGCTAGATCATCCGTACGGCACGCACATGTACTTAAATGGTTGCAGCCTTCTGGCCAAATGCCTAAATCAAAACCCAGGTGTTAGCGCCGCTGTACACAACGGATGACCGAGCGATCCGACCTTGTTGAAAAATGTGGATGCACTTGTTTTCTACTCCAGCCCCGCTGCGGATATTATGTTCAACGAAAAAAACAGAACACTGGAAGAGTCGCTATTTGAGAGAGGAGTTGGTTATACCGCAATCCACTGGGCAACGGGCGCCAATTTGGAAAATGGGGCACAGTATGAACAGCTTTTGGGCAGATGGTTCAACTTCAAAATTCTCCGGCATCAACGTCGACAAACAGCGACTATTGCCAATAGACCCCAAACATCCGATATGCAACGGCTGGAGTGAATATGAACTGCATGATGAGTTTTATCTCCGCATGAAATTAAGCGACAAAGCCGATCCACTACTTAAGGTGACCACACAGGGTAGAGAGGAAATCGTTGCGTGGACACTTGAGCGGGAAGGTAAAATCAAAGACCGCTCGTTCGNCATCACTCTTGGCCGCTTTCATCCAAACTATGGCATCAAGGCCTTCCGAAGATCCATCGTGAACGGCATTCTCGAAACATCTGGATTCAATATTCCAAAAGCGGGATCAATGGTGGATATCAATCAAGAAAATGATTTGCAGCTACCACCGGATCCAAGAAAGAAAAAATAACCCAACTTGCTTTCGCATTTATTCTAAAAAAGGCCATTCCGATACTTGAAAACTTCAGAAACATCATTTGGTGGATTTTATCTAATTGGGTTCGCTTGGCTCGATCAATCCGGCTCCTTTATGGGTCAATTCTTCCACTCGTAAAAAACCCTCTCTTTCATCTTTTGGTAGCCACTAAATTCATAAAGTTTTTGCGCTCCCGTATTGGAGATCGTCGTCTCTACCAAAACCCCTCCCGACTGAGTCTCTTTACAAAATTTTTCAATCTCACAAAGAAGCTTTTTTCCTATTCCCATACCTCGTAGAGACTCTAATACAAACAAATCATTCAATATCCAGATATGCTTAGCTGAAACCGAAGAAAAGCTCTGATAAAGCTGAGCAAAACCGACGCAATTTTTCTCCAAGTTATACGCACAAAAAACGACGGATTCGGAATTGTTTAAACGGCTCCTAAGAAACTCTTCTGACAAAGACAAATCACTATCCTGCCCGAAAAATACCCTGTAGGCATTAAACAGCTTCGAGATTGCCCCAACATCATCTGCAGTGGCCCGACATATCGTAACATTCATCTCCTTGTTCCATACAATGACAATCTAAACTTATCCTAAACAATGCAAAGATAAGTGCCATCATTTGGTTTTCGACTTGGCTTTCTTGGGCTGCAGCTTGACTGCACGTTTGGGCATAGAATCAAGAGCCCTCTGGAGCAGTATTCTAGCGCGATCAGCGGCGCTATCGGTGCCAGACCCAATGGGGAAATTTTCGTACCGGTCTTTCATGGCGTAGAGCATTCCATCCCGGTATAGCTTGTATTGCTGATTCTGGGCCCAAACAATTTCAAGCCCGTTCATCCCCTGACCATGTGCCTTCGCTGCCGGTTCGAATTTCGGGTAGTAGTACTGAAAGATCCACTCCCGTGGATGCCCTTTTTTGCCAAGGCATTGTGGCCAAAAACTACGCCCGTCTAGCTTGATTTCAGGCAAATTTGCCCCCGTAATTTCAGCAATAGTCGGCATAAAGTCTGAAAAATCAACCAAGTCATCACTGACGATGCTTGGTGGTACGATTCCGGGGCAGTTAATGATCAGCGGAGCATGGGAACCGCCATCGGTTGCATAAGCTTTTTCTCCCTGCCGGGATTCCTTCCGGAACGGGTAACTCAACGAGCGATGCGTCCCATTGTCCGTCGTGTAAATGATAATCGTGTTTTCCCTAAGGCCGTGCTTTTCCAAGGCTGAAACAATCCTGCCGACAATCTTGTCAGCATAAAGGGTCATGTCTCGAAAATTAGTCAGCGCCTGACCCTTGGCGCGGGCTGTTATACCGCTCGCGGAAACATTATCCGGAGTTTTCGGAAATGGAGAGTGAACCAACACCATCGGATAATACACAAAAAAGGGGCGGTCTTGGTTACGTTCGATAAACCGAATAAGAAAATCCGAAAAGATATCTGGACCATAGTCAGTCGGTTTGGTCTCGAGTAACCTGCCATCTTGCATGATGCTGGGATTCCAGTAGCGCGAACTGCCTGTGCCGGGATAATTCCAGAGGCAATAAGAGTCGAAGCCACTCGCAGGGGCAAGCGTGCCTCGATCGCCATTGTGCAGCTGCCATTTGCCTGCAACTGCTGTGGCGTAGCCCGCCTTTTTCATCATATGGCCAAAGGTAACCTCGTCCCTGTCCAGCGTTCCAAACTGGACGTAATTCCTGATACCTGATCTCCCGGTCATGATCTTTACTCGGGCGGGGGTGCAAACCGGCGAAGAATAGCAGTGGTTGAACTTAGCCCCTGTTCTGGCCAGTTGATCCAAAACCGGGGTCTTGAAATACGTACTGCCATAGCAGCCGTAATTATCCGCTGCTGAATCATCGGCCATAATGAGCACGACATTGTAAGGCATACGTTTAAATTCCGCCTCAGCAGTGTGATGAAAGAAAAAAGTTGTCAGTATCAATATGGCTATAAGTGATTGTTTCATTTCAATCCTAAGGTTCATTATATACTGGAATCGGCACGGATTTTTCCACTTTGAAGAATACGACTTTGATTGACACCGCCACCCAGCGTCGGACACAGGAAATAAAGAAGCAATCGCAAATGCTCCCAAAGACTTGCCAAGCAAGAAAAGGCTAGTGACCACCTAGGGCCGGGTTGAGCCAAGGCGTTCGNGCATGGAACCAGAAGGGATCCATCGCCTCGACATGACCATCAGAAAGCGCATTGACACTGCGCCCGCCATGCCGCAAGTGCGGACCNCCCCACCAAGGGTTGCTTAAACCGGTCATACAAGGCGGGCAACCAGAGCCGTTAATCATAACTGCAGGATCTCCAATCATGAACGCGCCCAGTTTAGTGGTTGAATTGACATCTACACTCGGNTTTTTGCTAGCGTTGGCCTGCACACCGGAATCGACGAGGTAAACCACTTTTGCATGATTTTTCACNTTGGAATCCTTGGTGTGGACNTAATTTACCCAGTGGCTTAGCTCGCCGCCCAGCACATGATTCATAGCGTAATCGGTAGCCACAGGATACGGAAATGGTGTACCACCAACATGAGTAGTCTTGACCGGTTTACCTTTGCGCGACGGACAAATCAGGATGTTGGTCGTATTAAGGTAAGGGTCGAGTAGCTCGTACCAAGTGTGGAACACCTTGGAGAAAGGGGGATGCACGAAGATCACAACATTTTTATCTTCGTTGTCGGAGGTGTACATCTTACCGGCAAGTAGAATTTGCTTGTTGTTGTTAATGCAATACGCCTCCTGCGCCTTGGCCTTCGCCCGCGAGAGTGCCGGCAGCAGAAGGGAGGCCAATATCGCAATTATGGCTATGACCACCAGCAGTTCTATAAGTGTAAATGCTCTCTGCGTTTTCATCATTGTTGAACGCCGATAAGACAGGATCAGCGATCTAAAATTCAAGTCTTTCTTGCTAAGAGCAGGTGGCAAATCACTTCACACCGTTGCGGCTGAGGTGCTTCGCAAACCAAGCATTAACAGCGCCACTGCGGACAGCAGAATGGTACTCTGCTTCCCGCTCGGGCAATTCCGATCGAAACCGCCGAAGTAACGCCATGTATTCAGGATGCGCCACTAGGTTAATCCACTCGTTTGGATCGTTCGCATGGTCGTACAGTTCCTCCGAACCGTCCTCAAATCTCAAGTAGCGATAACGCTCGGAGCGTAGTGAATGGTTGCCGCGAGCATAGGTAGTCAGCGTGGCAAATCGCCAACCTTCCGACGGATTTCGCAGCAACGGCACTAGGCTGTCCCCCTCATTACGCTTCCGCTCCGGCAGACTGCACATCTCGAGAAGAGTCGGGTAAATGTCAATCAAACCAACCGGCCTTGAGCAACGCTGCCCTTTTTTACCAAACCGCCCACCCTGAGACCTAGCAGGGACAACAATAAGCGGTATCCGCGCCGACTCCTCCCATAGACTGTGTTTGCTTACACGATCCTTTTCACCGAGATGGTAGCCGTGGTCGCTGAATAGCACGACAACGGTGTTGTCGGCATGCGGTCCTTTATCCAGCGCATCGAGCACGCGACCGACCTGATGATCTACAAACGCCACACAGGCCAGATAGGCCTGGACGCATTTTCGAAACTGCGCGTTTCCGTTCCGCTGTAAAAAGTCAAGCCGAGGGTACTTGGGCAGCTCATGGATGAGACGGCTAATCTCCGGCACATCGTGGAGATCGTCATCACGGATCGGCGGCAATTGCACATCCTCTAGCGGAAACAAGTCAAACCACTTTTGAGGCACATAAAACGGGACATGCGGCCGGATAAAACCTAAGGCGAGAAAAAACGGCTCCAAACTATCAGCAGCGAGGCGTTCCATGGCCCAGTCAGCCGACTTGTGGTCGCTCAAGTCGTTGTCCCTTTCGGGGAAAGCTCCCCAGTCGGTCTGCGTGCCAGTCCATGGCACATCCGGTAAATGGTAATTGAAACGTCGACCGCCTGAAGGCTTAGGGCCAGAACCCGCAAACTTACCGCCGTATTCATCAAAAGCTAGCTTGGNCGAATATCCGTGGGTGATCTTTCCTACCGCAAGCGTCCGATAGCCGCGCTCGGCAAAAATTTGCGACAACATTTGGTCGTGAAAAAAGTTTCGATCCTGCTCCATGGCCTTGCCGGCGGGCTGTTGATAAACACCGGTGGTGTGAGGATAAAAACCTGAAAGTAGCGAGGCACGGGAAGGCCCACAGATCGGCCCTTGGCAATGGGCGTTGACGAAAAGAGTGCCGCGTTTGGCCAAGTGATCGATATTCGGTGTGCGGGCCTGAGGATGCCCGCCTAGGCAACTGACCCAGTCGTTGAGATCGTCAATGGCAATGAAGAGCACGTTTGGCTTAGTTGCAGATTCCTCAGCTTGGCCAAGCGGTTTGTACAACTGCAGCAAAACAGAAACCACACCAAGCGAAACGATAAGAGAAAACCTAGGACAGTTCATTAGTTGGCGAACGTTGCAGTGGCCCCAGTTGGCTTTCAAGTTTTGATTACTACTGGTTTCTTTTGTTTCTGCTGGCCAAGCGAGAGGCCATCGGGAAAACTACCGTTTTTCTAGTGAGTTATTCAGCATCTTGAACATTGTCCAGATAACACCCGGCGCCGGTGGCATGTATTGTGGGAACTGTTTCCGAGACAATGCCCTCGTGGCGCAGNTTCGGCGCATGGGTCANCACGCGACAATGGTGCCACTGTACCTCCCTTTCACTCTAGATGAAGCAAATCAGAGCGAGGGTACACCGCTATTCTTTAGCGGCCTCAACGTTTATTTCGCTCAGAAGTTCAACTGCTTCAAAAAAGCACCAAACTGGCTCCGTCGCCTATTCACCGCAGGGTGGTTATTGAACCGGCTAGGCAACCTTGCCGGAAAAACGCGCGGCGCGCAGGTCGGTGACTTAGCTCTCTCGATGATGCGCGGTGAGACAGGTCATCAGGCGCGTGAACTTGAACAACTCATCACTTGGCTGAAGGAACACGAAAACCCCGATGTAATTTGCCTCTCCAACGCANTAATTGTCGGCCTAGCNAGACGACTCCGGGAGGCACTCAGCGTGCCGGTGGTTTGCTTGCTNGAGGGCGAAGAGACGTTTCTCGACTCGCTACCGGAACCACAGCGAGAAGACACTTGGGCCGANCTTCGCGAGCGCGTCGCCGACATAGACCTGTTCATAGCCCCGACGCAGTACTACGCCGCAATCATGACCAAGCGCGCTGGCATACCGACCGCCAAGCTGGAACACATTCACAACGGCATCAACCTCGANGGCTTCAAACCGAGCAAACTACCTAACCATCCTCCAGTACTTGGCTACTTTGCCCGCATGTGTCCAGAGAAAGGNCTNGACACNCTCGTTGAGGCGTTCATCCGTATGCGTCAGAGCAACTTAGTGCCGAATCTCAAGCTAGCGATCGGGGGCGGATGCCAACCCAGCGATAANGCGTTTGTTGCATTGCAAAAAAAACGGCTTCGCGATGCCGACCTTCTAGATGAAGNAGTATTCCAACCAAATCTCAACCGTGAAGCAAAGCTCGATTTTTACCGCGGACTCACCGTGCTCAGCGTACCGGCGGTATATGGTGAAGCGTTTGGCCTTTATGTAGTCGAGGCAATGGCTAGCGGTGTACCGGTCGTCATGCCGNACGACGCCAGTTTTCCGGAACTCATCGAAAAAACCGGAGCCGGTGTGCTCTATAAAAAAGATAGCATTACAGCCTTAGTCAATTCCCTTGGCCAAATCCTGCTTGACCGGAAGCTTTTGTCAAAATACGCCGCTGCCGGGCGACGAGCTGCTGAGCAGACGTACAACATTGAACAAATGGCTAAATCCTTTGCCGCCCACTTGGCCAAATTGACTTGAGCTTTTTCCTGCTTTGCCGCCCACTGTACAGGTCGTAAGATGGGCCTTCGTGACTAGCCTCCNCATCATCTTAACCTCATCGGCCGCCGCTGCCTTGGTCGGCTGCCAACCAGGAGAGATCCCGGGATCAAATACCGCCTCACCTGCAGAAGCTAATCCCTCAACACAGCAGCAAACAGAACTCGTGACCGTCGACAATACCCAACATGAGGAAGCCAAACCAAAACACACCAACCGCCTAGCCAACGAAGCATCACCCTATCTGCACCANCACCAACATAACCCGGTAGACTGGTACCCTTGGGGTGAGGAGGCATTCAGTAAGGCGCGTGACGAACAGAAGCCTATTCTACTTAGCATCGGCTACTCGACCTGCCACTGGTGCCATGTGATGGAGCGCGAGTCGTTCGAAGACGAGGCAACCGCTAGGGTGATGAACGAGCATTTCGTCAACATCAAGCTCGACCGCGAGGAGCGACCGGATGTAGACAAGATCTACATGACCTTCGTGCAAGCCACAACTGGCGGTGGTGGCTGGCCACTCAATGTCTGGCTTACGCCTGATCTTAANCCATTCTTTGGCGGCACCTATTTTCCACCGGAAGCNAAGTTCGGTAAACCAAGCTTCACGGANGTACTCAAGCANATCGCCGATGCTTGGAAGAACCAAAAANCGGAAATTCTCAACTCGGCCAACGACATCAGTCAGCGCATNNGCGAAAGCATCGCACTTAAGGCCAAAGCCGACATCCAACTGGATCCCGCATGGCTGGACAAGGCAGTAAGCCAATTCAAAACCCAGTACGACCCGCGCTTCGGTGGCTTCGGAAACGCGCCCAAATTCCCCCGACCCAGCCTACCACTGATGCTACTGCGCCACGCGCACCGTACCGGTGATCAAGATGCCATCAACATGGTCCTGCACACCTGCGACCAAATGGCAGCCGGCGGCATGTATGACCAAATTGGCGGCGGGTTCGCACGTTATGCTGTCGATGAAAAGTGGCTCGTGCCGCATTTTGAGAAAATGCTCTACGACAACGCGCAACTACTTCACCTCTACCTCGACGCTCACCTCGTCAGCGGCAAACAAAAGCACGCCAAAGTCGCACACGATATCCTTCGCTACATTCTGCGTGACATGCGCCACAAAGACGGCGGCTTCTACTCCGCCGAAGACGCAGACAGCGAGGGCAAAGAAGGGAAATTCTACTGCTGGACAGAGGCAGAGTTGAAGTCCTTGCTAACACCTGATGAATTCATCCTTATCAAACGCCGATACGGCATTACAACTCACGGCAACTTCGAAGACCACAGCGACCCGGAGCCACTAAAGGGCCAAAATGTCCTGAGCATCGTCGATCCTACGCTTAATGACAACGAGGCTAGTCAACTTGAATCGGCCACTGGGAAAATGTTCGATGTCCGTGCCAAGCGTGTGCGGCCGCACCTCGATGACAAAATCCTCTCTTCGTGGAATGGGCTCATGCTTGGCGCGATAGCCCGCGCTGGAGTCGTACTAAATGAACCGGAATACCTTAAAGCTGCACAGGCAAACCTTACCTTTCTGCAACGAGAACTTTGGGATGCTGAAAGCAAGACGCTCTACCACCGTTGGCGCGAAGGTCAACGTGACAACATTCAGCTACTCGACGCTTACGCCTTTCTACTAGACGGAGTGTTGCATCTTTATGAAGCTACGCTGGAATCGAAACATCTTCAGTTTGCCATAGATCTAGCCGGCACGATGAAGGCTAAGTTTTATGATGATACCAATGGCGGCTTCTGGCAGAGTGTCCATACGCCAAACCTCATCATGAAAGTGAAAGAGGACTACGATGGCGCGATCCCCTCTGGAAACTCGGTGGCCGTGCTAGCACTGCTGCGCCTTGGAAAGATTACAGATAACAAAACATTCACTGAACTCGCAGAAAAGACCCTGCTACTCTTCAGTGACAATATGATTAACGGGCCAAACGCCGTGCCGCACCTGTTACAAGCTCTCGACTTTCTCGTGCATGAGCCACGCCGCGCGGTGATCACCGGCGATCCCAAATCAATTGGAACGCTTAACCTCATTGCCGCTGCGCATGCTGCCTACCAGCCGAACAAAGTCGTTCTGGGTGTTGTTGGACCGGTGGAGTCATTTGCAAAAACGCTTCCGAAGGAAGGAAACTCATCCGCCTACCTTTGCACCGGTTCGGCCTGCCAACCACCCACTAGCAATGCGCTTAAACTGCAAGAAATGATGGCCTCAAAAACACTGCCTTGACTTGCTGCACTTGGTTAACCTTCCTATCCTAATGCACTGCATCGTCACCGCTGGGCCAACCTACGAGCCGATCGATCAAGTTCGGCGGCTGACCAATCACTCCACCGGCCAACTTGGCACCGGCTTGGCCAAACGGCTGGCCGACGACGGTCATAATGTGACCCTGTTACGCGGACGTTCTTCAACTCACAATGATCTGCCCAAGGGCATTGAACTTATGAATTTTTCAACCACAGCCGACTTAGCTGAAAAACTGCAGCGCTTAACCAAGTTCGATGCAGTCTTTCATGCCGCAGCGGTTAGTGACTTCGCCGCAGGACAGGTTTTTCGTCGGACCGCCGATGGTCAACTCGAACCGCTGCATCAGAGCAAACCGAGTACGCGTGACGGCAAACTGCTGCTTGAACTAAAGCCGACGCCAAAGCTTATCGGACGCCTTCGCGAATGGTTTCCGAAGGCATTGTTGGTAGGATGGAAATACGAGGTCGACGGCGACCGAGACACCGCACTTGGGAAAGGACGAATGCAGATCTCGGAAAACCAAACCAATGGCTGCGTTGTCAATGGCCCGGCCTACGGAAAAGGATTCGGCTGGCTATATAACTATAGCCGATCAGATCATCTGCCTAATCCAACTAAATTATTCGAGAAGCTGGCCGCCATTGCACAACCCTGACGACAACTTCAACTTCTCAAGGTAAACCTTCCAATGGAAGACCACCCATTTGATTAATTTGCCAATAAGCCAGAAGAATCTGAAACGGTATGCCGAGGGCAATGCTGTACCAGCACCATTGCCACGCTTTAGCCACCGCCTCGGTTGAGCCTGCCCAGTCACCAGCAGAATACTTAGCCAAAGCAAACGCGGCAAAAATGGTGGCTACTAGGCCCAAGGGCGGACAACAGCAAAGATTCAGGAACACTGCAATCGGGAGTAAATTTGGCGGCGGCGGCGCTGGAGACTCCTCCGGCTTGATCAAACCCAGCTCTTCGGCCAATTCGGGAAACTCAGAAGCAGCTTTCCATTCACCTTTACCATCACGACATATTTGAGTGGAAGCGTTTGCTCGACCTTCGCGAATCCATTCACGAACTTCGTCCAACTGAACCGGGCCGTACTCCTTTTTATCCTCGCCGATGATCCTGTAGGCCATGCTGCCGGTCACAAGTACAAGGCCTTGCGGAGTTCCGCAACTAAGTAACTGATATGCGGATAGCGCCGGTCGGCGTCAAACTCAATGCATTTAAGGATGATCTGCTCCACATCCTCCGGAATGGATGGATTTAGGGCACGGGGCATTGCAAAATGCTCGTCGCGGTTCTTTTGCTGCAAAAGCACTTCTCTGCCGTTCTCACCGTTAAACGGCTTCTGGCCAGTCAACGTTTCATACATTGTCACCCCGAAGGCAAAAATATCAACGCGTTGGTCAATCTCCCGCCCACGCAATTGCTCAGGCGCCATATAGACCGGTGTCCCAGGATTATCCGGCATCTTGGTTGGGGTTTCAGGAATAGGACGAGAGAGATCGAAATCACAAAGACGAACATTGCCGTTGCGGCTGACTAAAATGTTCTCCGGCTTGAAGTCGTAATGCATGTAGCCGCAGTCGTGCACATGCTCAAGCGCCTCAGCAACGTCGATCAGGATGTTACCGTTGTATTCTTCCAGCACTGGATCTGCACGCGATATAAGGATCTTAAGATTAGGAAACTCACAATACTCCATGGCCAGATAGTGGTCTCCCTTAATCTTGCCGTGCTCAACATAGCTTACAATGCGATCGTGATCACAAACCTCAGCGAGAATCTCACAACCCCGGATAAAGCGTTTTTTAGCCTTTGAATCCCTTCTCAATTCGGGATGTAGCCGTCGTACGGCAACAGGGTGCTTGTCGAGATCGGTCGCGAGCCAGATGTCAGCCATACCGCCACTATTGACTACCTCCTGTAGATCGTAATCCCCAAAATGACCAGATTGACCCGGCTCGGGGTTTTTCACGCGTAAAATATCAAACAGGCCCATCGACAATAATTATCTGACTCAATCAGATATTTTAGGACGCGCAAAATGGGCAATGATCGCCAAGCCGATGAAGATGCCTACGGCAATCACGCCCGTCCATTGCACCTTACTCCAAATCGACCAAGCGGCACCGATGGTCGCTGCTATCAGGGCCACTCCCATGGCAATGTTGAGGATAATTCGATTACCACCTTTGGGTAACGAGGTGCCCATTAAACTCTTGTTGTTAATCATCAGAAAGAACGTGATGTAAGCAATAGGTAGTAGCACCATTCCAAAAACACTTGTTGGGACCGCGAGCCAGAATTTTGCATCGGCATTACTCCATAAATATAGAAATCCTAACGCCCCGGTAATACCTGGAAGAATCGAACCAATTTTGTGTTTCATTCCGCCTATCTCCGCACCTAGCATTTCAGTTACAGTGAAGCCATTGATCAACATCAGAATAATAATTGTTGAGACAGCCATGCCAAGAACACCGATCCCGAAAACAGTCTGTGAGACCGTCTTGTTTCCAGTGAGATTCTCAAGAGAGCCTGCTAGTTGGCCAGAATCACGGCTGACCAACATGGCAGCCAGTTGTTTGTCGATTTCTTTTGGTTCGGCACCTAATTCAATCTGAGCTTTAAAAGCGTCCAAGTTCTTATTGTAGGCACCTTCCAGTTTTGCCGTTAGCGCTGTAGACTTACTTGCATCCAGAAGTCCCTCGTCAAACTTGGTGTGGAACTGACTAGCAGAAGCGATCACCACACAAGTTGTGGCCAAGAAGAAAGGTAGGAACAAACCGATTGAAAGATCAAACGAAGCCAAACCACGATGTTCCTTACCCCAACCTTTACGCAGCATGGAATAGGGTAGCAGGAATGTCATGTTGATACCTACCGCAGTGGCAGCAGCGGTCACCATCCGGTCACGTTGCGAACTCAAAATAACTTCCCGCCAGTAATCTGGATTGCTCGATTGCGCAATTATCTCGGTAAACTTAGAGGCTGGTTCAAACAGCAGACCCGGGTTAGGAATGAATCCAGTGAGAATGGAGCCCCAGTCAAGATCCTTTGCCATCACGACAACAACACCGAAAAAACTAAGAACTACAACGGCAACCATCACCTTTAGAATGATCTCAAAAATTTTGATCCCCTTGCTGCCACTATCGTAAGCCCAAACCACGGCGCCCCCGATAAGAAATAATAGAATCGCGCAAATATGGTTTCCCCATTCACCGTCTAACACACCAAAGTTTTGCTGTATGGCTGCCGTGCCTAGTGAAAACTGCGGCATGGCCCAAACAAGATTGGCCAGCATCGCGGCAATCAGCCAGCCCCATCCGAGTACCGGATTAATGTGCTTGTTGATTGCACGAAAAGGTTTCTCGCCAGTAGAAAGCGTAACATATGCAATGACCGACAACATCAGCACACCAAATATCATCATTAATGGCTGCAGCCACAGGAGTTCGAACCCACCAATCACACCTAGATAAAGACTCCCTGCGAGAGATCCACCCCCGAGGGTAATCGCTCCCTGCAACCAGCCGGGGCCGGACAGCTTGGCAAATGTACCCCATCGAGAAAGGAGCGGTTTTTGGTTCACCTCCTCAAGGAGGGCCTTTTCAGTAGAAAGATGGTCGTTTGATTCACTCATGAGTCATTCTGCATTGCGCTCGACCAAGCCGCTTGACCAAGCTGCTTGATAAACAGAAAATGCAGTTTCTCTGCAGAAAACCAAGCCCAAAACAAACTCAATCATAGTAATTTCATGTTGTAATTGAGCCTATAAGCCCTAGAAGCTTGATCCGTTAAATCTTCGTGCTGCCGTATATGATTCCGGCTTCCAGTGTTTTCTTAATTAACTCGCCAGCCTCGGCAAGGTGAGCGGCGGTATATGGATCGAGCTTCACACCCTCAACCTTTTGTGCGGCTTCGATGCGCTTGGCCAAGCTGCGGAGTTGCTGCGTTGCCAAGTTGGCCAACGGACGCGAACTGGATCCGCGAAGATTGCCCGGCATACTCAAACTGACTATGCGCTCCAAATACTCACGCTGCAGATTACGGCGCAGACTCGAAATCAAAGGTTTTCTGGCAGTGTAATCACCCTTGGCCGGGGCCTTTATTTCAGTCCATATCGCCTTCTCCAGCTTGCCGAGTATCTCAGGCAGTGTAATAGCATCCTTGTTCGAATCGACAAGAAACTCGTTGTCATACACCCGACCCAAGGTGGTTGGGTTGAGAATCATCGTCAGCGTCGAAGCTTGAACCCCCATCACCTTATCATGCACCGGCCATGAAGCGCTGTCCATTGAGCGGGACAAGTTATCGATCCATCTGTCACTTCCCATGCGGCGAAGAAGTTCGGTATTCAACCCAAATGCCTCGTCATGAAAAGTATTTTTCAAAACAAATTCCAGTGCTTCTCGTTGTAGCTTTGCTTTAACCGGAGAAACGGGATAGCGATCTCCAGGATCACCCTTCTTGTCGCGATTTACATGCGAACCGCCAATCCAATTGGCCATCATGCTCAATGAACGAGATTGTAGCGAAAGTGTGAGCTGATAGCCGTAACGGGCCTTGGCCCAGCTTTGTCCGTCCTTGACAAACTTATCGAGTAACTTTCCACGATGATGCCGTACAATGTTCATCTGGTTTTGGGCATATTGGAGTGGATTCGAAGCAAAATCGTAGCGACGGGCAAATGGATCCGGACCGATCGTATCTTCATCTGTTGCGAACTGAAGTTTGGGATCAGAAACGCGGCTCAGAATTTTTTTGAGTTCATCCTCAGATTTCAAAATCGAGTAGCCGTATTCAACAGCCCAGTAATCGTACGGACCGATTCCAATCATGGTGTAGTCGCCCTGTTTTTTACCGATGCCCTTGAACATATTAATCGGCAAATAATCCATCACCGAACCAGCGAGAGTTTCCTTCCCTTTGATCTCGTCACTGTTGATTTTTTCCAGAGAGTATATGCTTGATGCCTTGAAGTTNTGACGGAGACCAATCGTGTGCCCAACTTCATGCGCAACCAATTCGGCAATCAATGGCCCNACAAACTGCTCAGGAACACCATCGATCATGACGNNTGGCTTCTTCGGCGTAAGGTTGTCTNCGCTTTTCGTATTATTAATNTCTTCCCTTNCAAGCTCGAGTTCCAGACGCATCGCAGCTAAGTCGAGCGATTTACAATCGGCTGCACGACAAAAACCNTTCACCTGACTTATTCGTCCGTGAAGACCGTCGAATTCATGATCGCCAATCAACTCAGGATCAGCCTTGGCCAAGGCATGTCCACCGTAAGCTTCAGCACCCAACGCAGCTAATTGAGCACGGATTGAACCGCGCTGGGCAGGATGTGCCATCCGAACCCGTGGATCCCAATTAGGGTGATCTTTCAACCAAGCAAGCGTCTCTGGAGCAAAACCTTCCATAGCGATCTCCGGCAAAATTTCGTTAAACTGCTTCCAATAGTGACGAATCCAGCCATCCGTNAAAATAATGTCCGCATCCAGAATTTGTCCGGTCAATGGATTTACACGGCTCGGACCGATCGCAGTACCCACATCATTGTTCAACCAGCGTACAAAATTGTAACGCGCATCCTCAGGATCCTTCTCCATGTGTGCCCCGGTCGCCGCATCCTGATAGTAAACCTCAATCGCGTTGGCCAAGCCGATCTTTTCATAGGCCTTGTTCCACATCAAGATACCCTCCCGCACCCAACGCCGATAACGCACCGGTGTAGTATGCTCGATATAAAAGATGATCGGATTTTTGACGGGACTGACTTTTAACTTGGGATCTGCCTTTTCAAGATGCCAACGATTAATGTAGCGAATTTTTTTCTGCTCATCAGTGTACTTCCCTAAATCTGTATAACTTGTGGTGAAGTAACCGACACGCTGATCAGCTACACGTGGTTTGTAGGTTTTACTCGGGACAATTGAGCTAATCGAGTAGTGTAACGTCTTCAATACCCCGTTACCTGTCGGCGCTGTGAATGCTAGCTCAACATTTCCCGGAAAAGCCTTTGCAGTTTTGATCTGAGCCAGCCGGGAATTAAACCCTGCGCCCTTGCTACCGAAAAATTTTGAGGCACCTCCAACCAACAATGAGTCCATGTCAATCACAGGACGGTTTTTAGGCATCACAGTGACAATCGGTACAGAGGTCAACACGCGATCTGTGAATAAACGCTTCACTGAAGCCTTAGACTCCAAATCACCTGTCGAACGCACCCCCAGATTCGGCTCAATGATAAGTAATTGTTTGTTGAGACGCTTAAAATAAACATAACGCTCACCAGCTTGCAGNCCAGCATAGGTCTCGCCGCTTGCAACGGTGGTGGCGATGAAGAAGCGTTTAGACTCAAAGCCAGCAGGGAGGGCAGCCAGCATCTGTTGATCTTTTTTTCGGACATAAATAGAGAATAGGCTGTTTTTTTTCTCCATGCTGGAAATGACCTGCTCGTACCCCTTGAGCACAGTGGTATACNAGGGGAAATCTGGCTTAACAGTGGGTNTAGAGGACTTGGATGGGATCGGCGNAGTTTGAGCAATAGAAAAAGTCACCAATACAAAACCAAGCGCAAGGACCGTTGAGGTTTTTTTCATTCTCATAACAAATTNCAAATAGGCGGACGTGAGTCTGCGACCTGCGCTTGACCTAGTTCAAGTACCAATCCGATCATTTAGCAAAAAAACACCTCAAATCTCGACCACTTGACCAAGCGGAGGTATCACTTGCCTGACGGTAAATACGTAATGGCTACAAAGAAGAAATCAACCCAGTTTGACTCTGTTGAATCGGTTTTGCGTGACATTGCACGCGGCAAAATGGTCGTAGTAGTGGATGATGCCGACCGCGAAAACGAGGGGGATCTAATTATGGCTGCTGAGAAAACCACGGCCAAAGCTGTCAACTTCATGGCCAAGCATGGCCGAGGTCTGATCTGCGTCCCCACCGTGCCGGAACGCCTGCAGCAATTGGGCATCGAACGCATGGTCCTAAACAACCGAGAGGGCCATCGGACCGATTTTCAGGTCAGCGTTGATGCCGCTGCCGACATCACAACCGGAATCAGTGCCGCCGACCGAGCCCGGACAATCAANGTACTAGCCAATCCGACATCATTGGCCGATGACCTTGTGCAGCCTGGCCATGTCTTTCCGCTTCGCGCCAAAAGAGGGGGAGTGCTTCAGCGCGCCGGACACACAGAAGCTGCCGTGGATCTCGCCCGCCTTGCAGGCTGTCGCCCGATCGGCACGATCTGCGAAATTATGAACGACAACGGCTCAATGGCACGCCTCCCGGAACTGCGCCGTTTTTCGAAAAAACACAACCTTCGAATCTGTTCCATCGAACAGCTAATCGAGTACCGTCGCAAGCGGGAAAAACTAGTTGCCTGCGAGGAAGTAATCGCAATGCCGACTGATTACGGTGAATTCAACCTGCACTTGTACCGCTCCACAATCGACGGTCAACACCACCTCGCACTAGTTNGCGGCAAAATGAGCACCCGTCGCCGAACACTAGTTCGCGTGCACAGCGAATGCCTCACAGGCGACGTGTTCGGCTCTCGACGCTGCGACTGCGGNACGCAATTGCAACAGGCAATGAAACAAGTCAACGAAGCCGGTCACGGTGTCATTTTATATATGCGGCAGGAAGGTCGAGGCATCGGACTCGCGCCAAAAATCAAAGCCTACAAACTTCAGCAACATGGGTACGATACCGTCGAGGCCAACGAAAAACTGGGTTTCCCTTCAGATCTGCGCGAATACGGCATCGGGGCACAAATTCTCGCTGATCTCGGCATCAAAAAAATCCGCCTACTGACAAACAATCCGAAAAAAGTGGTCGGCCTAGAAGGCTACGGGCTCGAACTCGTCGAGCAGGTACCTATCCGCGTNAAGCCGAATAAGNACAACAAGGGCTACCTTAAGACCAAGCGCGACAAACTGGGCCACCTGCTTTGATGCCTCGCTCCATTCCTCGCTTGGCGAAACGCATGCGACATGAATAAGTCGCTCCCGATCTGGGACATTCACGGAGAAATCACNGACTCGCTCGCCGTGCACAATCGACTCGTGATTGGCGCCCCGACCGGCTCAGGCAAGTCCACCCAAGTGCCGCAGATGATTTTGGACGACGTCCTTTTAGGCGAACGCCGTGTGATTGTCCTACAGCCCCGCCGCGTTGCTGCCCGATCGCTTGCACGGCGTTTGGCTTGGGAACGAGCTACACCGCTTGGCCAAGGCGTAGGCTATCAAGTNCGGTTCGAAAACCACACCGGACCGGAAACCAAGATTGAGTTCATTACCGAGGGTATGCTGCTTCGCCGGTTGCAGGATGATCCCGAACTGATCGGCGTAGGCGCGGTGTTGTTCGATGAGTTTCACGAGCGCAACCTTATGAGCGATCTCGCGCTTGGCCTCGTTAAAAAACTTCAGCGCACAATCCGCGACGACCTGAAGATCATCGTCATGTCAGCCACCATCCAGACCGGTTCCGTGGCTCGCTACCTTGGCCAAGCACCGGACGCACCCTGCCCCGTGCTCACTTCGGACGGGCGCACATTTCACGTTGAAATTCTCTTCAGCAAATACCGCAACCGCGAGCCGATCACCGAGCAGGCGGCCGAAGCGGTCGAGCTGATTTTGCGTAATAATTCGCCTGGAGATATTTTAATTTTCATGCCTGGNATGGGCGAAATCCGAGGCACGATCATTGCGATCAACCGGCGACGCCTCACAGAACCATTGGAATTAATCCCCTTGCACGGTGAGCTTCCAACTGCGGAACAAGATCGCGCATTCGCGGAAAGCCAACAGCGCAAGGTCGTCGTCGCCACCAATGTGGCCGAGACATCCGTAACCATCGACGGCATTCGTCACGTCATCGACAGTGGCCTCGCCCGTGTGGCTCGGTTCGATAGCGAGCGCGGTTTCGGCACGCTGTTCATCGAGGAAATAAGCCGTGCCTCGGCCGACCAGCGCGCAGGCCGCGCAGGCCGCACCGCGCCCGGCACCTGCCATCGGCTCTGGACCGAGAGCGGCCACCTCAACCGCCCGGAGCACAACACACCGGAAATTCACCGAACCGATCTCGCCGANGCGGTCCTCATGCTGCACTCCGCTGCCATCGAACGGGNGGCGGACTTTGACTGGCTNGATAAACCGGAAACGGCTGCCGTTGAGACTGCTGAAAATTTACTTCGCTCACTCGGCGCCTTGGCCAAANGGAGTGAGGGACTCACCGAGATTGGNCAAGCGATGCTTCGCCTGCCAATGCACCCGCGTTTTGCCCGGATGATGATCGAGGGCGGACGCCGTGGCTGCGTCAACGAGGCTGCCCTTTGTGCCGCATTCCTGAGTGGGCGCGAAATCCTCGTCCGCTCCGCGCGCGAAGACAAAAGGNTACAAGCCGCTCAGGAACCATTTCGCGCCGGTGCCGGCTCCGACTTTGAAGTGCTGATCCGCGCGTGGCAGTTTGCTCGCTCGCGCCGTTACAACATCAACGACTGCCGGGCACACGGTATCCACGCCGGCGCCTGCCGCGAAGCGGAGGCCACTTTCCGTCAACTGCTGAACTTGGCTAAGCGCCACGGCATGGCCACCGACGAAAACACGGAGCCTGATCGCTCCAAAACAACCTCGCTNCGACTCTGCATCCTCTCCGCATTTGCCGATCAAATCTGCGTGCGGCGGGATAAAGGAACGCTACACTGCAAACTGCCACACGGCCAAAGCGGCACGCTGGTTCGCGAGAGTGTCGTGCAGCAATCGCCACTGCTCGCCGTCGCTGAGATTCGACAGGTCTCCACCAGCGGCAACCGCGCCCAGACTCTGCTCAGCCTAGCCTCGGCCATCGAGTTGGACTGGGTACAGGAGATGTTTCCTGAGGAATTGACCACTCGGCCNGAGTGCGAATTTGACCCTGCCCCCAAACGAGTCGAATCGTTTCAAATCACCCGCTTTCGCGACCTCGAACTAGGCCGCGAACGCTCCCGCGAACTGGATGCAAAAGCTGCCGGCCANGCGCTGGCCCGGGCCTGCCTTCGCGAGTGGTTTAAGCCAAAGTCATTCGACCACTCGATCCGGCTGCTGATCAACCGGCTGAACTGGTTGTGTGCAGCGCGGCAGGATCTGGAATTTCCCCCGATGGATGAACCAGCGATATTGGATTGCCTTGCCACCGCGTTTGAGGGCATGACCTTGGCNAAACAGGCAGCGGCAGCTGATGTAAAACCGGCGTTTCGCAGACACATGCCGGAGGCACAGTGGGAATGGCTCGACGAGTTTGCCCCAGCCACCATCGACTGGCCCGACAATCAGCCCAAGAAGCTGATGTACCCTGAAGTTCCCACCGACAAAAACGGCAAAGTACAACCGGTGGAGCTACACGTAAAAATGCACGAATGTTTTCGCCTGACCGAGCATCCAAAAATCTGCGAGGGTAAACACATCGTACGGTTCAAGCTGTTGAATCCAAAAAACAAGAAGATCGATTTTTGCGATGACTGGCCGACATTTAAGNAGCGGGANTACCCGAGAATCCGAAAGGATCTGTTGGCCAAGTTTCCCGGCGTAGGCTGGGTTTGATATTTAAATGATAGACGACATCCGACNNATTGCAGCTGAGGCNGGNNACGCCATCATGAAGACCTACGATGGNCCGGCCCAGGTGGAAACCAAACGGGACGACTCACCGATCACACAGGCGGACCGTGCCGCGCACAACTGTATCGTCGACGCACTCACTGAGCTGACGCCGGACATCCCAGTTTTGTCTGAGGAATCGGAAGNCATCAGCACGGAAAAGCGTATGAGCTGGAATCGCTTCTGGCTTGTCGACCCGCTAGACGGCACCAAGGAGTTCATCAAGAAAACTGGCCAGTTTACCGTCAACATCGCGTTGATCGAGAACGGTCAGTCCACGCTCGGCGTCGTGNTCGCTCCGGCTTCGGGGCTAGAATACTTCGCCANCCGNAGCACTGGCGCGTTCAAGCGGCTTGGCCAAACAAAGCCAACAGCGATCCANGTTAGCGAAATCGACAAAGAAAANCTTCGCATCGTGGCCAGTCGTGATCACGCTGGCCCTCAAGTTGCCGCAATGCTCNAAAAACTGCCCGGCGCCGAACTAGTTAGCATGGGCAGCTCGCTCAAATTCTGCCTCGTGGCCGAAGGAAAAGCCGACCTCTATCCTCGTTTCGTCCCAACAATGGAATGGGACACCGGTGCCGCGCAATGTATCCTTGAGGAAGCCGGAGGCGCGGTCTGCACTCTCGATGGCTACCGCTTAGCCTACGGCAAAAAAGATCCTCGCAACCCCTCAATCATCGCCGCCGGACATCCCACCATCGACTGGAAGACACTNCTGCCCAATAATTAAGCATCGTTTTTTGNTTNGCCAATTGCTTGATTTTCTTATTTAGAATTATTCCAAGTATTGACAAGNCGCTTGGCCAATGGCATGTTGAGCGCATGGCGACGGACCCATTTCCTGTGTCCGGTGACTCCCTCAATCAACGACTTGCCGAGAAGGGCCTTAGATTCACTTCTCAACGGCGACATGTCTACGAGGTTCTGCTAAGCCAGCGCGATCATCCCTCTGCTGAGGAGGTGTTCATGCGAGCCAAGCAGTCGAAACCGGAAATCTCTATGGCGACCGTTTACAACAGCCTCGACGCGCTCGTGAANTGCGGCGTAGTGCGGCAGGTAAACGTCGACCGTGGTGCCACGATGTATTGCTCCAACATGAATGAGCACGCGCACTTTTGCTGCGACGACTGCGGTAAGGTTTTTGATGTGAACCTGAAGAACTCACCCCGTGTTCCGGAGGTGGATGTACCGGGTGAATTTAAGGTGCGACAAATCGACATCGCCCTGCACGGCNGCTGCACAGACATGTGCNAAAATTGNNNACAAACGGAGNTCCAAGCATGAGCACACACACAGACACAATAGATGAGTTTGTCNCAAGCGACTACAANTACGGTTTCGTCACCGACATCGANAGCGAGTCGCTCGAACCGGGCCTGAACGAAGATGTTGTCCGGTTCATCTCCGCCAAAAAGAACGAACCGGAATGGCTGCTCGATTGGCGGCTGAAGGCATTGCGGCATTTTNAAAAAATGNANAGNCCTACCTGGCCACATGTGAAATATCCGCCGGTCGATTTTCAGGAAATCTCTTANTACAGCGCCCCAAAGAAAAAAGGCGATGGCCCAAAGAGCCTTGATGAGGTCGATCCAAAGCTGCTTGAGACATACGAGAAACTCGGCGTGCCGCTGCACGAGCGGGCGCGCTTGGCCGGCGTCGCGGTCGACGCGGTATTTGACAGCGAGTCGATCGGCACCACGTTTAAGGAAGATCTGGCTAAGGCTGGGGTGATCTTCTGTTCAATCTCCGAGGCGGTACAGGAGCATCCGGAGTTGGTGAANAAATATCTCGGGACGGTCGTGCATTACACGGACAATTTTTATGCGACGCTAAACTCCGCTGTCTTCAGCGATGGATCATTCGTTTACATCCCGAAAAGCACTCGCTGCCCGATGGAACTGAGCACCTACTTTCGCATTAACGCCGCAAACACTGGACAATTTGAACGCACATTGATCGTCGCCGAAGAAAGTAGCCATGTCAGCTACCTCGAGGGCTGCACCGCCCCGATGCGCGACGAAAACCAACTGCACGCAGCTGTCGTGGAACTGGTTGCGCTCGACAATGCCGAGATCAAGTATTCTACCGTGCAAAACTGGTATCCCGGCGACGAGGAAGGCCGCGGGGGCATCTACAATTTTGTGACCAAGCGCGGCATCTGCAAAACCAACGCCAAGATTTCGTGGACGCAAGTCGAGACCGGATCAGCAATCACTTGGAAATATCCCAGTGTGATTCTGCAAGGCGACAACTCGATCGGTGAGTTTTACTCCGTTGCCCTTACCAACAAGGCCCAACAGGCCGACACTGGCACCAAAATGGTACACATTGGAAAAAACACGCGCAGCACAATCGTTTCCAAGGGCATCTCCGCCGGCAAGGGGCAGAACAGCTACCGCGGTCTTGTGCAGGTCGGCAAAAAAGCGACAAACGCTCGCAACTTTTCACAGTGCGACTCGCTTTTGATCGGTGACAAGTGCGGTGCGCATACCTTCCCCTACATCGAGGCGAAGAACCCCAGCGCCAGCATCGAACATGAAGCAACCACCTCCAAGATTGGAGAAGACCAAATTTTTTACTGCAACCAACGCGGCCTCGAACCGCAGGACGCTGTCAACATGATCGTCAACGGTTTCTGCAAGGAGGTCTTTCGCGAGCTTCCGATGGAGTTCGCCGTGGAAGCCCAAAAACTCCTCGACGTCAGCCTCGAAGGCAGCGTCGGCTAATCCATTTTTACTGAATGCTCAAAATTAAAAACCTACAAGCCGGGATCGAGGACAAGCCGATCCTCAAGGGGATAGACCTCTCGGTGAATGCCGGCGAAGTGCACGCCATCATGGGGCCGAACGGCAGCGGCAAAAGCACATTCGCCTCGGTGCTCGCCGGACGCGACGGCTACGATATCACCGGCGGTGAAGCCCTGCTTCAAGGCGAAGATCTGCTCGATCTCGCTCCAGAACAACGCGCCCGCGCAGGGGTCTTTCTTGCCTTCCAGTACCCGGTGGAAATACCCGGTGTGAACAGCGCCTACTTTTTAAGATCAGCCGTTAACGAGATCCGCAAGCATCGTGGCGAGGAGGAACTTGACGCAATGAATTTCCTTAAGGCGGTGAAAAAGAAAATGAAGGAACTTGGTCTGAGCGAGGATTTCCTCAAGCGCCCGGTAAACGCCGGTTTTTCAGGTGGTGAAAAAAAGNGCAACGAAATCCTACAGATGACGNTGCTNAATCCCAAGCTGGCCGTGNTTGATGAGNCCGACTCGGGGCTCGACATCGANGCGCTGCGTATCGTGGCCGACGGCGTAAACCGCCTGAAGGGACCGAATAATACNCAAGTGATCATCACTCACTACCAGCGATTNCTCGACTACATCGTGCCGGACTTTGTNCATGTGCTTTACGACGGTAGAATTATTANGTCTGGTGATAAGACGCTCGCACATGAGCTCGAGGAAAAAGGCTACGACTGGCTNATTCAGGACGCNGNATGAGCAGCGCAACCGCCAACGAAACAGCCCCGGGGCCAATTGAAGCGTTTNCCCCGGTNGAACAAGCCGGAGGCCCGTTGTTGCCTCTGCGTAAGGCGGGACTGGCTCGGTTTGCAGAGTGGGGCTTCCCTACGCCCCGCGATGAGGATTGGCGATTTACTAACCTTAAGCCGCTGGTTGATCTTCCCTTTCTACCGACACTCGAACCTGTTGGTCAAGCACTTGACCAAACGGAGATTGGCGGCATCACTTTCGGTCAGCATGATATTGATCGGCTGGTTTTCCTCGATGGTCATTTTCTAAGTGACCTCTCGCTGATCTCGGATCAACCGGACGGTGTCACCGTCTCCAATCTGACCGGCAGCCTGAGCAAATTGGAGAACAACATCGGCTCCCTTACTGCCAATGATGAAAACCCATTCATCGCACTGAACGATGCTTTTTTTACGGATGGCGTGTTGATCCACATTCCATCCAAAGCTCGCTTGGCCAAACCGGTTCATCTAGTTTTTCTTTTCACAGCGAGCGAAGAAGGCCAAACGGCACACATCCGAAACTGCATTCTTGCAGATGACAACACGCAGGGCACAATCATCGAGTCGCACCTCTCGCTTGGCCAAGCAACAGCCAGCACCAATGTCGTGACCGAGACTCGCATAGGCGCCGGCGCCAACCTAGAGCACATCAAATTTCAAGATCAATCGATTAACACGATCCACTTGGCCTCCCTGAACTCGGAGCTAAGCAATGATGCACAGTATGCCTTCCATTCGTTTGTACTTGGCTCTCGCCTTTCTCGGAACAACCTACGGATGCGCCTGGCCAAACCTAGGGGCGAGTGTGTGCTCAACGGGCTGTACATAATGCGAGCGGAGCAGCTTGCCGATCATCACATGATCGTCGACCATGCAGCACCGCACTGTGACAGCCACGAGTATTTCAACGGCATCCTCGATGGCAAATCACGCGGAGTGTTCCATGGACGCATTCTAGTGCAGCCTGATGCGCAAAAAACCGATGCCAAGCAGACGAACAAAAATCTGATCCTCAGCGACAACGCCACCGCCAACACCAAGCCGCAGCTTGAGATTTATGCGGACGATGTGAAGTGCACCCACGGCGCCACCATCGGCGAACTGGACGCCGATGCGATTTTTTACCTGCGCGCCCGCGGGCTCGACACCAAGACTGCTCGGCGGATGCTGATGCACGGTTTTGCCGGCGAAATCGTGGACCGAATACAGCACCACAGCATCAGGGAGGAACTCAACCAGCTGATTTGGAACCGCCTTGAAAGCGAACATCACCTAGATTGAAGTGACAACGTTTCTAGATACGACAATAGAGGAGTTGATCGAGAATTTTGAATTCCTCGGCGACTGGGAGGAACGCTTTGCCTACCTGATCGAGCTTGGCAAAAAGCTGCCGCCGCTCGACAAAGCTGAGATAACTGACGAGCACCGCGTCCACGGCTGCCAAGCCAGCGTCTGGCTACGGATGTTTCCTCAGGCAGACAATACATTCGAAATTCACGCCGACTCAGATGCCTTCATCGTCAAGGGGCTGATCGCCGTGTTGCTCTTGATTTACAGCGGCAAAAACGCCGAGCAGATTTTAGATACCGACAGCACAGCGAGATTTGAACAGCTCGGCCTCGACAACCATCTCAGCCCCACGCGCCGCAACGGGCTTCACTCGATGGTCAACCGTATCCAAGCGCTTGCCGCCGAGTCAACGGCACAGACTGTTTAAAATGAACACTGATGGCCCTATCGCACTCAGCCGTGAAATCGAAGCCTCGATCGTCCCGTCGGGCGACAAAGTGACGCTTCAAAAAGGAGAGACAGCGCAGATCACACAGACACTCGGAGGCACCTTTACAGTCATCATCAACGGCAACATGTTCCGCATCGAGGGCCGCGACGCCGACGCGCTGGGCCTAGAACCGGTCAAAACCCCGGCCGAAGCGGCCAAGCGACCAGAAACCCTCGACGACTTGCAGCAGCAGATCGAGGCTCAACTTAAGACGGTTTACGACCCGGAAATCCCAGTGAATATCGTCGATCTTGGCCTTGTTTACGACAGCACACCGAGCCAGATCGACGACGGCTGGCGAGTGGATGTGAAGATGACACTCACCGCGCCCGGCTGCGGCATGGGGCCAGTGCTGCAACAGGATGCGCAAAACCGGCTTCTTTGTATCGATGGAGTCAACGAGGCCGACGTGCAGATCGTCTGGGATCCGCCCTGGAATCAGGACATGATGAGCGAAGCAGCCAAACTTGAATTGGGCATGATGTGATGAGTACAAAGGCAGAATCAGCGGTCTTGGCCAAACGCGACGACAGAATTGACTGGGCCCTGCTCCGAAATGATTTTCCGATTCTAAATAAGCAGGTAAACGACCATCCCCTAGTCTATCTCGACAACGCTGCTAGCAGTCAGAAACCGCAACAGGTCATCGATGCCATACGACGCTATTACGAACATGACAATGCCAATGTCCACCGTGGCATCCACGAACTGAGCAACCGAGCAACCGAGGCGTACGAAGCCGCTCGCCAACGGGTTGCCGAATTCATCAACGCCGGATCAAGTGACGAAATTATTTTCACACGCGGCACAACCGAAGGATTAAACCTCGTCGCCCAAACGTGGGCGCTAGAAAATCTCCGCGAAGGAGATACCATCCTTCTCACCGAAATGGAGCACCACAGCAACCTCGTGCCGTGGCAGATACTGGCAAGGCGCATCGGTGTACAATTGGACTTCATTGAGATCAACGGCGATGATGGTCAGCTCGATCTGAAATGGCTTGACGAACAACTCGCCCGAGCCCGACTGCTCTCTCTCACGCACATTTCCAACACACTTGGTTCGGTAAATCCGGTCGCCGAAATCTGTGCCCGAGCCCGGGATTCCGGAGTCATAACCGTGGTCGATGCCGCCCAGAGCGCAGGCCACATACCAATCGATGTTAGTGAGATCGGTTGTGATTTCCTCGCATTTTCCGGCCACAAGATTTGCGGTCCAACTGGCATTGGCGTGCTATACGGCCAGCGCAAACTACTTGAGGCAATGCCCCCGTATCAGAGCGGCGGTGAAATGATCACCAAGGTCGAGTACCGTGATGCGACTTTCAATATCGTGCCGCATAAGTTCGAGGCCGGCACACCTAATGTCGCTGGTGCCGTGGGCCTGCACGCGGCGCTTGACTATCTCGACGCCATCGGCCGTGAAACAATTTTTGAACACGATCAACGCTTGGCCAACCTCACCTGCGAACAACTCAGCAAGATCGACGGCATCCGGCTATTCGGACCAAGCGAAGGCCGCTCCGCTGTAGTAAGCTTCGTTCTGCCGGACGCCCACGCGCTAGACCTCGCCACCATGGCCGACCAAAAGGGCGTCGCGTTGCGTGCTGGGCATCACTGCAACCAGCCGCTCCTAGCCAAGCTCGGCGTCCCAGCCACTGCTCGTGCAAGTTTCTATTTTTACAACACTGAAGCAGAAGTTGACCGTTTGATCGAAGTTATCCACCAAGTCCGCAAACTCGTTGCATCATGAATGATACTATTTCAGGAAAATCTTCCATGCAGACAGTGCTTCAGGTTTATCCAGGGGCGCAGCGGGCTTTGTTTCGAAAGTATCACATTGGAGGCTGTAACAGTTGCGGCTTTCAAGCGGATGAAACCCTTGATGGAATTTGTAAGCGCAATGGCGAGTTACCGGTTGATGAAGTCCTTGATCAAATCAAACAAAGTCACGAAGAAGACGCTCGTATTTTAATTGAGCCGACTGAATTAAATATGCATCTCAAAAATGGCGAAAATTTGCGCCTTGTGGATATCCGCACGCGCGAGGAATACGAAGCAGTCCATATCGAGGGTTCAATTCTGCTCACACAGTCGTTAATGCAGGAGATCCTCGGCAGTTGGAACAATAATCAGCGGTTTGTGATAATCGACCACCAAGGGCAGAAAGGGCTCGACGCCGCCGCCTATTATCTTGGCCACGGCATGCCTAACGTCCATGCGCTCCGGGGAGGAATCGACGCATGGGCACTTGAGGTCGATTCCACAATCCGCCGATACACGCTCAGTTAAATGAACGACGAACTTCAGAAAAAAGTTGCTCAGGCCATTCGCAACCCAAAGAACATCGGTGAGATGCCAGACGCCGATTCAATTGGTACGGTCGGCAACTCGGAATGCGGTGAGATGCTGCGTATGTGGGTGAAGTACAAGGAACGGGATGGTGAAAAGATCATCGACAAGGCCAGCTTCCAAAGCTTCGGATGCGAGACAGCGATCGCCGTCGCGAGCCTAGCCACTGAGCTGATCAAAGGTAAAACCGCAGATCAAGCGATGGAGTTGAAGCCGGAAGAGCTATCCGGTGAGCTTGGCCCATTGCCGCCCATGAAGATTCACTGTGCCGAGCTTGTGCAGGGGGCATTACGATCCGCACTTTCGCCCGAGGACGATCCGCCAGCTCAAGTGGAAACACCAGCCGAACAAGCCAAGCTAAACCCCACCCTGCAGGACAGCCTAAACGAAGGGCAAACGCAATCCGGCAGCGGCTTGAAAATCAATTTTCTAGACGAGAAAAACTAANCTGTCCGGTCATAGCTGTTTCACGACTCCCCAATGCACATCGAGCTGTCGGGTGAGATAGAGCCGGATGGCATTCACCAAAGCCTTAGCCTCGAGCGGTTGGCCGGTGGCTACGATCTGCTTGAGTGTCATGCCCGGTTTTATGCGGAAACTTTCCTGCACAATGATAGGCCCCTCGTCCAGGTGCATGCTTACAAAGTGTGCCGTGACGCCGGAGATTTTCACACCATGCTCGTAAGCCTGCCGATACGGCTGAGGCCCGGGAAAACTCGGCAGTAGCGACGGATGAATATTGATGATTTTGTTTTTGAAACGCCAAACAAAGTTCGGCGATAGAATTTTCATGAAACGTGCCAGTACAACAAAATCCACCTCGGCCTTCTCAATAATCTTCAAGACCTTCTCCTCCGCCTTAGCCCGATTTGTCCATGACACATGATGGAATGACAGCCCAGCCTTTTTGGCCTTGTCCTCCAAGTCACGGTGGTTTCCGATAACGCAGCCTATGTCCGCCTTGAGTGTACCGGTTTTTTTCGCTGAAAGGATGGCATCAAGACAATGCGGTTCCCTCGTTACCATCAACGCAATACGCTGCGGGCGTTTAGGGTCGGTAAACCACCACTTAATCTCCATTCCTAGCTCACGGCCTAGCTCACGCAACCCTTGACCAAACGACTTTTCATCAAACGAAGCTGTCTTCCAACTGGCCTGAATGGTCATGCTGAACTGACCACGTGTGACCTGCTCTTCCATCGCCTCAATGTTGGCGCGTGAGTCAAACAATAGGTTGGTGACTC
>PBKH01000051.1 GCA_002721375.1 Verrucomicrobiales bacterium
TATTGGGCTTGTTATTGTCTCTTGAACCACTCACACCTTGAATAACACGAGAAATCGTGAATTGAACCTTTCAGAATTTAGAACAGAACATAATGCAAAAATTGCAATTTATGCGCTGCCTCTGGCGGAAGAAGCCCGCCGGGAAACTGCATACGCCCCATCATGTCTGGAAGCAAGCCCTATTTTTTACCTTTTTGCTTGTTCAAGCAGAAAGATCATTGTGATAAACCGGTGGCCAATAACTTGATCTGCTTCAAGTCTAGCTTGCCAGTGCCAAGATAAGGCAACTTTTCCACCTTGAAAAATTGGTCACGGCGCGGCTTCCAAATGTTCGGCAGCCCACTATCTGTTAACTTTCCGTGTAACGCGTCCAAAGAAGCCTCAACGAGTTCTTGATAAAGTACGACCAAGCGTTCGCCCTTTTTTTCGTCCGGTACGCCGGTTACAGCAAAGGTCTGCTCAGTGAGTTCGCCCAGTTCATGCAATTTTTCCTCCACCTTGATGTGAGGCACCATCTCGCCACCGATCTTGCTGAAACGGCTCAACCTATCAGTTATCATTAAGAAACCGTCCTCATCCATCGTGGCGATGTCGCCGGTAGTGTACCAGCCGTCGCTTAGGACCTCGGCAGTTTTCTCCGCTTGACCAAGATAACCCTGCATCACATTTGGTCCCTTAACGAGTAAGAGCCCCGCTTGACCAAGTGCAAACGGCTCGCCGGTTTCGGGATCGACAATGCGCGCCACCATCCCGGGCAACGGATGCCCAATACTGCCGCGCTTAGCTCCGATCTGCCTGAAGCCGGCCGAACGAAAATCGCGCGTATTGATCGTCACCACCGGTGAAGTTTCGGTAGTGCCGTAGCCCTCCATCGGCCGCAAGCCAAACCGATCCTCAAACGCCAAAGCCAAGCGCTCCGGCAACTTCTCCGCACCGGCCAGAACAAACTGCACGCTACCGAATTGTTCTGGTGTGCATGCGCGCATGTAAACCTGCAGAAACGTCGGCGTAGCCAACAGGAATGTCACCCGGTATCCTCCCAGCAACTCGCCAATGCCCCGACCATCGACTGGATTTGGGTGATACACCGCCCCCGCCCCAAGCAGCGGGGGCAGCCACAGCGTACCGGTGAAACCAAACGAGTGGAAAAACGGCAGGATGCCAAGTAATCGGTCGGTTTTATCCAACGCGAACGCCTGGCCAACCTGCTGGATGTTGGACACAACGTTGTAGTGCGACAACATCACGCCCTTGGGCGTACCGGTGCTTCCACTCGAGAAAATGACTGAGGCCAAGTCGTCCATAGCCACTTTGCGTTTACTACCGAGAAGTTTCTCCAGCATGCCAACCGGCAACAGTGCCGCAGCCAAGGCAGCGGTAAGTTTGCCGCCCACGCCGATCGACTTGGCGACGTCCTCCAACAAAATCGTCTCAATCGGCAAATCGAGTTTGGCCTGCTCGAGGAACGCTTTCGACGTAACTACCGTGCGGATGTTACACTGCCCAATGCAGGAGCCAAGCGCCTCCCCCGAGAGCGTGTAGTTCAAGTTCACAGGTACCCGGCCAGCCAACGATGCAGCATAGTTAATCAGCGCACCAGCCACCGTCGGCGGCATGAGGATACCGACCATCTCCTGACCCGCCCACTTACGACGCAACGCTTGGCCAAGAGCAATCGCTCCGACCAGTGCGGCACCGCAACGCATGCTGCCCTTGTTGGCGTCCGCCGCAAAAAACCGGAACGGATGTTTTCTGAACGCCCACACGAGACTGCGGTGTAGTGGCTTCATATGGCGCTTGCGATGCACCCAAGCATCCGCACCCAGTTCCTGCACCGCCTCGCGCACCTTGACCGGCTGAGCATCGGGCGGCAGAGGCACACCGTAGCTCACCGTCACGCGGTACGGAATACGCCTAGGCAGCTTGAAGAAAAACCGACTGCGCGAGTAACTAAAAATGCTGCCCCACACGCCGTCGAGATGGATCGGAATAATCGGCGCGTCGACATTTTGCATAATTTTCTCGTAGCCGCGCCGGAATGGCAACATCTGCCCAGTGCGTGTGATCTGGCCTTCGGCAAAAATGCAGACCACCTCCCCATCACGAATCGTCTGACTGGCAACCTTGAGCGACTTGATCAGGTCGCGAGGCCTCGACTCGGAAGAGATTGGGATGCACTTCATGATCCGCGCAAAGGTTCCCATCACCTTTTGCTTCATGTAACCCGCGTACATGATGAAACGGATCGGCCGGTCGGTGGACGCCTGCAACAACAGCACGTCTACGAATGACAAGTGGTTGCAGACAAACAACGCCCCGCCCCGCTCCGGGATGTTATCCCGCCCGACAATATTCAGCCGGTAAATTGTTCGGGTAACAAAAAACCCCAAAAGTCGAATGAGAGAATCCGGCAACAGGTAGACAATGTAAGAAGTTCCAAGAAACATGAGCAGTCCGATAGCAAGAAATGTATCCTGCGCAGACAAGCCCAACACTTTATCTGAAGTCAGTAGATAATAAACTCCTGCAGACAAAAGGATACCCACAAAAGTAAGTGTTTGCGATGCGGCCACAACCGTGCCCTTATCCCGCTTATCCGGACGCTGCTGGATTAGTGCATAAATAGGGACTAGAAAAAAACCACCACAGAAACCCAGTGCACCTGTGCTGAAGTACGCCCAAGTTTTTCCAGGATTATCAACCGACAAAAATACGCAGAACACCACCATTCCAAGTGACCCGAGCGGGATCAGCCCATACTCGATTTTCTTGGCGGAAACAAACCCTGCGACTAGGCAACCGGCCCCAATACCTACCGCGATAGTCGCTTGCAGATAGCTACTGTCTAGATCATTCAAACCTAGTACCTCTTTACCATAAATCACGAGATGCAACTGGATCATCGCCGCAATGAAGAAGAAAAACATCTCCCCAAGAACTGCAAAATAAAGAGGTCTGTCTGGATAAATGCGCTTTATCTGGTGNAACAATTCTCCAGCAAAATTGTATCGNAACTTCTTTGTCGAATTCGAACTGGGAATCCGAGTNATGCCCAAGCTGCAAACCAGTCCGACAATCGCCAATCCCACCAGCACCAACCCGGCTTTAGGTGAACTAGTATTAACTCGATCTGAAATAAACCCGGCCGCAACCATACCAAGAATAATGGCCATATTGGTTCCCATTCCGATAACTCCGTTACCCCAAGCCAGTTTCTCTGGTGGTAATAACTCCGGCAGGCTGCCGTACTTGGCCGGACCAAAAAAAGCACTCTGAGTACTCATCAGAAAAATNACCGCCACGATGAAGAACACATTGCCCTGCATCAAAGCGAACGTTGCCAGAATCATAATTAGCACCTCAGCCAACTTCGTACCCACGGCAACCATCTTCTTTGAGTAACGGTCTGANAGATAACCTCCNGCAAGTGAGAAAACGATGAACGGAACCGAGAACACCCCACCAATGACTGGAATCAGAGAATCAATTTTTGAGCTGTCGCCTTCGAATGATTTCATTACGAAAAAAATCGCAAGGAACTTATACAGATTGTCGCTAAACGCTCCCTGAAACTGAGTAGCAAACAAGCTCCAGAAACCGCGAAGTGATTCTCTTGTTTTATTGTGGTTTTGAATTTTTTGGTCGGNCATCTGGTTCGCAGATCGCAGCTTACACTCCGCCATTGATTGATGCGAATTGATAAAATCAATGTCGCAATCGACTCAATCGATACTCAGGCCGCTTGCGCTTGGCCAAAAGACGGGTGTAGTATGAANTCTGTTTGAGGATGGATTTGATGGCAGAGAACAGGTTGGCACTTACACGGCGCGAGTTTCTGGGGCGTGGTGCCACCGGCGTCGGTGCTGCGGCCCTGGCATCACTGCTCGGCCAGAGGCTTGGGCATGCTGCTGCGCATAGCGAAACCGGATTCCATCAGTTTCCGGCCAAAGCCAAACGAATCATCTACCTCACCCAATCCGGCGCACCCTCTCACACCGACCTTTACGATTATAAACCGGACCTGAAGGCATGGCGCGGCAAGGAGTTACCAGCTTCTATACGTATGGGTCAGAGGCTGACCACAATGACCGCCCAACAAAAACTGGCAATCCAGCCCACGGAATTTGCATTCAGCCAACATGGTCAAAGTGGGATTTGGCTGAGCGAACTTTTGCCTGGCATCGGTGCAGTCGCCGACGAAATCTGTCTCATAAAATCGATGCATACCGAGGCGATCAACCACTCGCCAGGCATGACACTGTTCATGACCGGCAGCCAAATCCCAGGCCGCCCCAGCATGGGTTCTTGGCTTAACTATGGGTTAGGCAGCGAGTCGGAGGAACTGCCAGGCTATGTAGTAATGATGTCACGTGATCAGCACGGCACCTGTGGGCAATTGCTATTCGACTATTACTATGGCTCCGGATTCCTACCATCGCGGTTGCAGGGGGTTAAGTTTCGCACATCTGGGGAGCCGGTTTTATACCTAACCAACCCGAAGGGGGTTAGCCGGGAGGTACGACGTGGACTTCTAAACGATCTAGCCAAACTGAACGAGATGAAGTTCCGCGAGGTCGGCGACCCTGAAATCACTACGCGCATTGCCCAATATGAGATGGCATATCGCATGCAAATGAGCGTACCGGAGCTAACCAACCTTAGCGACGAACCAGATTATATCTTCGACTTATATGGAAAGCATTCCCGAACGCCCGGCACCTACGCAGCCAACTGTATCCTAGCCCGCCGTTTGGCCGAGCGTGGCGTGCGCTTCATCCAGTTGTTTCACGTAGGTTGGGACACGCATGGAAGCCTATCACAACAGCTTCGCATGCAATGCGATGACACCGACCTTNCTTCCGGCGCTTTGATCCAGGATTTGCGGGCGCGCGGGCTGTTGGAAGACACACTGGTAATCTGGGCCGGAGAGTTTGGCCGAACACCTTACGTCCAAGGCACCGTGGACTCACCCAAGTATGGACGTGACCACCACGGACGCGCCTTCTCCGTCTGGATGGCCGGAGCAGGCGTGAAGCAAGGCTTCGTCCACGGTGAAACGGATGACTTCGCCTACAATGTCACNCGCGACTCGGTACATGTGCACGACTTTCAAGCTACAATCCTACACCTGCTCGGCATCCATCACGAACAGCTAACCTTCAAGTATCAGGGTCGCCACCACCGGTTGACCGATGTTCACGGCCGGGTGGTCCAACAAGTTCTGGCCTAAACGACTAGCCAAACCGCTTGTCCGCTTGGCGAAGCTGCATTAGCCTGCACAGAGCGTGGCTGCAAAAAAAAAACAGGAAAACTGCAATCCCGATGAGCTTCCGTTTGAGGAAGGTTTGAAAAAGCTTGAGGGCATCCTAGAAGAGATGGAGGGCGACGATCTTCCCCTGGAAAAACTAATTGAGCGATATGAGGAAGGTACACGCTTGGCCAAAGACTGTCAGGCCAAGCTTGAGGATGCCGAGTTAAAGATTCAAAAACTGCAACCCAACTCCGACGGCGAAGACGAACTCGTCGATGACGACTCCGTTAAATNCTAAAATGCCAACTGTAAAAGCCCCAAACCGATACCTCGATATGGTCGATAACCCGGCCCATGTCAAAAAACTTACACTGAAGCAACTGGAACGATTAGCCGAGGAATTACGCGAGGAACTGATTAATGGCTTGTGCACTCACGGCGGGCATCTTGGCCCTAATCTTGGCGTGGTTGAGTTGACTTTGGCCATGCACAAAGTCTTTGAAACTCCAAAAGACAAATTTGTCTGGGATGTCAGTCACCAGTCGTACGTTCACAAACTGCTCACCGGACGAAAGGACCGATTCCGAACTATTCGCACCACCGAAGGACTGAACGGGTTTGCGCTGCGAACCGAGAGCGAACATGATTGTTACGGTGCCGGCCATGCCGGGACGGCACTCTCGGCAGCTCTGGGTATTGCCGCCGCGAGAGACAGGCAAGGGGGAAACGAAAATGTCATTTGCGTGTTTGGAGACGCCGCGTTGACCAATGGCNTCTCATTTGAGGCGCTAAACAACATCGCCCACACAACAAAGCGATTTATCGGCATTCTCAACGACAATGAATGGTCGATTGCCAAAAACGTCGGCGCGATCTCCAACTATCTCAACAAGTTGATCACTAACCCGGGCTACAACCGTATCACCAGAGACTTGCAGGCTTTTTTAGCCAAAGTACCCACCGGAAAACTGGCACTTCGACTTGGCCTAAAAGGGCAGGAAGCTCTCAAAGGTACCGTCACACAGGCAGTGCTACAACACAACGAGGAGACACTTGATCCCGACGGGCGTGGGGGGTTCGGAAGCAGTTTGGTATTCGAGGAGTTCGGCATCCGCTATCTTGGACCAATCGATGGGCACGACCTGCCGTTGCTGCTGGAAACTCTGGAGTTTGCCAAAACCTGCGATCAACCTATTGTCATTCACGTCATCACAAAAAAGGGCAAGGGCTTTAGCGCCGCGCTAGAACATCCCGAAAAATTTCACGGCACAGGCCCATTCAATCCGAATACCGGCGAAAGCCTACCGCCAAAGAACGACACCCCACCGAAGTATCAGGATGTTTTTGGGCAAACAATGATCAAGCTCTGCCGCAAGGACAACTCGGTTGTCGGCATCACCGCTGCAATGCCAAGCGGCACCGGCCTTGGCGCGCTTGAGAAGGCAATGCCAAAACACTACTTCGACGTCGGTATCGCTGAGGAACATGCGGTGCTATTCGCTGCCGGCATGGCTACAATGGGTTGCCGACCTGTTTGCGCCATCTACTCGACTTTTCTTCAGCGAGCATACGACATGATAATCCATGACGTCGCGCTACAAAAACTACCCGTAACTTTCTGCATGGATCGTGCCGGACTCTCGGCCAATGATGGACCAACACACCATGGTTTGTTTGATATAGCCTATCTCAACTGCATACCCGGAGTCATAGCGATGGCGCCTGCCAACGAAGACGAACTAGCCGACATGATGTTTACCGCCACACATCAGGATCTGCCTGCCTTCATTCGATACCCGCGCGGCAATGGCGAAGGAGTCACCCTCAAGGAACAACCAGGCTTGATCGACATTGGTAAGGCCGAAGTGCTGAAGAATTTTTCCAGTAATGGCCAGCCGAAGGTCGTATTTCTTGTGCTTGGACCAATGCGTGCAATTGCCGACGAAGCTATAGCAGAATTGGGTGCGGACAATATCGATGCCGCAGTCATTAACCCTCGATTCACCAAACCGATCGACACCGGCACCACAGAGTTTTTTGCGCAGGCCGCGGAGGTTATTGTCACGATCGAGGATCATGCCCTCAAGGGAGGCTATGGGAGTATAGTCCGCAACCACTTGGCGGACACTAGCATTACTACACCCGTCGTTCGTATTGGATGGCCGGACGAATTCATCGAGCACGCCTCCTCTGTCAGTTATCTTCGCAACAAGTATGGCCTTACTGGGATCAAAACCGCAGAATTAATACGTACAACACTTGACCGAGCGACGTGTGCCGCGACTAAGCCCAATCAAGCCCTTGGCCAAACGAGCGGCAAGTCATCGACCTTATGAACCGGCATTGCCACAACTGCGGAAAGGAGTGGGAACTAGACGGCCTCCTTGGCCGCAGTGAGAGTTGCCACGGCTGCAATGAAGACTTACGCATTTGCCTCAACTGTGTGTTCCACGACTCTAGTGCCGCGTACCAGTGCCGCGAACGCAGAGCCGATCCGGTAACGGAAAAAAAACGGTCCAACTTCTGCGAGTACTTCGACTTTGCGTTTCGCGAATGGCCCGGAAGCAGATCCGTTAACCATCGAATCGAGGAATCCAGAAAAAAAATTGACCAGCTGTTTGGAANTTGACTCGGTGACAACCATTGCAAAGTTTCCAAACCCAAATCATGTCAAGTATCTTTGAAAAAATTTGCAAAAAAAAACACAGATTGCTGTTGTCAGGAACTCTAGCGGCAACTATGATCTGAGCACTGCAAACAATTTCATTTCCGAAAACCCATGAAAAAAATTGACGCAATAATCAAGCCGTTCAAACTGGAGGACGTCAAAGAAGCACTTGCTTCAGTTGGCGTCGAAGGAATGACCGTAACCGAAGTGAAAGGATTTGGTCGACAGAAGGGCCACACTGAAATTTATAGAGGCAGTGAATATACTGTTGATTTTCTCCCCAAGATTAAGCTGGAGATTGTTCTTGATGATGAGCAGGTCCAGGGAGCAATCGATGCCATAATAAAGAGTGCAAAAACAGACAAAATTGGTGATGGCAAGGTATTCGTTAGCCCGATCGAAGGCGTAACTCGAATCCGAACCGGAGAGACNGGGGCTGAAGCGNTTTAAANGTATACACANGCCCGCACAGGTTGCGTGTTTCATNCCATCACAAAGTGAATGGAACATGTTGGCGANANAAATAANCATTGAATGATAATTCTTTGCGCCACTAACATTTAGANTAAACAATTAAACTGTGAACAATGTGTGGACAAAGTTGAATAGCTTCTGCTGGATTCAAAACTTCACNAAGATTAATTTGCCGCANGCCATTTGGGTAATGGCCGCATCAACACCCAAACTTAGGTCACCAATAAAACCAGTTGCTTACCATTGCCCAAATAACTAGTAACCAAAAGTTTATATGATTTATCAACTGACCTATTCTGAACCACAAAGTAAACTTTCCAGAAAAAATTATTGCTCGATGTTAATCAAGTTAACAAAAGATAAAATGTTACGGCCCATAAGGCGCAATGGTGTAAGTGAATAAATCGTTGAAAAAAATCATACCATCAAGCGCCCAATGACTAATAATTTCGACAAAACATGGGAAAAAGCTAGAGAAACTCTACGCACCATGGTCAACCCGGAGCTTTTCAATCTATGGTTTAACCCTATTCAACCTGGCTTCGTTAACGAGGACACAGCAGTTCTTGTCGTTCCAAATGAATTCTGTGCGGTCTGGCTGAAGGACAATTATCTAGAATTACTTCAGGATGTTTTGGCACATATCACAGGAAAAAAACTAAATGTCCGTTTAGACATAAGTAACGAGTCGCCCCAACAGCCCAAAAAAAACCTAACAACCGAAGCAGATATAGAAATTAACGAACTCAAGCGCCCCCCCCAAACGGTGACCAAGTTGCGCGCATCTCAGGACAAGCATTTCAACCCAAAAAACACATTTTCCACCTTCGTTGTTGGAGACAACAACAACTTTGCACACGCGGCGGCGCTAGCCGTAGCCCAGTCGCCTGGACGCTCCTACAACCCTTTGTTTCTTTACGGCGGAGTAGGTCTGGGCAAAACGCACCTACTGCACGCTATCGGCCACAACGTCCTCAAGGAAAACCCAAAACTGAAAGTATCCTATCTTTCGTCAGAAAAATTCACCAATAAGTACATTGAGGCGATTCAAAACAACGAACTAACCAAGTTCCGGCGCACCTACCGCAAAACCGATGTCCTTCTAATTGATGACATTCAGTTTCTCGCCGGGAAAGAACGCATCCAGGAAGAATTTTTCCATACATTCAACGCGCTACATGAGGCACATAAGCAAATCGTTATGACCTGTGACCGGCCAGCGAACGAAATAAAAAACTTAGAACACCGATTGGTTTCTCGATTTGAGTGGGGCCTGGTGACCGACATGCAGCCACCAGATTTTGAAACACGCCTAGCTATTCTTGGTAAAAAGGCGGATTCTCTTGGAGTCGAGATACCTGCCGAAGCAGTCAGTTTTTTGGCCAAGAGAATTCGAACCAATATACGTCGACTAGAAGGTGCACTGATTCGGGTTTCCTCCTACCAGTCACTGACTGGAAAGCCGGTCACCCCGAACGCCATAGAGGGCTTGCTAAAGGACGTGCTGGTCGAAGAAGGGCGTACAGCGGTTACAATCGAAAATATTCAGAAACGAGTCGCAGAGCACTACGATATCCGGTTCGCTGACATGACGAGCCGACGTCGGCCGGAAAATATAGCCTTTCCGCGACAGATTGCGATGTATCTAGCACGAGAAATGACCCGCAAATCTCTCAACTCTATCGGCGAAGCCTTTGGAGGGCGCGACCACGGCACAGTATTACATGCCTGCCGATTGGTACGCGATCGGATGGAACAGCAGACCGACGTACGTCAGGCGATTCGATACCTCGAAGGCCAGCTCGGCCGCTAATTATCAATTGCTTGGGCTCTTGGCCCAAGCGCTATGCCGAAAAACGTCGCTGCGCGCTCCATAATCGTCGCCGGAACCCCCAGAGCTTCCTTCAACGACACATCACGGTCCCAAGGGTTCGCAATAGCATCGATATCTTGCATCTGTTTGCGTTTCAAGTTCAGCGGAAATGCCCAGGCAGTCACCGCAGCAGTATTGATGAGAGGGAAATCAGAACCGTACATTAGCCGACCCTCTAACCGTTTCTCTGTGAGGGCCTTGCGCAGGTAACCTAACTTGTTAACCTGTGTCATGCTCGAAATATCTGCGTACATGTTTGGGTATTCGCCGAGCATACCGATAAGCCGGTCGATGTCTTCCTGGCCATTATTCTCACCTGTGGATGCAACGTGGGCGACGATCACTTTCACCCCGAGCGACAGTGGGAATTTAAGTCGTACTGGGTCGGCCAGTTCATCCCGTGCATGCGTGAAGGAACGCTCTTGCCCCGCATGGGTTAGCAACGGCAGATTCAACTCAGCAAGTTTAAGGTAAAATGACTTATGTGCGATATCAGCTGGATCTATGAACTGAATCGACGGCAGCCATTTGACCAAAAGTGCCCCATGGTCACTGGCCCATTGCAGGCGCTCAAGCGCATCGGGCCTGTAAGGATTGATACTTGCCCCGAAATGAAGATTCGAGTGCTTTCCTGTCTCAGCAACAACAAACTCGTTCGGTATGTAAAACTCCGTCCGTTCACGGTCAAGAAGACCGTCGTCACCAATCACACCGTCCATCGCTAGTACAATCGCCGCCCCTACACGGCGACTTTCCCCAATCCCATTGGCCAGGCGTTGCATAAGAATTTTATCCCCGTGCTCCTTCACTTCGGGCAAAGTTACTCCAAATGCTTTCAAGTAGATGTTAAATCTGAAATTGTTCTTTAGTTGCTGTGAAACAAAACAACCGCTGCCGCCCGCGCCAATGCCAGCCACATGGCAATGCATATCGAAAATCTCGCCGCTATAAGGCTTGGCCAACGGCAAATACGGCCCAGAAAAAAAAGCCTCTCGCAAAATGAACAAAAGAAGAACGCACGCTACCAACCCTTGAATTAAGCGCGTGCTCCATCTCCGCCATCTCATAAGGCACTGGTGACGATTAAACATTTTCAACTCGGGTTCCATCTGTTAATCCAACCTTGAGTTTCATTCGAACAGTAGTCATAATAGAGGCATGTCGGAGATTGCAAAGTTTCTCCATCACGGCGCGGAACAGATAACACCGAAAACCCTCCGTGGAATCCATAAAAAACTCCCAGCACTGAAACTTAATTTTGCCGAGATTAACGCGCCAGAGTATCCTCATCTTGTCGAGCAACTAGAGTTTTTAGCAGGCATTGTCGAGGATTATGTCGATGGTGCCGATGATGAATTGCCGTTGGTTGCAGTGGCCGAAGCAGCCTACGCAGTCGCTTACTCGCACGATCATCTTGGCCTCATCCCTAATCATCTGCCACACATCGGTCATGCCGATGAGTCGGCGATCGTACGAACCATCTTGATAGAGAATGAGCGGGCTCTCTCCGAGTACGCCGACCGTCACAACATAGACTGGGTCACAGTTAAGCCGTAATCATCCTCTCGAACGCCTCCGTTAACTGCCGAGCATACCCCGCATGATCCATTAGCGGCGAGTGTAGCATCCTTCCACGCAAACCCTCCGCCAGCTTGGCCAACTGTTGCGGATTTTTGCACCAGCCAGCTGCCTTGACCACCAGTTCCTCCCGGTCAGCCGCGATTAACTCCGGCATACCAACGGCAGTCAGTAGACTCACCCCCTGCCGCGAAACATAGCTATCACCCTTCATCGTTAGAATCGGCGTTTCCATCCAGAGACAGTCCCCTGTCGTGACACCACCGTTATACGGGAACGGATCAAGCATCAGATCAATGCGATTATGCAACTCAAGGTAGCTTAGCTCTGGCACTTTGGCGGTAAAAAGCAACTGCCCAGCACCAATGCCGTACCGCTCAAACTTGGCGACAAGCAACCCCTCGTGCACAGGATCGTCGCGAACAAGTAGCATCAACCTTGCCTGGGGACAGGCACGTAAAATAGCACTCCATGAATCCACAGCCGCCGCACTGATCTTGGCGGGGTTATTAAGGCAACCGAACGTAAACGGCGCTCCTCCAAGGCACGGTAGGCCGCCCGGCTCTGGACTGGCATCGGGCGCACCATAGACCCATGCAACGGACGGAAGCCGCAACAGTTGCTCGACGTAGAACAAGTCGGCACTCGAAGGGTCAGCCTGCGAGTCGGTGATTCGCCAATCTACGGCTGACAGCCCTGTTGTGTTGGGATAAGCTAACATGGTAATCTGTACCGGAACCGGCTTTTGAGCCAGCACACCCAATCGATTGCCTGAAGTGTGGCCGGAAAAATCGACAAGAGCATCGAGCCGGTCGGCACGAATCCGATTCACCACTGCGTCATCCGAGAGGGAAACAATATTATGCCATTCTGCCACCTTTTTACGGTAACGGCGCTTGGCCGACGATTCGTCAGATGAGTTGTCATAAACAATCGGCATCACTTGATCCCGATTCAGATTTGCCCACAGCACCGAGGCCATCCGACCTACGGGATGATATCGGAAGTCGGCCGACAAAAAACCGATCCGCATTGGCCGACAACGATCATACTTCGGTCGCTCCGGCGGTTCCACTTGATCAAGCGCTTGTCCAAACCGTCTGCCCCATTCGCGGTGTGCTGCAGCAATCTCCTCAGGGCGAATGCCGGAGTCGTAGTGCATCGTAAAGATGAGATTACTCAAAGTCGCAGGAGCATTTGGATAAATTTCAAGCGACTGTCGGTAGCAGTCAATCGCTCGACCCGACTCACTTAAGTCGAGCCATGCATTGCCCAGATTAGAGAGAATAAAAGGATCATCAGGCCGCAGTTCTAGCGCACGTCCGTAAGCTTCGACCGCCTCGCCGGTCCGACTCAGATCACGTAAGAGGTTACCCAGTCGAATGTGGCCACGCACCAGAGAAGGATCAAGTTCCACCGCGCGTTGTAAATGAACAAGCGCTTCCATCGGCTGCCCGATTTCGGCCAATTCAGTGCCGAGATTCAAACGGGTATCAGCGTTGTCAGAAACTTGATTGATTCGGCGTAACAGTTCCGACACTGACCCGGAATGTTCATCCCCTCCACCCACTGTCAAAGTTGCGTCTTGCGGGCGATTTTCCAAATGCGGCGATCGCTGCGAATATAAAGCGCGCCGCTTGAAATCGCCGGTGAACATTGGATCATCTCGCCCAAATCCATCTCTCCGGCAATGCGCCCCTCCGGTGCAGACAAATCTACCACTTGCACTCTGCCCTCCTCACTGAATGCGTACAGGTGATTATCAGCCACCACGGGCGAGCCACCAAACGGCCCGTCAAGCCGCAGTTGCCAAAGCCGATTACCGCTGTCGGTGTCACCGCAGGTCAGCACACCAGCGTTATTGATGCTGTATATCCGGTCACGATGCACTAGTGGACTCGCCGTGCCGGGACGCAGCCGAGAAGATCGCCATTTCTGATTGAACGAGGCACCATCGGGCGCCAATTCGAGGGCCGTAATCCCGTGGGAAGGCACATACAATACGCCGGCTGCCAGCACACTCGACGGGATCGTCGATGCGCCGTCATTGTAATGCCAGACCACCTCCCCATTCTCCGGGTTCACGGCATGAATGCCTTTGCTTGATTGCAGTAGCACAAGGTCGCGACCAGATTCAGTCCGATACACCGTAGCCGTTGTCCAGTTGGCCGATTTAGGGCGTTGTATTCGCCATTGGTTCATACCGCCAGTTAGGCTCAATCCAGTGGTGAATGACTCACTGTCATTCTCAATTTGCGCAACCAGAAGTCCACCAGCCAACAAGAGCGAAGACGCCATGCCTAAACTGTTACGTGCGTTTGGATAATCTACAGTCAATCCACGAAGCCAAAGAAGATTGCCGTCGAGATCGAGGCAGAAAAGATCGTTGGAGGAAAACATCGCAAACAAAAAACGACCATCCGTCACGGGTGTGGGCGCAGCGATGCTGGTTTTCTTGTGGCACATTGTACTACCCATTGCCCAGAACCGGCGTTGCCAAATAACCGAACCGTCTGTTGCATTGAGGCAGAGTATATGCAAAATATCCTCACGAGTGCCGCCGCTCGCAGTGATAAACACACGGTCGCCTACGACCAATGGACTCGACAATCCACGGCCGGGAAGATCCATCCGCCAATCGATGTGTTTCTTCGGATTGAGTGCAACCGGCAGACCAACTTCATCCGAGATCCCATTACCCATCGGCCCACGAAAACCAGGCCAATCCCCTGCCATCGCACCGCTGACAAAAATTGCAATAGTGAATATGAGGAAATTTTTTTTCATGATAGACAGATTATTTGGAGGCTACTTTCAGTTCCTTATTATTGGCAGAATGAATGGCAGTTCCGGTAGCATCGCACACTCGCAACTGGAACTGCCATTGCACCGTCCAATCTTCCACTTGCTCGTTCTGGCACGCCTTTACCAGAATAGTGTTACGGCCCTTTCTCAACTGCACCGGCAATTGGTATTGGTCAATCCGCATGCCACGGTGATATTCGTCACGTCCAAAAACCAGCTCACCATTAAGCCAAATTTTCCAAGCATTTTTACAACCCAACCGTAACTGTGCCGGCTGATCGCTGGTAGAAATGAAGTCCGTCTGGGCATATCCGGTGACCTCCTTGAGATCGCCATAAGGCTGATTAAAATCCACCATACCATACTCATCTTTTGTCGAATAAGCTTGCCATGTTACTTTGCTATTAAGGCCCTTATATGAGGTCGACAAGGCCGCGTCCTTCTCTGGCCCAAATACCGCAGCGAAACCAGTGCGGTCCTTGTTGTGAAATGGCCCAACCAACTGCCAATCGACTAGAAATCCGAAGTGGCGTGTCAAGTTAACTTCACGGCCAAGATCCCGCAATGCGGCGGTCACAACCTGAATCTGGTCTAGATCTCTAGCAGCATTCAGCGCCTGCCTGTAAAGAAGAACCGAAACCGACTTATTGCCAGCCCTCGCTTTAGCATCCGCCTGTCCTAACAACCGGTCGACGGCTTCGCGTCTCAAATCCACACTGGGGTCACTCAGCAACCCAGGCACAAGTTGCTCGGCTGCCTCGGCATCAATGCGCCTTATTAACTCAAATGCTAAAGCGCGCGGGCGGGAGTCGTGGCTTTTATTGAGTAGAAATTCACCCAAGTCCACTACCGGCAACATTGCACCTTTAGCAATAGTGTTACCCGCAATCACCTCGACTGCCCCACGCAGATAGTTTGCCGCAAACGGGTTCGCCCCATCCATGGCAGCAAGAAGCGCCGGCAAAGTGTCAGCTCCACCATTGCTCAAGCGCTGTAGCACCTGACCAGCGACAGTATTACCCTGCCCTTCACCGCCAACAGAACGTAACACCGCCACAGCCTCGTCAAACTCATCCACTGCTTGGCCAAGNGGAACCAGACAGATTNCTACCAATGCCATANAAAAATAGGAATGCTTCACGCCCGTAAAAATAACGACAGANTTTAAAGGACAAAAGCTTTTTGAAACAGTAAAAGGNTCAATTGGATAAGCCATTGGCTATTTTGGCTCTAATAATAGGCACCAAAGAGGATCATCATTTCGTCAGTACTGCGCAGCCCGAAAGTNACAGTCTCATCAGTCCAATTGTTGTAGGTGGTCTTTAGCCGGATTTTCTCGCCGCGCCTCACCACCAAGGGCGGATCGAACTTCATCACCGGTGGATGCTCCCAATCGTACGAGATGTAAAGCAGCTCACCATCCCGTTTACCGCCGGCAATCTCCACGCGAAACTCGATGGTCTTCTCGTGTGAATGTGAGAAGAGCTGGAAGATGTTCATCGTTTCGGTCGCACGAAAATCGGCAGTCACCGTCGTCTCCTGATTGGGNGGCAACTCAATGTCTGTGTTATTCATATTGATGATCTTGGCCTCATGTTTTACTGCCGACTTATCGATGGTATGAAGATTCATGTACACCTCGCCAATNGANGACTCCTCGGTGCGATTGACATAGTGAGTGTTCAGGTCGAGGCCAGTTTGGGCAGGAAGCTTGAGGGCTACTCCCTCTGGAAACTTGTAATCCATACGCGGAGTCTGCGTGCCTGCGAAAAATTCATGAAACGCCATTGACGCCAATACAAGTGGATCGTCAGAACCATCGGGTAAGTGCAAATCGCGGATTTTATTCGGCACGAACAGCCGTCTGGCCAGTGAGAATAACGGGCTGGATGAATCAAGCAGATAACCGATAAAATGATGACTGCCNGAGCGCATCTCAATTTGATATCGATTCACATACACCGGATTCGGATTGTTAAAATTCTTATACATGAAGAATTCTCGCTCAAAATTGGCTGGCACATCGAACGGCCCGACATGCAACTGGATGCCGCTCTCCGGCTTAGCCAAAGGCGTAAACGGCGGCGGGGTGTACCGCTCAAGGTCAGCCAAGTCGGCTACNTTAACAACAGNACCATGCTCTGGCGCGCCNTCAAGAATCCATTGNAGAATAAATTTCAANTCGCCGTTTTTGAGCGCTTCAGCACCGAGCGGCATCAGCGAGCCGTAGCCTGGGTGATCGTCATAAAAATGCTGATGCTCGGCGGCNTTAATTTTCTCCCAAAGAAAACTTTTTCCTAAGCTTGCCAGACCTTCTGTGCCAACGAGTTCCAATCTGTCCTCAATCGCATAAGTATTTGCTGGCTTGCGGTTGATTAACTGCTCGTATGCCACATCTGGCGTAAGGACCAGTTTTGATTGACGCGCAAACGCNGTACCCTCGCTGTGACAACCGGCGCAGTTAGGCACTAAAATCCGATCGCGGATAATACCCCAAGTNGAGGTCCCTCCCTCGTAGCGTACACGGTAAAACCGACTCCGAGTCGAGTCGCCCNCATCCTCAAACACCGTCTGAGCATCTGTCGACATNAGAAGATTAACATCANGCCAATGTTTCAAGTCGTCAGAANCCTCAACATGAAACCCATTGCCAAGAAATTGGGTAAAGTAGTTTACCGCAGGTCCTTCAACGCCGAACTGAAACTGCCCTGTCTGGCCGAATCCTTTGGNTTTTAGAGAGAACTCAAGCCCACCAGTATCGTGATTACCAGTGTTGTGCCCCTCGTCCCCACCGTGACCTGGCCCAGCCAAAACCAATACCGTACTACAAGCTAATACCAATAAGCCAATCAATCGCTTCATAATTATAACTGGAATAGCATACACNCTAATCCGAAGCAAAGTTACACATTGTCGCCTTTATAAACCTCGATTTTTTCTTCATTACTGCGTACTNAGGTATCAACCTCGAAATCCAGCCCCACCAGCCTTCGAGACTGATCCTCGCTCGGAGAACTTGCCGGCACCGCCTTGAGTTGTTTCATCCCGGCCGGAAAATAGATTAGGAATGTTGAACCGGTGCAAACCGTCGCCGCCAGGCACCAACAAAAAAGCCAGTCGTACTCGAAACCAAACTGACTTTTGCCACCCAAAACTCCCCAAGACACCACAAACATTTGAAGAACTGTAGCACACTTGCTAATGAAATGCGGCTGAATTTTCATTTTGCCGCACCAATGCGTAATAACGAAAAAACCAAGCAGCAAAAANAAATCTCTACCGAACACCATTCCTATCATCCAAATGGGTAGTTGAGGAAGATGTTCACTAGAAAANCTCAAGACAACCAGCCCGGAAACTAGCAACAACTTGTCCGCTAATGGATCAAGAAATGCACCCAACTCGCTGCGCTGCCGGAAGCGACGTGCAATGTAGCCATCGACGCCGTCGCTGATCGCAGCAACTAAGAATGTCAACACAGCCAGCCACCAACTGAAAACCGAGCCCTTGTCAGCAAAATCCAAGAGCGAGATCACGAAAACCGGCACCAAAAGCAAACGAAAGATCGATATATAATTCGGGATCGTCATCTCTGGTGCGCTTGGCCAAAAGCTTCACTAGCCTATGGCTGGACAAGTAGATGTGAAAGAAATTTCCTGTAGCAGATTGCCGTGTTTTAAGATCCCCTAAATCTAACCGTTTGGCCAATTGATCAGGCTAGCATTGGCTTGATCACTTTGCCATGAACATCTGTCAGGCGAAAATAACGGCCCTGATACTTGAAGGTTAGCCGTTGGTGATCAATTCCCAGCAGGTACAACAGAGTGGCGTGGAAGTCGTGAACGTGGACGCTATCCTCGATGACATTATAGCCGTAGTCATCAGTACGGCCAACGACTTTCCCACCCTTGGNNCCACCACCAGCCAGCCAGAATGAAAAGCAGCGCCCATGGTGATCNCGCCCGAAGTTATCCTTTCGAAGCGTCCCTTGGCAGTAGTTGGTGCGGCCAAACTCGCCACCCCAGATGACGAGCGTGTCATCGAGCATACCTCGTTGCTTGAGATCCTTCACCAATGCTGCGGAAGCTTGATCTGTCTCACGACATTGATTACGCAGGCCGCCCGGCAGGCCGCCATGTTGATCCCAGCCAGGATGGTAAAGCTGAATAAAACGCACGCCGCGCTCGGCCAGNCGCCGGGCCTGTAAGCAGTTGGCGGCAAANCTGCCCGGCTTCTTAACATCTTCNCCATACATCTTCAGNACCTGCTCTGATTCGCCAGATATATCGGNAACTTCCGGAATGGAAGTCTGCATGCGAAACGCCATCTCGTACTGTGCGATGCGTGACTCAATCTCGGCATCCGGACTGCCGACGAGCTGCAGTTCATGNAGTTCACGCAGTCGGTCTAACATCATGCGCCGACTTTTGCGGTCGATACCACTTGGGTTTTGCAGATATAACACCGGGTTAGCACCAGAACGAAAACGTACACCTTGGTTTTCCGATGGCAAAAAGCCGCTTCCCCAAAGTCGCGAAACGAGAGGCTGNCCACCCTTGCCCTTGGTAACCATAACGACAAATGATGGAAGATTCTCATTGGCACGTCCGAGGCCGTAGTTAAGCCACGCNCCGATGCTCGGTCGACCGGGAAACTGGGAACCGGTTTGCATATGCGTGACACCTGGACCGTGATTAATCGCCTCAGTGTACATCGATCGTACGAGGCAAAGGTCGTCTGCAATTCCGGAGATATGAGGAAGGGCGTCGCTGATCTCAAGTCCGCTTTGGCCATGCGGTTCGAATTTGAATGGCGATCCAGCCAACGGCAGCGACGCCTGATTGCCGGACATGGCGGTTAAGCGTTGACCTTGACGAATATTATCCGGCAACTCGGTGCCATGTTTCTTTATCAAGGTGGGCTTAGGNTCGTACAGGTCAAGCTGCGACGGGCCGCCACTTTGGAAAAGATAAATCACGCGCTTTGCCTTGGNTGCAAANTGAGTGGCACCGATCAACGCGTTTGGCTTAAGCAAGCTACCCAGCGCAATGCCACCCAATCCCATGCCAAAAGAATTTAGGAANTTACGCCGGCTCATCCCGACGGTGGATTCANAACCTGTGCAAAAAGGCGTTTTCATATATTNAAAAAATTATCGTTTAATTACGACTTCATCGAAATTCATTAGTGCTTTGGCAACTATGCNGGCAGCAGCCACGCGCGGCTTGACTAAACCANCGGGTTCCGGGCTGGCACCGGTGCGCAGAAATGAATCGGTAGCCTTGGCATCTTTTTCAAAATGAACCAACTGCTCATCGTGCAGTTGCTGCATAAGAGCAAACTCGCTATCTGACGGTTCACGGCTGGTCAATTTGCGAAATATTTCGCGTANGATGGACTCAATATTTTCGCCGTGCTTCCGTACCATAGCCTCACCGAGCTTACGCGCGGCCTCGACAAACTGCGGGCCATTCATTAACACCAAGGCCTGTAGTGGCGTGGCAGTAATCTCGCGCTTGGCTCGGCAAACGTCGCGCTTGCTTGCATCGAGCGCCATCATCGCTGGAGCTGGACCAGTTCGTTTCCAGAATGTGTAAACGCTACGCCGGTAAAGTCCCTCGTCCTTGTCGTGGCCCATCGGTTTGAATGACTCAGTGAGGTCATACGGCTTGGAGCCGCCACCTCCCATGCGGGTGCTGATTAAGCCGCTNGCGTTGAGGGCATTGTCGCGAATCATCTCCGCGGTGAGACGGTAGCGAGACACGCGGGCAAATAGTTGATTTTCCGGATCTGNGGTCTCGAGTAAGGGCCGGANGCGGCTCGACTGCCGGTAAGTTGCGGACATAACAAGCTGCTTGAGCAAGCGCTTAACGTTCCAACCGTTGGCCATGAAGTCGGCCGANAGCCAGTCGAGCAACGCAGGGTGCGAGGGACGTTTNCCCTGGCTACCGAAATCCTCCGGCGTCCGCACTAGCCCTTCGCCGAAACANAGCTGCCAGAAATGGTTCACCGCCACGCGCGAGGTTAACGGATTATCGGGTGCGGTCAGCCACTGTGCTAGACCAAGCCGATTACGGGGCGCATCCTTGGGAAACGACGGGAGAATGCCCGGCGTTTCCGGTCCTACAAGTTCGCCCGGTTGATCATAGACGCCACGAGTCAGAACGAATGTCGGGCGCGGTTTCACCTTCATCTCATCCATCACCATGATCTCNGTTTTGCTGTCGAGCAACTGGGCAACCTTTTCACGGGCAGATCGAAGCTTGTCCAACTGCTTGGCATAAATATCGTTTACTGTAGCCAAATAGTAAGAACGGAGTGAATCTCGTTCTGCTTGACTAAGCATATTCCCCGGCTTGGCCAAAAGCTTAGCCAGGGTCTCGCCGTCGTGAAGCTGTGCCACCTCACACTCCGTAAGTTCGCGATCGAAAACGCGAAAGTCATCGACAAGCCCCTTGGCAAAACCAACATCTCGGAACCGCTGCCCGATGACGATATGATCATTTCCGCCGCCAGTAATGTTCTTGTACAAGTTATCCTTATGAATCTCTGTCTCGGTGAGTGTGCCGTCGACGTAAATTGCGAGCCCACTGGCGCGCGCGGAGCCGTCATAGGTAACGGTGACATGGTGCCACTTATTTTTTTGAAGCTTGGTTGGGGTACGAATATTGATCGCATTACCGGGCCAAAAATGAATCAGCGATGTGCTGAGATGGCCATCTCGCAGNAGCAACTGATAGCCGCGACTGCCGGCATCAGTCCAAGCCTTGGACCGGGAATAGACAACCGTTCTCTCCTTATGGTGCGGTGTGTTCATCCATAGGGCTACCGAAAAAGGCTGGGTGCGCTTGAAGTTTCCAANGCCGAGGTTTACGCCGTCATCNCCAGTCAACTGCAGGGCGTTGCCGTTTTTACCTGGCACAATTTTGTTCTTCGAACTGCTAGATGCCATATTGGATTCGCTGAGCAAGTTTGGCAACTTACCGTCCTTGTATTCGTCGAACGGGTAATAGCCAATTTGCCCTGGTAGCTCGACCTCGATCGAGCGTTCGTTGAACCACTTAACGAACTCTTCCTCCGCTGCTTGATCGATTTTCTTGAGTTCAATCGCCTCATTTTCAACAACCTTTTTCGCGGCATCGATTTGTTTTTTTGCATCAGCATTACTCATCAGCAGCGTCGGTGTGGGAACTGAAGGTGTAAAGTAAGAGTACAGACCGGACTCGTCGATTGTATTGAAGAATGAAAAGAACTGGTAGTACTCCTTCTGGGATATTGGATCGTATTTATGGTCGTGGCAGCGGGCACACTCAAGAGTGAGGCCGAGCATCGCCGTACCAAAGGTGTGGTTCCGGTCGGCGACGTACTCGACACGAAACTCCTCTGGCACACTACCTCCTTCGACCTTCTGCGGATGCAGCCGATTAAACGTGGTGGCCAGTCGTTGTTCATCGGTCGGGCTTGGCAACAAATCGCCGGCAAGTTGCCACGTCAGGAAATCGTTGTAAGGCAAGTTATCGTTGAACGCCCTAATCACCCAATCTCGCCAAGGCCAGACGTGACGATTTCGATCGACCTGATAACCGTAGGTGTCCGAGTAGCGCGATAGGTCGAGCCAGTGCACAGCGAGGTGTTCACCAAAGCGCGGATGCCCGAGAAGCCGGTCGACAATTCTCTCGTAGGCGTTATCTGAGTCGTCGTTCACGAAAAGGTCAATCTCGGCCAGCGACGGCGGCAACCCTGTAAGATCAAACGATAAACGACGGATCAATTTCTCGCGCCTTGCCACGGGCGACGGGACAACACCGGCTGAATTCATCTTCGCAAACGTGAAGTAATCAATCTCGTTCCTGATCCAGTTAGTTTGAGACGACTTGGGAAGTTTCGGTCGATTCACCGGCGCGAAAGCCCAATGCTCCTTCCACTCAGCCCCTTCAGAAATCCAGCGACGGATCAACTCCTTTTCCTCGCCAGACAAAGCCAGCTTGGAGTCCGGCGGGGGCATTAGATCGTCTTGGTCGGTAGTATTCAGCCGTCTGAACAGTTCGCTATCGTCTGGATTGCCCGGGGTGATGACATCCATCGCACCCTCGCGAGAGTAGAGGTGTAGATCGGCCTTACGTGCGTTTTCATCCGGTCCATGGCAAGCGAAACATCGGTCCGACAATAGCGGCTTGATCTGACTCTCAAAATCTACCGCTTGTCCAAGCAAATTACATGCGCTTGAAGTCAATACAAGTATCAGCCTCATCAACCTTTGCCACTCAGGATTCACTGCGGAAAAATAATAACGCTCCTTGAGCTGTTTGAAAACGGGAAAAGCAGATTCAATTAATAGCAAAACCGCCTGACAATGCGACTGCTCCCCGTTATATTGGCCCAGTGGAAAACCCGATCATAGTTGCACTCGACCTACCCAGCCCACGAAAGGCGTTAAAAATCGCCGAAGAACTGGCCCCTGTAGTCGGTGCATTTAAGATCGGCAAACAACTATTCATCAGCGGCGGGCCGGAAGTTATCCGCAAACTGCGTGCAACAGGCTCGAAAGTTTTTCTCGACCTCAAACTTCACGATATTCCAAATACCGTAGCCAAAGCGGTCATCGCTGCCACTGAACTCGGTGTACAAATGACCACCGTTCACGCGTCGGGAGGCAGCGCGATGCTTGCCGCAGCTGGAAATGCCGCCCATGAGCAAGCTGCCATGCTTAGAGGCGAACCGCCTCTCGTCCTCGCCGTCACTGTATTGACCAGCATGGACGATAGCGACCTTGACGAGTTAGGGATCGAAGTCGGTGCTCAGGAACAAGTGTTGCGGCTGGCTAAGTTGGCTATTGGTGCTGGTTTAGGAGGGCTAGTCTGTTCGCCGCAGGAAATCACTATGCTACGCACCGAGTTGGGCGAGGAGGTTCAACTAGTTACGCCTGGTATCCGGCCCAAGTCCGCCAAGTCGGATGATCAAAAGCGAACAATGACACCCATCGAAGCCATTCAAGCCGGCGCAAATTGGCTTGTGATAGGTCGCCCCATTACCGGTGCCGCCGACCCCAAAAAAGCAGCCATTGATATTCTTCTCTCGATAAATCCCGAACTTGTTCCTGAAAACGAACGCCCAGAACCAATCTCCGAGGTTGTCGATTGCGACGAATGTGGCAAAAGCCTGAAACTTGATGCTAATGAGCAGGCCACCGGCCGTTATCATTGCCCATACTGCGATAAAGATATCGTTCATCAGAAATAACACAGCAGTGGCTACTGATCATACTTCCCGCTCGTAAACGCGCCAGCGCTTGGTGATTTTAGCACCGGAGTTTTCCAGTACACGGTGGACACGAAAATTAGACTCTAGCATCCACGAAAACTCGATTCGACTGTAGCGACTTGACAACAGCGCCTTGGCAATTCTCGCGCCAAATGCAGACTCGATACCTTTATTCCTGTGCTGCTTTAGAACTCCAGCCACCAGACCACGTATGCGATCTATTCGCCGACGTGCAAGCGTGAATCGTAGAAGACCAATAGGCCCAAGCCGACCGCCGCATGCCTTCACAGCGACATTGATATCCGGCATCACCACACAGATTCCCACCGGCTCACCATCATGCTCGGCAATCAAAGTACATTCCGGTAGCAGAAATGGCTTAAGTTCACCTGCAAGCTTCAGGAACTCGGCACGACTAAACGGTACTGCACCCCAGTTTTCGCTCCATGCCTCATCATAAACCCTAACCAGAATATCTATTTCCTCTTCGAGTCTCGACAAATTTGCCCGGCGAATTGCAACCCTACCATTGCGCGATCCTGCCTTGGCCAAGCGCTCAAGGTAACGTAAATCCATGTCGGCAAACGCGACCTCACGCGCCAGCAAATCCTCCACCTTGGTCAAGCCAACCGATTCGAGTAGCGGCCGGTAGTAGGGTGGGTTCCAAGATGTTAGCAGAGTCGCTGCATCATCAAAATTCTCGATCAACAACCCGATCTCCTCGTTGATGGTAAAACTCGCCGGGCCTCGCATACGCTGAAGTCCCTGCCCGCGCAGCCAACCGGCCGCTGCATCAAACAACCGACCGGCTACACCTCGGTCATCGATGCACTCAAAAAAACCGAAGAAACCAACCCCATCATTATACACTTCAAGATGGCGATTGAACCGAATCGCCGCAATGCGCCCGACCGGCACACCGNCAGCATCTCGTGCGAGAAACAGCGATGCATCCGAATGCTCAAAGAACGGGCCATGAGCCCGATCGAGTCGCTTCATTTCCNNGCGCCATATCGGAGGCACCCATGGCGAGTCGCCAGCGTAAATACGAAGTGGGAACATGACAAAATCCCGGAGTTGAGCCCGGCTCCCAACTGTCTCAATACGGAACACAAACAAGCTCTTAGTTGAAAAAAAACCCTATTGAAACTAAAACCTGCGTTGAAGTGAAAAGCTGTTATTTTATTAAACCATTGGTTCTGCTTTCTACCATTATACTCGCCACAGCTTTACTAAGCGCGGTACCGGCCAAGGAGCCGGAGAATTTTCTCTCTCGTGTACGGCAATTAACCTTTGAAGGGCGGCGCAGTGGCGAGGGGTATTTCAGCGCCGACGGTTCAAGTCTGATCTTCCAAAGCGAGCGCGAGTCCGGAAATCCGTTTTACCAGATTTACACGCTGAATTTTGAAACGGGCGACTCCGAAAGAGTATCTCCTGGCCACGGAAAGACCACCTGCGCGTTTTTTAATCCGAACGGCAATCGCGTGCTCTTTGGATCTACACATCACGATCCACAAGCTAGAGAAAAGCAAAAGGCAGAAATCGATTTTCGAGCTTCCGGCAAACAGCGTCGTTACTCTTGGGACTATGACGAGACGATGGACATTTTCACAGCCAATCCGGACGGAAGTGATCTACGCCAAATCACAACCGCCCGGGGCTACGATGCCGAGGCCGGTTTCTCACCTAACGGCAAAAAAATTGTTTTTAGCTCCACGCGAAGTGCCTATGCAGACAACCTCACGAAAGAGGAGAAAAAACTGCGCGAAATAGATCTGTCCTACTTTGGTGAAATTTATATCATGAACACCGATGGTTCCGGCCAGACACGGCTGACACAAACGCCGGGATATGATGGTGGGCCTTTTTTCTCACCGGATGGCCAGCGCATTGTTTGGCGCCGCTTTAACAAATCTGGATCAGTAGCCGAGATTCACACTATGAAACTTGACGGTACTGATGTGCGGAAAATCACCCAATTCAACTCAATGTCTTGGGCTCCTTATTTTCATCCCACGGGAGAATACATCATCTTTGCCAGCAACAAACTCGGATTCTCAAATTTCGAGTTGTATCTCGTCGATGCTCTTGGCCAACACNAACCGATTCGGATAACCAAACGCGCCGGTTTTGATGGACTACCGGTATTCTCGCCCAACGGATCGCAACTTTGCTGGACATCTAATGCAACGCCAGAAAAACAGTCGCAACTGTTTATCGCCAACTGGAACCACAACGGAGCATTGGCTGCCCTTCAACAATCACCTAGCCGCAATAAGACAACCTTGGTGGCCAGCTCGCCTTTCGTCACCGAATCTGACATCAAGCGGCATGTCGCTTACCTGGCATCAGACGAACTTGAAGGACGTCGCACCGGCACCGAAGGCATCCGTAAGGCGGCGGATTATATCCGTGATGAACTAGCCTCTGCTGAGTTGAAACCACTTGGNACCGAGGCTGGGAGTTTTGATCACACATTTGAGTTTACTGGCGGAGTAGAACTGGTGAAGGAAAACAACCAGATGATACTGAGAGGCCACACAGGGGAGGATCATACATTTGCCTTGAACAAGGACTTCAGGCCGCTGGCATTTTCAGCAAACGGTGAAATTGAAGGCGAAGTGATCTTCGCCGGGTATGGTCTGACAAAACCGGGTAAACTTGGAGTTAGATATAACTCGTATGGAGGCCTTAACGTGAAAGACAAAATCGTGATGGTGCTACGTTATGTGCCGGAGGAAATTTCGGTAGATCGCCGNCAACAGCTCAACCGCTACGCGGGTCTGCGTTACAAAGCACTGATCGCACGAAACAATGGTGCAAAGGCGCTGCTCATAGTCACCGGACCGAACTCCCCTAATGCAGGTAAGCTGGCCAGCCTGAGTTTTGACACCAGCATGGCCGGAGCTGGCATTCCTGTGATCTCCATAAGTGGTGAAATGGGGAACTCACTGGTGGAATTCTATGGTAAGTCGTTGAAGGAATTGCAGACTTCGCTCGACAAGGAAAACCCGCACGCAGTACATGGNCTATCCCTNCCGGGAATCGTGCTNAATATCAAAACACATATCAAACGCATCCGTAAAAAGGACAAAAACATCATCGCCGTATTGCCCCCNNCCGNCCAGGCATCAGTAGNCTCAACGCNTGAATACGTCATGCTCGGAGCGCACTATGATCACCTTGGCCGCGGAGAGACTGGCGGGTTCGGCATTAAGGGNGAAGAAGGCATGATCCACAACGGCGCCGACGACAACGCCTCAGGAGTAGCGACACTANTTGAGATGGCGGCGCAGTTGGCCAAACGACGAGAGAAATATCCACATGAATTTCAGCGCGGTGTGATTTTTAGTTTTTGGTCCGGAGAGGAACTAGGACTAATCGGTTCAGCCCGGTTCGCCTCAAAGCCGACCGTCGACCTCAGTCAGATCGTAGCCTACTTGAATTTTGATATGGTCGGCCGCCTACGGGAAAACAAGCTAACCCTACAAGGCATAGGCTCTTCTAGCATTTGGAAAAAACTGATCGAGCGACGAAACGCCCTTGCCGGATTCGATCTTACCCTTCAGCAGGATCCATATCTTCCAACCGACACCACCTCCTTTTATCCGAAAGGCATCCCAGTACTGGCTTGGTTCACGGGCAGCCACAAGGAATACCATCGACCGGACGACGATCCTGACACATTAAACTATGATGGGATCAAGCGAATCACTGGCTTTGCTAGCAACATAGTCCGCGACCTTTGCAAGAGCGGCGACCGACCGGACTACCTCAAGGTGGAGAAATCTGACCAAGGGGGCAGCCGGGATGCGATTCGCGTCTACCTTGGAACGATCCCCGACTACGCCTCGGAGGATATTAAAGGTGTCCTACTTTCCGGTGTTCGAGGCGGTGGCCCAGCAGATAAAGCAGGTTTGAAAGCAGGCGACATCATTGTTCACTTTGCCGGAAAAAATATCACCAATATTTACGACTACACCTACGCTCTCGATGCAGTCAAAATCGGCAAACCGGTTGATATTCAAGTGCTAAGGAAGGGAAAAAGTATAACACTCTCGGTCACGCCCGGCACACGTAAATAATTATCAAGTAACTCCCCAGTTGCGTGCGAGCGAATCGGTGTAATCCAATGATAAGCCAAAATGTCGGGCCCCGTGTAGTATGCTATCCATATAGTCCGGCTTCGGTCTACCAGGATTGCAAACAGGATCGATATAAGTAAGAGCCTCTACCGGATAGCCGTTTCGGCGAACAACCAGATGAGCCTTGTAATACATCCCTTCCTCCACTGCCTCGTAGTCGTCGAGCGCTAAGATGTGCCCTGACGTAAGCGACCAAAGCACACCGTGCGTGACAGCGCCAGGCTTAGCCTCGATAGTGGCATAGGTACGGATGTTGATGAGGAAGCGCCAATCGTGCAGCGCAGCTTGACCAATCGCTTGGCCACCGGGACAACGCCTAGCCATCTGCACCGGGCATAAATTCGAACCATAGGCAAAATATATCGTATTGAGCTCTTCCATCTGGTGGCCACTCGACTCGGCGATTATTCCTCGACAACAAGCAGGTCGTTGCCTCGATGACCGATGACTTTCACCCGTACGCCTGTCGAGATCATCTCGCCCTGGGTAACCACACTGCACAAGTCGTCGCCCAACATCACCTTGCCACCGGGATTCAGGGGAGTGGTGGATTCGCCAACTTGACCCAGACGGGCCTCGACCTCAGCAGCCACTGCGGCCACCGACTCGACTCCGCTCGCAGCGCTAGAGGTAAAACTGGCAAACATGTTGGTATATGGTAGGTACTTGGCCAAAGCCCATATAATGGGGATAGATAGAAGCACAGCAATCGTCAAATCTCGAATCGGCCGAGAAAAATCCGGTAACGCAAAGTCGATGCCCTCAATCTGAGGCAAGCTACCTTCACCACCTTCACCAACCGGAAACCAAGGTAGTTCCGGATAAATATCAGTCATTCCCATTACCAGAGAAACCAATATGCAAACCCCACCGATTAAACCAATGATGATCGTACCCGGCAGTAGAAACAACTCTATCACTAGAAATGCCACACCAAGCACAAAAATACCGATCCATTCGATTCCGGCTAGCCCTGAGACGTAGCCACCGAAGAAGTAAACCCCCAGCGACGCAATTCCGATCGCACCAAACACGCCGAAACCGGGAGTCTTGAATTCGATGTAAAGACCGATGATCCCGATCAGCAACAACAGCGGGCTTATTGCGTTAATCCATGTTCCAAGCTGCTCTGCCCCGAGGGGCTTGACATCGACCCTCTTGGCCTCGGCATAGCCCAGTTCGCCCATGAGCTCACCGATACTCCCGACCGTGCCAGAAGAAAGTAACGGGGCATTCTCCTCACCGTATTTGGCTTCTGCCTCAAGGTTGGTCAGAGTCAGAATATCGCCCTCCTCACAGATGATCTTGCCGTCGCGCTCGAGTTTCTTCGACTTGTCCACCATCGCCTCAATGACGTCTACGGCGTATCCATTTTTCTCAGCCTGCGTGCGAATTCGGGCACGAATGGCCGAATTGATCTTTACCTCCATCGTCGACGGCATTTCAGATACACCACCAGTTGGCCCCATCATGATCGGAGCAGCAGCACCGATAACGCTTTGTGGAGCCATATAGATTTTCTCCGTGGCCACAGCAATAAACGCCCCTGCAGAATATGCGTCGGTGTTTACATAGGTTACTGTTTCCCCCTTGAACTTGCCAATGATATCAAAAATCTCCTCGGTGATATCTACGCGGCCACCGTTAGTTTCCATGTCGAGAATAAGACAGTCAGCCTCAGCCGCCATCGCCTCCTTCACACCCCGCCGGATGATATAGACAATTGGCGGCATGATGTCGTCACGTACCGGCACAACATACACGGTTTTAACTGAGCTTGACTGATCAGATAGCGCATTATCCGGCATCTGTGCCTGACTAAGTGTGAACAGTCCGGTGACAACCATAAGGACGGCTAACGACATCGCCCATCGTTTCATGCAGACAGACTAGCCCCCAAAACCGGCGGCGGCAAGCTCTCGAAGCGAGACGATGATTGCCAAGCAGCACAGAACTCCACTACCGTCCGTCGACTGGCTGCACGGCAAGATGTCCGATCTAAAGATTCAATTCCAGGTCTTTGAAGGCCCGATGGACCTGCTGCTTTTTCTCGTGAAAAAGCAGGAGGTTGACATATACGAAGTCAACATGACTGAGCTGGCCACTCAGTTCCTCGCCCATGTGGAGCTGATGCAAAGGCTCGATCTTGAGCTGGCCGGCGAATTCATCGTCATGGCATCCACCCTTATGTACATAAAAAGCCGAGAACTACTCCCAATGGAGGAGCAGGTGGAAGACCCAGACGAGGACGATAATGAGGATCCTCGGTGGGATCTGATCCGACGGCTCGTGGAATACCGCCGGTTCAAGGATGCATCTCAAGACCTTCAAAGGCTGGAAATCGAGCAGCGAAACGTTTACACACGTCGGCCCGGGAGCATCCCGATCGAGCCGCTGCCAGCGGGCAATAGGCTTGAGGCAAACATCTTCGACCTTGTAGAGGCCGTTAACGAGCTACTCGAACGCTTTGCCAAGCGCGAAACATCGCGTAGTGAAATCGTTGATGATCGCTGGAGCATTAGCGAGAAAATCGGGCTCATTCGTCGGAGATTTAGCCAAGTTGGCCGGCTAACATTCAGCGAGCTGTTTGATGGAGTCGGCAGCCGAGGTGAGGTGGCGGCAACATTCCTCGCGCTACTTGAACTCGTACGACTCAAGCAGTTGCGAACCACACAGGCAGCTGCATTCGGAGAGATCGAAATAACGATCGCTCCGGTGGAGATGCAACATCTTGAGTCGGAACATATGCAACCGGAAACGATGCTAACCTGAATGCAGTGGAACTGAAAAAGATCATCGAAGCGATCGTCTTCTCGGCTCAAAAGCCGATGAGCATAGGCGAACTTAGAGCATTGCTTCGCGATACGCCGGAAAAACTACCGGACGAATCCGAAGAAACCAGCCCGTTCGCCAAGGCAACCGCGCGTGCCGTTGAGAAGGCACTCGAAGAACTCGCCGTTGAGCACGACAATGCAAACCGTAGCTACCGGTTGGCATGCGTCGGGGGCAACTGGCAATTTGTCACACGACCTGAATTCTCCCCATGGCTCCAGGTGCTCGTCGGAGCCAAACCACGTCCGCCAAAACTCTCTAATGCCGCACTTGAGACGCTGGCTATCATTGCGTACCGCCAGCCTATCACCCGCTCTGAAATGGAACAGATTCGGGGCGTCGCTGTAGATGGCGTTGTCCAGACCTTGATTGAACGCGAACTGATTGAAGTGTGCGGAGAGGCCGATGCACCTGGTCGACCGCGCCTTTACGGCACCACCCTTTTCTTCCTAGAGCATTTCGGCCTCAAGGGCTTGAAGGAACTACCCGCCGCCGACGAACTGCGGCGCATCCAAATCGAACTCGCCACCGTGCCAGACGACGATTCTCAGGAGCAACTCCCCCTCGACAAAGAGGAAGGAGAGGACGAGGATGCCCCGGACGAGGATGCCGACGAAGAAGACGAAGAAGACGAAGAAGACGAATAACCGCTCATGAGCCTCGAAAAACATCGCAAGGCCATCGACGGCATAGATAAAAAACTGGTTCGCCTACTCAACGAGCGCACTGAACACGCGCTAGCCATCGGCGCAATCAAACTCGAGGCTGGTGAGGAAATCTATGCACCCCACCGCGAGCGACGAATCTTTGAAAGCTTGGCCAAGTTAAACGAAGGGCCGATCCCCGATAAGTCGATGCAAGCAATCTATCGCGAGATCATGTCTTGTTCCCTCTCTCTGGAAAAATGTCTCGCCGTAGCATACCTCGGTCCGGAAGCCACCTACACCCATCAGGCCGCNATCCGGAGGTTTGGGGCGAGCCTCCGATATACACCACAGAAAACCATCAAGGATGTCTTCGACGAGGTACAAAAGGACCGGGCTGACTACGGCGTGGTNCCAATCGAAAATTCTACTGAAGGCGTGGTCACCCACACGCTCGACCTGTTCGTCGACAGCCCACTCAAAATCGTCGCCCAGATTGTCATGCCGATCCAACACTGCCTCGTACGTGGAAACCGTCGCGCGAAAGTACGNCGACTTTACTCACACCCTCAGGCACTAGCTCAATGNCGCGTCTGGATGCAACAGAACCTGCCGTCAGTCGAAGTNATTGANACATCCTCNACCACCCGNGCCGCTGAGAAAGCCGCCGAAGATAATTCTAGCGCTGCCATCGCTGGTTCGCTAGCTGCAGAGCGATACAATCTTCAGATCGTCGACCACAACATCCAGGATAATGCCGCGAATGCTACGCGGTTTTTCGTGCTCGGCCGGAAATGCGGNGCCTCGACCAAAAACGACCGCACCAGCCTCGTCATCGGCATAGAGGATAAGGTCGGCGCCCTACACGAAGTCATGGGGCCTTTCCGAAAATACCGGCTCAACATGACCCGCATCGAATCCCGCCCCAGCAAGCGCAAGGCATGGGAATACCTTTTTTTNATCGACTGCGANGGTCATTACGAAGACAAAAAAGTTGCCAATGCCATCGAGGAACTCGAACGCATCAGTCGCTTCGTTAAGATNCTCGGCTCNTACCCTAACGGAGACTGACCCGGCTATATGTCGCACGTAAAGCGAGCCCGNGAAGTGTTTGATGTCGAACTGGCCGCAGTCAAGGCGGTGCGCTCACGTCTGANCAATTCATTCGATCAGGCAGTGAANCTGATTGTTGANGCCTTGGCAAAACNACAGAAAATNGTCGTNCTCGGCGTCGGCAAGTCTGGCAACATCGGCCGCAAGATAGCCGCCACTTTCACTAGCACGGGCTCGCCCGCCGTGCTTCTCGACACCGTGGATGCAATGCATGGCGACTTAGGAATTCTTAACGACGGTGACATACTACTCGCCCTAAGTTATTCTGGTGAAACAGACGAGTTAATAAACCTGCTACCTGCAATTAAACGATTTGCAGTACAGATCGTCGCCGTGACCGCTGCACCGCGCTCTTCACTGGCAAAACACGCCGAAATCGTGCTCAACGTCAAGGTGCCAAAGGAAGCCTGCCCTTTCAACATGGCCCCCACCGCCAGCACCACCGCCTCACTCGTCATGGGAGACGCCCTCGCCATGGCAGTGCTAGACGCACGCGGCTTTAAAAAAACGGAATTTGCAAAGCGCCACCCAAGCGGTGCCATTGGCCGAGCGTTATTGCTCAAGGTGTCGGACATCATGCGCAGTGGCGCGCGTAATCCGGTCGCCCCGCAGACGGCCACCATTAAGGACGCTCTGCTAGTCATGGGAAAAGCCAAGTCCGGCAGTATTAGTGTGGTTAACAAAAGCGGCAAACTAGTCGGCGTCTTCACTGACGGCGATCTGCGCCGTCACTTGGCCAAGGGCGACGCGGCACTAGAGCAACCATTGGCTAAGGTCATGACCCGCAAACCAATTTGCCTACGCGAGAATGCCCTCGCCGCTGATGCCATCCACATTTTCAACGAACGCAACATCTACGACCTTATCGTGATCAACGTGAAACGTGAACCGATCGGCCTCGTCGATTCACAAGACCTCCCCAAGCTCAAAGCCGTCTGACCCATCTGCCGATCTCAACTAATTAATCGGCAATAGCTGCAGATAAATATTAGGAGGTGGTTCAGGGAAATAATTCCTGAGGGACGGACTGAGCCATCCTTGTAGATTCTTTTCTTCCCAACGATAAACAAATCCCTCCGTCTCCTCTCGGACAAAATCGAGACAAAATTCAGAGCCCGGAAATGGAATGGAAGAAAAAACAAGATTCAACTGATCCCCCACCTCATCAATCCGATCAGCCATCTTATCCAGAATCAAATCGGCCCCGAACACAAACGGCTGACCCTTCACTTCAAACGAAACATCATCATAGCACCAAAGACCGTCAATCGACTGAACTGAAATCCTAAAAATAGTATTCAATTGTTAAAACCTTTATTATATATAAACTATTGAGAAGATTTGATATACCATTCACCTCTTGTTTGATGAAACAATCGCATTTTTTCATTTGTATTTAAATCAGCTGCTTTTTTAATTAAGAGCTCCCCCAACTGACCCATAATATTTTTATTCATTGGACTTATTGTTAAAGCAAACTGTAATGCTTCAATAGTTTTTTGAGATAAAAGAAATTCTGTTAGTTTTTGAATAGTAATATCATCTTTATATGTAATTGCTTTTGCAGCATTATTTGCCTTCCAATTAATCCACCGATCTAACTCTTCTTCATTTACTTTAAATGAATTCAGCGACTTTGTTTTAAATAATTTATGCCTATCCTTTAAATTGAATGAGGAATTATTATCAATTTGCCCACCTACATAGTTTTCAAAGAATGCAACCATATTGGATACCGGTTTTAATGCTTCATTAAGCGAAACGGGAGATGGCCAGTAAGCGATAGAATTATTACCATAGCTAGCTACAAAGTCATTACTGCCGGGGATTAATTCGCCTTTCATCAGCCAACTTTCACCCGGCAACCCCCGAAATGGTCCATCTATAATTTTTTGGATTTTGGTGTCCCATATTCTAGCATTACCAAGTTCATCTACTGTAAATATCCTTTCCGGATTCCCTGGAAACTCCTTCGCCTCCAAAACATGTTCTGCATGCTTAAAAACACCAAGCAACTCACCATCGTTTAACGCCCACATTTTTACATAATTATCCTTGCTACACGTGTAAACTCGATTCCCATCAAAAGAAAATGAATGTTTAAAAATTCCGCTATTGTGTTTAAATCGAAATTTCTCTTTAGATGTTGCCAAATCCCATATGACTACATTATTTGCATCCCTGCCTAAATTTGATCTTGCTAACAAATATTTACTATCAATGGAAAAATCAACCATAGCCCCATAACTAAACCCAAAAGGAAAAGGACCGCCAACAATGTCAAAATTATCTGTAGAATAAACTCTTGCATATCCATCTAAACACGCTGTCGCTAAATACTTTCCGTCCCTACTGTAATTTATGCCAAATATTTGATCTCCATGATCTGTAATAGTGTGGGAGATTTCACCTAACTCAGCATCAAAAATATATAGGTGAAATGTTTCTATATTTGAATAAGCAAATTGATTACCACCGCTAGAAAAAGCAGTTGTTCCAGTGTCAGGAGGAAGATTGTAGTGTTTTATAAGATCCAGTTCAGGCCAAGACCACAATTTAAAACTTAATGTATTCCAAGGGCTTTTATTCAAAAATGTACCAAGAAACCTTGAATCCCTATCAAGCGCCATAAACCAGGCATTTCCATTTAAGATTGGATCTTTTTCAACGGTTAAAACCTTTTCCAGCTTTAGCGAGTCTGGATTCCACAATCTAAGCAGTCCATCTTCAGCTGAAGTCGCAACCAGACCAGTTTTCTGATCTACAACAAAATTAAGAATTCGACTGTCGTGCGTTAACAATATAGGATGACGAGAGTTTTCATCTGTTTTCCATTTATGAATTTCACCGCTCGAAGATCCTGCATACACATATTTACCATCCCTGGAAAAAGCAGCCATTATAATAGGCTTTTCATGTTTTATAAAACTGTGTGTTAGTCGACCGGACTCTATATCCCAAACAGCTAAATCCGCGCTTGCAGTGAAAGTGACATACTTGCTTTGATCTGGACTAAAAGCACCTCTCCAAACTTCTGAATTATGTTGCATTACTTTACCATATTTGCTTAATGTTCTTAGATTCCATAGCCTGAGCGAACGATCTCGAGAAGTAGTAGCAACTAATGTTTCGTCAGGGCTAAACATTGCTTCAAATACAGCGCCTTTATGATCGCTTTCATTTTTAAGGATTTGACTCCCCGTATTTCCGTCGTAAATAACCAAAGATCCCATTAAATCACCTCCGCCATGTAGAATTAGATAATTCCCAGAAGGAGAAAAGCGGCATTGGTTCCAATAACATACTTCTTCTTCAGGAGATGAATATATATGCTTTGTTTTTGTATTATCTAAATTGCTATAATGTAATTTATAGGAGGATTTGTTTATACTTTCAACAATAGCAACTTTTCTCATTTTTGGATGAATTCTAACCTCCCAGATATCACCCTCAACTTTTAATATTTTATCCCTATTACCATTGCCATTAAGATGAAAGACTTCCCCTCTACTTGTACCTACAAGCAAATCTTTCAGATCATTCGAGATAGTTCCAAAAAGAGCAGTCGATGGTGTCGTCTCAATCCGTTTCACCTCTTTCCCTGTTCTTACATCGTAAACTATGGCTCCATCCCATTCTCCTTTCTTTTCTTTTCCGGAAACAACAATATGTCTTCCATCTAGGGAATAATTCACGGACTCTGCTATGTCTAAAATTGGGGTTCTAAAAAGTTGCTTTTCCGTGTGCAAATCATAGACACTTACAAAAGATTTGCCTTTTTCCTTATGAAGCAATGCAACAGTGTGCAAAATTGGTTCATATATAAAGCCTCTAGGGTCTAGAAGAGTATGGGCTTGGGTATCGATAACTGTTCCATGATAACTGGAGATATTTTGAGTATCAGTAATTGAAAAGGCTCTTTCTAAAAGAATTGGATAATCTTGATTCTTATTAAATGAGCTTGTTAATAATGCTATTGCACTTTGCGGTTCGTTCAAATCTACTAATATTTCGCTTTCCTGCAACTTGGAATCGCTCAGAGAGTTTTTAGCCTCAATTTCGGAAGCAACAGCGCGTTGCTCTGATTTAGTTGCTTTAACAGCCATCCACCCAGCTATACATGCCAAGGCGAAAAGAAACACAGCGAAGACTTTATTACGCTTGGCAGATTTTCTTTGGATTTCGGCACGCTCCTTTTCGGCTTTCGCCAAGGCCTTCGCTTGCTCGAGTTCACGCTTACGCGCCTTCTCCTTAGCACGTTGCTCGGCCTCAAAATCCTCCTTCGAATCATCGAGGAATCTCATTGCCAGCTCAAAACTGTCATTGATACGGGTTCCCCAGTTGACATTAGGCTTGTTTATGCCCCTCCAAGACAAAGCAATCTTCAAGTCCGGATCGCGGTAAAAACCGGCCTCGCCGCGATTGTGTAACTCAGCAGTTTCACAAAGGCGAATGTAGATTCGTGAGGAGTCAGCCTCCTCATTGACCCAATTTTTTAGACGCTGCCAGACACGCATGAGGCTTTCGTGAGATATATCTATGATAATTCTATCGTGTATCTTAACGCTTTCTCCCGGCATAATAAACGTCCTGCCAGTCGGTCTGAAGGAATCGATCACAGCCAACATTTTTTCGCGATGGTGGCCGGTGATTTCATCGATCTCTCCGAACGGCAGGGGACGGCGGATTCCGCGACCATTAGCCTGCTTCTCAGTGATCGCCTTGAATAGTTTCATGCAGAGCAACCGATGGTCATCATCGGGCAGCGCATCATAAACCTCATCCGCATGGCGAGATAAAGCCTCCACCATACGGCCAATGGCATCGTAATGCTCCAGGTCAAGGGGCTGATCCTTTTCGGCATTCGTCTGCCAATAGTCCCACATACGCATAAGAGCGTGCTGCAGGATAGGCAATTGGTCTGGATCATCACCAATATCATTCAATAACTGCTGTTTTAATCGAGGAGAAATCTCTGCACCGCCAACCTTAACAGGCCCCTCAATGGCCCTTGCACGCTGCTTACGATTAAGACGGGGAATTAGATATTCGCCCTCGTTGACCGCTTCAGCCAAGCCCTTGAACTCCGCGCAATCCCCGAGAAAATCAGATCGCATAGTAAGGATAATAAATATGGGAAAATTTGTTTGGCGCGCTGTCTCCAGTAACAATTGGATGAAGTGGGCAGCTTCCTGTCCAGCCTTATCGCCGCCTTGGCGAAATCGGAATATTTCCTCAAACTGATCGACCAGTAAAAGAAGGTTAGTCCCCTCCTCGATGTTGGATTGTCGATAGGCCTCGATAAGTCCGAGGCCGCTACGACTGAGTGTGGCCCGGGTCTGCAGTATATTCTCCTCATTAACTTCGCCAAACAGATTGGACTCGACCAAGGCTTGGGAAAGCTTGGTCAACGGATCGCCACCAGGCCTCATGATGGAAAGTTCCCAAGCGATAGAAGTACTCGTCATGGTGCCCCCGTGCAATTCCGGAAGCAGGCCAGCCCGAACAAGTGACGACTTGCCACTCCCGGACGCACCAACCACGGCTAAAAAACGGGTGTTGCCCAGTCGCTGCAGCAGCTGTGCCACCTGTTCCTCTCGACCGAAGAAAAGGAAGTTTTCATCGAACTCAAACGGACGCAGACCGGGAAATGGATTGCCTTCGAACATTTTGTTTACTCCTTACTCTTGGCCTTGTTAATGAATGTATTGAGTGGACTCAGATCGTCGTCCGATATCTGAATGATCTCAGCCAAGTGCGAACGGTATCGCTCCTTATGCCTAGAATCCGGTGGTGCGACGAGGATGGCTTTTTCGCGTATAGGCAATGTCCGGCCCTGTCCAGATGCCTTAATCATATTGTTGAGTTTCATATTGACCCATTGCCGAGTGGCCGAGCCGAAATAGATTAATACAGAGTCGCAAATGCGCAGATTCTCCATATGAGCCTCAGAGACTTCGGCCTCGGTGCCAGCGAATACTGGGATAACCACTTCGAGTCCATGATCGAAAAGATAATCCTCGATAGGCTCGATTTTGCCTTCATCATCTGGCGGTGCCATCAGGTACACAACCCTCGGCCCCTCGCCAGACTCATCCTGCACCGGAGTGTCGACGCGACTTTTTTGCTCAACGAAGTGGTCGACGACCAGCCCCTTAAAAATCTCAAAAGTCCCCTCGACAAAGTCAGTTTTCTGATAGGTCGCAGGATCGACCCTTAGCCGCTCCACAAAATCGGTTTGTTTTTCCTCGACATCCTGCAGTTCATTGGGCAGCCAAACGAGACGTTCGACACCTCTTTTGGCGGTTTCGACTGCGGATAACTTGATTTGCGTTTCGATGATTGACCTGTCTCCAGCCTCCGGGATCATACCGTAACTTGAACCGAGAAGATGGATAGCCACATCTGCACGTTCCATGAATTGCCCAACCTTCGACTCAACTTCAGCAGCATTCATTGGCAACTGTCTGTCCGGTAAGATCACATGGCCACGCTCGCGAAGGTCGCGAGCTATGTTTTCGCGTTCCTCGCTACGATCGCCGGTCACAGTGGCGAGGTAAACCGTCTTCGCTCCCTCTTGCAGAACGACAGCAGGAGCATCGCAAGCACCACCGGGACCGCTTTTTTTCAGTATTTCACAAATCTCATAGGCCAAATCGTAGATACGACTGAAATAGTTCTGCCTTGCCTCCTTGCCGAAAGCCTCATTGTACTCGACTACCTTGCCGGAATTGTCGTCGAAGTCATAAAAATTAAACCCAAGGACACTTCCGAAGACCCGCCGTAACTCCGGCTGAACATCATCTGGATCGTAAGGAGTCTTAACCACCTTCAAGACGCGCGACTTACCAGCAATAGAAATCCCACCACTTTCCTCTGCATTCCGGTAAAACTCGGTGATCTCCTTGTTGCACCATTCCGACTTGATGTAACGGGGGCTCAGGACCGACACCATTAGCTTGGTGTTACGAAATTGATCGACAATTTGGTCATCGAATATGTCACTTCCTGAAAGTTTTTGGTCCCGCCAAATTTTTGGTTTTTCACCCATCAACTGAGCAAGTCGATTCTCCAGAATGCGGTGAAACTCCGTGATCCATCCCTTCTGATCCTCAGAAATCGGGAGATCGTCAATGTGGGCATAACTGATAAACAGATCGTTCGCAGTCGAGACGTCAGGCATAGGCTCCTCTTATGATGGGAATAAAATTAGCAGCCACAAATATTTACCGAAATGAAAAAAATCGGTCAAGGGAAATGGCCTAACGCTTGACCTAGAAAAACTGAGTAGACTTCATTTACTTGTTGTGTCAATGGTCCGCAGCGAATCTATGAATGCCAGAGCAACTTCTTGGGTTGATTTTTTATCAATGACACTACTTTTTGTTCCGCTTGGCCAAGCTGTCCAAGCGTTACCGGATCCTGACGGCAAGCCAGCAGATATGACGAAGCCGGTTAAAGTGTTCCTGATCATGGGACAATCCAACACCTTGGAGAAGGGACGAGTCAAAGGCGATAAGGAGGGTACGCTTGAATACGCTGTTCATAAAGAAAAACTCTATCCATTCATGGTGGATAATGAAGGCAACTGGACCAAGCGCCAGGACGTGCGCAACGTCCACACGCAGGGTAGCGGTGGGCCAAACGGACGTGGCGGAATTAGGCGCAATGATTGGCTAACTGTTTCTGGAGGTGGGATTGGCATCGAAATTGGCATCGGGCATCACTTGGGCAACGCGCTGGATGAACCTGTCCTGATTCTCAAGAGTTCTATCGGCAACCGATCACTCGGTTGGGATCTTCTTCCTCCCGGCAGCCCAAGGCACGAAGTCGAAACAACCGAAAAGAAAACGGGAAAGAATGTGACCATGGTAACCCCGGCCTACAACGATGAAGTTCGCCATCCTAGTTGGATCAAAGGTGAGGTGCCAGAACTTCCCAAGCATAATTGGCATGCCGGCCTGCAATACGATGGTGACGTGGCCCGGGCCAAAAAAGTTTTGTTCGAACTGCAAAAATATTACCCAGGAACATTAAAACGTTCAGAGATGCCAGAATTCGAAGTAGCCGGCTTCTTCTGGTGGCAAGGAGACAAGGACCGATACAACGCGGCTCATTCGGCCATGTATGGTAAAAACCTCGCCCAACTCTTCAAGGCTCTCTGCAAGGAATTCAATGCCCCCGAAGCCAAGATGGTCGTCGCCACGCTCGGTCAAACAAACAAGGACAACGCCACCGGCAACGAAAAGATGATTATTGAAGGGATGCTTACCTTTGCAAATGCCAATAAGGGAGAAGCAAACGTACTTTACTCTTATCCACTTTCCATGGGTGGGGCCTCCAACGGACACTACGGTAAAAATGCAAAGACCTATATGAATGTGGGACTAGGCATGGGAAAATTGATGGTAGAACTTTTGTCAACGGGTAAAAAATGAAACCAATCTGTATCCTTCTCTCTCTCTTCTCATTTACCGTCCCGTTATTTGCCAAGCCACTTAAGGTGTACTTGCTGGTCGGACAATCCAACATGCAAGGCCATGCGGCTGAGCGGACTTTGCAGCATCTAGACATGGACCCGAAGACAGCGCCGTTGTTGAAGGCAATTCAAAATGCGGACGGCAAAGCAAAAACACATCAGGATGTTTGGATTTCATCGATTGATACCTCGGTGGAATCAGGCGTGAAGCAGGGGCAGTTGACAGTTGGCTACGGTGCCGGTGGGCGCGGCGTGAAGATTGGGCCAGAGCTAACGTTTGGAATAACCATGCAGCAGCATTTGAATGAGCCGATTCTGTTAATCAAGACCTCATGGGGCGGCAAATCGTTGAACACCGATTTTCGGCCACCGAGCGCAGGGCCTTACGTGTTTAATGAAAAGCAAATCGAGAATTTCAAAAAGCGAGGCAAGTCTCTTACGGAGGCTCGCAAAGAAAAGGCGAAACGCACAGGTGTTTATTATCGGCTGATGCTCAAGCACACTCAAAAGGTTCTTGGCTCCATCGAGAGCGTGTACCCNAACTACAACACCAAGGAAGGCTACGAGCTGGCAGGGTTTGTGTGGTTTCAAGGATGGAACGACATGGTTGANGGTAGCACCTACCCCATGCGCGGACAGCCGGGCAGCTATGATNCATACAGNAAAAACCTAGCGCACTTCATTCGNGATGTGCGCAAAGANTTGAAGGNGCCCAAGCTGCCATTCGTCATCGGCGTGATGGGAGCAGGNGGACCAATCGCCAAGTACGGTCCTGAAAAACAACGCTACGCCAGTNTACACGGTGAATTCCGCAAGGCCATGGCCGCACCCATCAAGCTACCGGAATTCAAAGGCAATGTTACTGCGGTGTTCACTGAGAACTACTGGGATGAGCAACTCTCCGAACTGGTCGACCGCCGAGGCAAGATCAACGCCAAGCGCAGAGAGCTGGCCAAGGATCAATCACTCACCCGTGAGCAACGCGAGAAGGCGATAGCCGATTTCACAGACAAGTTGTTCTCGAAAGAAGAGTTGAAAATCCTCGAGGTCGGCACCTCCAACGCCGCCTACCATTACCTCGGCTCNGCCAAGATCCTCGGCGAAATTGGCAAAGCCTTCGCCGATGCTCTGACAAAAATCCATTAATTATGGNGTGCAAGCTCATCCTTTGTTTTCTGATCCTGACAATGCTTGCCGTTAAATCGGTTGCACAGAATAAATCATCAATGGAACCGGATCTCACCCGCGTCATGCCAAACAGGCATGAGGGAGTTATTAAGGAACCGCACCTACAATATACTTACGTGGACAAGCGCAGGAAGCGTCGCCTTACACTAGATCTCTATCGTCCTACCAAGTGCGAAACGGCATGCCCGGCCATCGTGATGTTTTTCGGTGGTGGATGGATGAACGGCCGGCCAGGATTGTTTGCCGCCTTGGCACAGGCATTAACACAACGAGGCTATGTTTGCGTGGTACCACAATACCGTTTGAGCGGTGAGAAGCCTTTCCCGGCAGCGGTATACGATTGCAAAGCGGCAATCCGTTGGACACGGAAAAATGCAAANCGATATAACATTGACCCTGAGCATNTTGCCACACTGGGCGGCTCGGCCGGTGGTCACCTCGCAGGTTTCATGGCGGCGAGCAACGGAGTAAAACGTTTTGAAGGGAATGGTGACCATCATAACGCCTCTTCCAACGTACAGGCGGCGGTGGTGATGTGCGGAGCAATGAATCTTCTCGAACCCTTCATCTTGGAACGGCTGAAGAAAGCAGCGAGCACCCTCCGAAGCGATGCCGTGATCGACTTCATGGGTGGCGNGCTGCCGGACCATAAGACCGGCATCTATGTCGAAGCCTCACCCATAACACACGTTAGTAAAAATACCCCGCCAATGCTGTTCATNGATGGAGAACTNGATAAACCNGGGATGCGCTACGCATCGATTTGGCCAAGACTTGATGANCTAAATATCCCNTACGAGTTCATCAAGATGCCCAAGGCACCGCATCCGTTTTGGGGTATGCACGAATGGTTTCTTCCAACAGTGGACGCGACCGACGCATTCCTGAAGAAGCATTTCCGTTGATTATTTTTNAGGAAGCGGCTGAATAATAANCTTCGCGCCGGCCGTGCTCCACGGCACCTCTTTTTTATCGACGACCAGCGTACGAGGCATCAGCTCGATCTCGTGCCCAAGGAGGTTCATTGTCACGATTCCAGGGAGGAACATTAGATCCTGGTAGATACATTCACCGAANGGTACTGAAAACGATTTCTGTTTCAGTTCCTGACTGCTTTCGGGCGTTCTGTCCATCGGCTGAGCATTTCGACCTGGCTCATCGAACGTCACCTCGCCGCTGGTAAGCCCGTCTACACTTGAACCCTCGAATACAACACAAAAGCCGTCGATGCCAAGGGATGGTTGGCGAATCGTCATGGTCGGCCCATTGGCTAAAGCAGCGTCAAAACTCACCTGCCACGGNCCCTTGCGATCGCGCAAATACTCGATACCGAAAAATCCAGCAAAGTACAGCAATAGGGTGACAAAAAATAGTCCACCAAGAAACCGCCAAGGGATGTTTGCCTGCTTCCGATNCATCNGTGCTGACCCTTCCGGTTGACCAAGCGCTTGTCAAGCGACCCTTTCGTTTATTGACATAGGCTTGTTACCGCAGTTTGTTTTATGCATTCTCCCAAGACAAGCAACACCAACCGCTTGATCAAATAAATGGAGTACACCGTCGCTACATTTTATCTGTTCGCCGATCTACCGAATTTCGAAAGCAAACAAGCTCCGATCAGGGAGTTCTGCAAAGACCAATCGGTTCTTGGTACCATCATCCTTGCGCCGGAAGGGATCAACGGCACTATTGCCGGTCCTAGCGAAGGGATCACGAAGGCGCTCGATTTTTTGCGCACCGATGAGCGTCTGGCTGATCTTCCTACTCGCTTGTCTTACACGGACCGCAAAACTTTTCACCGTATGCGAGTTATCCTTCGACCTGAGATCGTCACACTGGGTGATCCATCAGTGAACCCGAATAAAGCGGTTGGCCAGTACGTTGAACCGGAAGACTGGAATAAGCTAATCGATGATCCGAATGTGACTTTAATCGACACGCGCAATCAGTACGAAGTCGAAGTCGGAACCTTCAGGGGTGCACTNAACCCAAAAACCGGGACATTCGGCGAATGGCCANCATACGTGAAAAATAATCTTAATCCTGAGAAACATGCGAAGATCGCGATGTTCTGCACNGGTGGTATCCGCTGTGAAAAGGCCTCAGCGCAACTGCTGAAGAANGGTTTCAAGGAAGTGTTCCACCTCAGAGGNGGGATATTAAGCTATCTCGAAAGCGTGCCGGAGGCTGAAAGCGCCTGGGAAGGCGACTGCTTTGTGTTCGACCATCGGGTAGCGGTGAAGCACGGATTGGAACAGGGCGACTTCGAGATTTGCTTCGGCTGCCGATGGCCAATCTCCGAGGCGGAGACTCAATCACCGAAGTACGAACCGGGCGTGTGTTGCCCGCGATGTGCGAATGAGTTGACCGAAGAACGTCGCGAACGGCTGCGCGAACGCCACAAACAGGTGATGCTAGCCCGCAAACGCAACGACTCCCACATTGGTGAGCAACCAAGACGCAAACCCAAGCAAGAAAAGCATCCGAAAAAAAATGCCTGAAGCCGAACCCCAGATTTTCAAATGGACATGGTGCCTGCTGCCCGTAATCGCAGCCGTGATTGGATGGGGCACAAATTATCTAGCTGTACGAATGCTATTTCATCCGCGCGAAGAAATACGAATCCTTGGTCTGCGAATCCAGGGTGTTTTCCCCAAGCGACAGCAGGCATTGGCGGAGAAACTCGGCCAACTAGTCGCTCGTGAATTATTCTCAATGGAGGACGTTCGGAGGCATCTACAAGGGGACGAATTTGTCGCACACGTCACCAAGGTGATCGAGGGAAAGGTTGATGAGTTTTTGAAGAACAATCTGATGGAAGCAATCCCGATGGCTGCAATGTTTCTAGGGTCGGACATGGTGGAAAAAATCAAATATTCATTGGTCAATTGCCTGGCTAAAGCCGTACCGGAACTTGGTGAGATGTTCATAAGTCATCTCGAAAAAAACATGAATGTCGAAAAATTGGTGCGAGATAAAGTTTCAGCATTTTCCAGCGACAAACTCGAGGAAATACTGCTCGGCATCATGCGGAGAGAATTTCGTTTTATCGAAGGAGTCGGAGCCATCCTCGGGTTTCTAATTGGCTTGGTGCAAGTGGGAATGCTGTGGATTCTGTAGGCAAACAGCCTTTGTACAGCATAATAGCGCTTGCGTGTACGTTACCCTCGTCGCATCAACACCCAAAACAGGTTGAATACTAGAAGATTTTCTTAACCACCACGCTGTTAGACCGAATCAAATGGCTCTCCTCTAAAACCTTAAAAATAAAAAAGCCCCAGACTTAACGGGGCCTTTGAAATTTTAGTTGGCTCTTAATAACTTAATCGCTCGAGTTTACACGGCTTGCCAATCTAGATTTCTTTCGATCTGCCTTAGCGGAATGAATAACTCCAAGCTTAGCCGCCTTGTCGAATGCGGAAGATGCGGCATTCAGCGCGATCTGAGTGGCCTCTTTCTTACCAGCCTTGATTGCATCATTGAGACGTCGTTCGGCCGTCTTGAGGGTACTCTTGACAGAACGGTTACGGGCCTGTTTGGTCGCATCACTGCGCATCCGGCGCTTTGCTGACTTGATATTTGGCATCGTTTAAAAAATTGCTAAACTAGCGAAAAGGCCGCGCAAATTACTAAATTCCAAGCGCTTGTCAACCGGTTAAATGGATAATTCAGACAAAAATCACTCCGCAGGTGCAGCCAATTTTTCCTCCAATTGCTGGGCGATCTGCCCAAATACCTCTGCGGGAGGCGAGTCAGACTCACCCACGACCACCGGCACACCGTTGTCGCCGCCCTTCCGAATTTCGGTGTAGAGCGGCACCTCCCCAAGAAATGGCACTCCCTGACGAGCCGCCTCGTCCTGACCACCTCCGTAACCAAAGATCTCAACCCGATCACCCCCGGGAGCAATAAAATAGCTCATATTCTCAATCATACCTATGATCGGCACATTGACCTTGCGAAACATCTCGATCCCTTTGCGGACAACACCGAGCGACGCCTCTTGAGGCGTGGTCACGATTACTCCACCGTCAAGCGGCACAGTCTGGCAGAGGGAGAGTTGCGCGTCTCCCGTTCCGGGTGGCAAGTCAACGAGGAGGTAATCCAGTTCGCCCCAATCAACCTGCATAACGAATTGCTGGATCGTCCTCATGATCATTGGCCCACGCCAGATAACCGGCTGGTCATCCTGCAGCAGAAAGCCCATACTCATTAGTTTGACGCCATGGTTCTCTAGAGGCACAAGTTTTTCCTCACCACCCTCGGTAACGGACGGACGCCCATTAACACCCATCATCAACGGAATGCTCGGGCCATAAATATCACAGTCAAGCAAGCCGATACTTGAGCCGCGCTTGGCCAAAGCGCAGGCGAGGTTAACAGAAACGGTAGATTTTCCCACGCCGCCCTTGCCACTGGCAACAGCAATGACACGCGCAATGCCTGGAGTTTTTTGCGGAGCCTGGTCAGACGCAGGTCCGCCGGGCTGAGTTGGGCTGCCTTCAGTTGGTTGGACTACCTGCACGTGAGCCAAACGGACGCCATCGACTGCCTTGATTACCTCCTCGCAATCGGACTTGATCTGTCCAGAGATCTCGGCATTGGCGCTGGTTAGATGTATAGCAATGCTGACCGCACCGTTGGCAACTGAGACGTCCTTTACAATACCGAAGGAAACAATGTCCCTCGAGTAACCGGGGTATTTGACCCCCTTAAGGGCATCAAGAATCTCGTTTTCGCTTGGCATAAAAAGTGGCAAGACTGTTGCTCAAACCTAGCTGGTTGGCAAGCAGCAGCAGCGGTTACCCAATCACGGATCGTAATTTTGGGACAACCAACAGAGTCTAGAGGTGTTACTTATTTAGCGGTATTGTTCTGTGAACTCCAATGCAAGTAACCGAAACGGCTCACGAGACTGACATACGAACCGACGAGGAACTGGTCGCGCTCGTTGTCGATGGTAACGTGGACTGCTTCGAGGTGTTAATTATCCGCTATCAGACGCGCGTATTCGGAATGGCACGAAAATATTTCCGCAACGAATCGGATGTGGAGGACATCGTGCAAACAATCTTCACAAAAACTTTCCAAAGACTGGCCAGCTATAAAGGCACGGCCCCTTTCGAGCATTGGTTCATGCGGCTTTCGATAAATACCTGCTATGACGCCCTGCGCCGGCATCGCAACCGCCCCGAACAAACCATTAGTGACATGCTGTTTGACAGCGAGAGCTGGGAGGATCGGCTAAGTAATATACCGGATTCCGATGATCCCAAAGCTCTTAATCAAGCCAGGGAGCTGGTACACACCGTGCTCGACCAGATCTCCGATCGTGCAAGAATCGTCCTAACGATGCAGGAACTCGAAGGTCGCTCAATCCGCGAAATCGCCGGCATTACTGGCTGGTCCGAATCACTCGTAAAAGTACAGGCATTCCGAGCCCGCAAGGAAATGCGGCAAGCGGTAGAACGATTTCTTATGAAGGAGAAAAGATTGTAACCGCTCGAACTGTTATGACGTCAACATAAATTGGCAGATGAAAGCCACAGAGACAGAGAAACAGGAACAGTTTTTGAAGATGGCGAAAGCCGTCCAGACGGATGAACGGGTGCCGATCGAGTTCGCGTCCCGAATGATGGCACGAGTCCGGGAAAAACACTCGCTTGAAACCGGATCCGAAGACGAACGCTTCCTGCGTTTCGCACGGAATCTCCCTGACAACGAACGCGTACCATACGCCTTCGAGAATCGAATCATGGCACAGATACGCGACCTACTTTTGCCTGATCCATTAACCCATTGGACTCGCATGCTGTGGCGTGCTGCTGTCCCATGCCTTACCGTGATGATGCTAGCAATGCTTTTATCCGAAAAGGAACCAGCAGACACATCCCCCAGTCTGACAGTCGATCAGTTTAATTTTGCCGACTTCGAGACAGTGATGCTGGCCTCGTTCGACGACCTGGAACTCACTTGGTGAACGCTTGGAAACCCATATTAGCCGCATTGGTCATCTTTATCACCGGTGTTGTAACTGGAGGGATCATGCTGGACCGTACGAAATCCAAAGCGACACGAATGTTACAACGGGATTTCCCATATCAACGCGGCCCACACAACCCCGACAATCGCCCCGGTTCTCGTATGGAAGGCCAGTTAAACTCGCTAATGGAACGCATCCAAAGCGACATCAAACTAACCGACGAACAGGCTGCCAAGGTCGAATTGGCATTTAAGTCAAGCCGAGAAGAGATGAAAACCTGCTGGGATGAAATGCGTAGGCGCATGCGCATCTCGACAAAAAATCTAAAGGACTCTTTACGCACCGACCTTACGGAGAAACAACTTGAGAAAATTGAAAAATATCTGCGTCCAACCTCTTCCCGAGAACGTTTCAAGGGAAACCCACGCCCCGGGGACAGGCCCGGTTTTCGAAAAAGGAAAAACGGAGATAAGCAATCGCTCCAGCTACCACCATCTTCATCTGAGCATCCCTGATAACCGCTCGCTGCATACATCTGCAGGCTCCCCCTCTTTCCACTCAAACGCTCTGCATTTCATCTGGTTTCGGAACCATGATCGTTGACGCTTGGCAAACTGGCGCGTTTTAATTTTCACCTGCTCGATTGTCTCTTCCAATCCAAATATGCCATCCAAAAAATCTAGTACTTGCCGATAACCAATCGCCTGACATGCGGTACGGTTTTCACGAAAACCGCGCTTAATCAAACACTTGGTTTCCTCAACAAGCCCCTTTTCAAACATTATATCGACTCGTTCATGAATACGTCGATTCAGAGCTTCAACCTCTAACTGGATGCAAAACAAATTGATCGGTGTTTGGCCGATTTCATTCCAACCGGTTCGCTGCTCCGAGTACGGACTCCCTGTTAATCGAATAACTTCCACGGCACGGACGACACGCCGCCGGTTTTGGCGATCGATCGACTCGAATGCCGCCAAGTCTTCAGCCTTCAACTCATCGAGTAATACGTCGAGCGGCGTGGCCTCCAACTCAGCACGTAAAGACTCATCGCTGGAGGGACTCTCACCAAGACCTTCAAACAACGCTCGAAAATAAAGCCCAGTGCCACCGCAGAAAATAGGCCTTGCACCCCGTGACCGAACCACCTCCTCGGCACGCTTAGCCAAGCAAATAAACTGTGCAACATCAAACGGAGCGTCAATTTCGGCTACGTCAATCAAGTGATGCGGCACCTCTCCCTGATCCTGTGCGCTTGGCTTGGCTGTACCGATATCGAGTCCACGATAAACTTGCATCGAGTCCACTGAGATGATCTCCCCGCCTAATCGCTTGGCCAAACGCTGAGCAAGCGCCGACTTGCCACTCGCCGTCGGACCGGCAAGGTAAACCGCCGTAGTACTCAAACTTCTGACTCTTCCTCGTTCTGCTCCGCCAGAGCATGCGTTTCTGATGGTACTTTTCCCTTATTGGCCCATGTCGCGTCCGGTTTCGGTGTCTGCAACGATTGAATGAACATCAGTCCCACCCCAGTACAAATACCGCTGTCGGCCACATTAAAAGCGGGAAATCGAAACGGAATATAAAACTGTAGAAAATCAACCACATGATGGTGTACCACACGATCCACTAGATTACCGGCCACACCACCAAGAATCAGCCCCAGAGCCAGTTGTCCAAGCGGAACATCAGCCCCAAAATGCCTCCGCGAAACCCAGAGAAATACCAAAGCCACCAACGAGAAGATAGCCAGCCAGAAATTATTCCCACTAAACAGACTCCACGCCGCTCCAGTATTGCCGTAATGTACAAGCTCGAAAAATCCGTGGACTACGGAAACTGGTTCCCCGTTGAACGGCAACTTCCAGACCACAATCCACTTGGTCAACTGATCAAGCCCAAGAGTCAACAGAGCAACAAATAGGACCTTGGCATTGTGAATGGCAGTTGACGGCATCATCTTGCTGTCGTTTTTTTGACCCAGCGCCTCCCAATTGGCAAGCCAAGCCGACCGTTGCCGCGGCAAAACTAATACCAAAGAACAGGTTTTTCGTGACAAATACCAAAAAGCCAATAGATTGACCCGGTCTTTTCACGAAGAGACCCCTTCGTCTAGTGGTTAGGACACCGGCCTTTCACGCCGGCAGCACGGGTTCGAGTCCCGTAGGGGTCGCCACTTTAACTTCCTCATTACCAAATACTTAAACATCAAGGTGTTTTTTTCGTCTTGTTTTCCCGGACAAATTCCGGACAATAGCGCAAGTTTATGCCAGCTAAGCGTTTTAGGTTTCCCTACTCCGTCAAACGAGGCTCTTCCCAAGTTAAGATTTACCATTATAAACGACCGTTAAAAAATGTTCGCGGCCGCAAGAGCATTTACTACGATGAGTTCACTGTTGCTTACTATTTGGGGAGCAAGAGAAAGAGGAAAACATACT
>PBKH01000052.1 GCA_002721375.1 Verrucomicrobiales bacterium
GATCGCTGACTGCCGAGTGATGGTCGTAATGCTGTCACAAAACTCGACCGACTCTCACAACGTGGTTAAGGAGGTGATGCTAGCATCGGAACAAAAGAAGGCGCTGCTGCCGGTCTATCTTGAACCGGCGGATGTTCCGGCTAAGCTGCAATACCAATTGGCAGGTATCCAGCACTTGGAATTATACGGCGAGAACGAGCAGCAGGTGTTGGAAGACTTAGCCAACGGATTGGTCAAGCGCGGCATCAGTCGCGACGGCGAAGCCACCGTTCCGCAATCCACCACTGTTAAACGCCACGAACGACCAAGCGCGAAACACGTTACTGGGTCCCAACCCAAAAACTTGGCCAAGCCGATCGCATGGGCCTTGGCCGCCTGTGTCGCGGCGTTGTTGTTTGTGAAAAGCCCGTCAAGCAAACCCATTCAGTCGACGAATTCTGGGGTGGGGCGCGTTCATCTATCGATTTCAATACCGGAGGAATATCCCATGGCCAAGCCAACTGATATGCCGTTTGGGGCTCCATGGAGAATGTTGGCTATTTCTTCAAACGGTAAAAAATTGGTTTACGTGTGTGAATTTGAAGGTGAGCGGCACTTATGCTTCCGTAGTATTAGTGAAAATTCGTTTAAATTATTAAAGGATTCGAATGGAGCATTTTTACCTTTTTTTAGCCCGGATGGGAAATGGGTAGGTTTCGTGACGGAAAACAAGCTCAAGAAGATTGAAATATCTAGCGGTCTATTGAAGATTATCTGTGATGTGAAAAACCCCTATGTTGGAGCAGTTTGGGGGGATGATGGTATGATTTATTATGGGGACTCTGAAGGATCGTTTTTTTATAAAGTCAACGAGAATGGAGGTGTAGCAATTGAGGTTACTGATAAAATCACCACTCTGATTGAAATCTCTGATTTTGTTTCAACTTCATCAAAATCAGGAGTGTTATTCAGATCTCCTGGTCCTAATCTCAGTAGAGGGCCGTTATCCAATTACTTCATAGAGTTAAGTAGTGGAGAAATTACTCGATTGGGAGGGGGGCAAACGCCTTCAGTTTATAAAAAAAATATCGCAACGATCGAAGATGGGCAGATTCGAATTAGGAAAATAAATTTTGATAATATGAAGTTGGCTGGGCAGGCGAAAACATTAACGGGTGCAACAATAAGATACGGAATTCACACTTCTCAGTATATGTTGTCAAAGAATAATATAATGATGTTCTTAAGAGGAGCGAGTAGTTTGGAACATCAACTTGTCGCTTTGAACCCCGCTTCAAATCAAGTTAATCCGATCTTTGACAGAAAGGAGATTTTTGGCCAATTCTCAATTTCTCCGGATGGAGGTCGTGTTGCAGTGGAGGTCGTGAATAATCAATTGTATGACATTCAAATCTTGGATTTAAAAAGATCCAGATTGAGTTCTTTTACGAATTCAGAACATAATTACACTCCGATTTGGAGTCCCGATGGCAGTAAAATCTATTACACTTCGAATAGGGGTAATTTAGCGATCTTTGAATTGTATGAGTTTGATTTCACAAAAAGGAAGGAGAAAAAAATAGAGTTAGAAGGTAACCAATTTCGTATGATAAATATTTCAGATGTCTCAAAAGATGGGCAGCGGTTACTCTGCTTTGGCCAGCCTCGGACTGGTGGAAATTGGGGGTTGTTTATGGTTGATGTAAGGGGGCGTAAAAAAACACAGCTCACAGATAATAATTATAATGAATGGGGGGCGGTATTTTCCGAGGATGAAAAGTGGGTGGCTTATACTTCAGAGAAGGATATGGAAGGCAGCTTCGCGATTTATTTGAATCGATTTCCAGAAATGGATAACGAAATGCGGATTTCGTCTGGTGGGGGTGAGGAGCCGAGGTGGCTTCCCGATGGTGCAAGTATTTATTATCGGAACGGTTCACAGTGGATGAGGGTGCCAGTAGACTTTAAGGTGCCGCTGTCGGTCGGAGAACCAGAGTTGTTTTTTGAGGGCGACTACGTGAATGTCTGGGGGCCGTCACACGATGAATTTCCCGACGGGCGCATTCTTTTGTTGAAAGGGCAAGAGTGGGTGCAGCCGACAGAGATTGATGTGATCATTAATGCATTAGATGTGGATTAGAGGCTGAGTAGAAAAATGGGAGCGGAAGTTTTCATCAGTTACTCAAGTCTGGATCGGGATCGTGTGATGCCGGTGGTGGAGTCGTTGCGTGGCAANGGTATTTCAGTGTGGGTGGACGAGGGGAACATTCATGCAGCCGACCTGTGGTCGGAACAGATCGTGCAGGCGATCGCTGACTGCCGAGTGATGGTCGTAATGCTGTCACAAAACTCGACCGACTCTCACAACGTGGTTAAGGAGGTGATGCTAGCATCGGAGCAAAAGAAGGCGCTGCTGCCGGTCTATCTTGAACCGGCGGATGTTCCGCCTAAGCTGCAATACCAGCTGGCCGGCATTCAGCACTTGGAGTTGTATGGGCAAGATGAACAGCAAGTGCTGAAAGATTTGGCCAATGGTTTGGCGAAGCGCGGCATCAGTCGCGACGGCGAAGCCACCGTTCCGCAATCTACTACTGTTAAACGCCACGAAAAGCCAACAGCTTCGGGCTATGGGCAATCCAAAAAATCGGGTAAAATCGCTATCGTTATATTAGCGATCAGTATTATTTTTCTACTTGGTTTTTTGCTGTTTACTCCTCAAGAAGTATTAACCTCCGAAAACAAGTTTGATTTTGACCAACAAAAATCTAGGCAGGGTCGTATCCATTTAACCTTTTCAATTCCGAAGAATTACCCATTAGTCAAACCAACTGAAATGCCGTTCGGGGTGGTGCGACGAAATTTGGCAATATCCCCGAATGGAAAACATATTGTATATGTTTGCACCTACGAAAACGAGCGTTACTTGTGTCTTCGTAATTTGAATGACGATAATTTCAATTTAATGCGGGAATCAAAGGGTGGTCTTCTTCCTTTTTTTAGTCCCGATAGCAAGTGGATTGGATTTGTAACCTCTGACAAAATAAAGAAGATTGAATTATCAAGTGGCTTATTAAAAATTATTTGTGATGCGAACAATCCTTACTCTGGAGCGACTTGGGGCAGCAATGGGATGATTTATTTTGGGGATTCAGAGGGGGCTAGTTTTTGTGAGGTTAGTGAAAACGGCGGTATGCCTTCAATATTAACAGACAAGATATTGCGAGTTTTTAATCCGAGTATGATGCCTGACGGGGCAGGAATTCTTTTTCGGGCTTCTGGTGTGAATGTGTTTAGAGGGCCATATTCAGTATTTCACATCGAAACTGATACTAGAAGCATTACGAAAGTGGGGGATGGGTTAACACCTGGATTCTTTGGTGAAAAAAAATTGGTAACAGTCGAAGATGGCCAATTAAGATCTACTGAAATTGATATGGAATCTTTAAAGCCCGTGGGTTCGTCAAGGACATTGGCAAAATCAAAAATACTTACTCATAGATATGGTGCTCAGTATTCATTTTCCGATAATGATATTTTAGTTTTTTTAAAAGGAGTTCACAGGCCTGAGTTTCAGTTGACCGTTTTGAATCCTGAAACAAAAAATTCTACTCCTTTGGTAGAAAAAAAAGAGATTTTTGGGCAATATTCTATATCGCCAGATGGTCAAAGAATTGCGATTGAAGTAGTTAATAATCAAATCACAGATGTAAATGTTTTAGATGTTAAAAGGTCTAGGCTTACTTCATTTTCAAAAACGGAACATAATTATACTCCCGTGTGGAGTCCTGACGGGAATAAGCTTTATTATACATCAAATAGGGATGATCCTACATTATTTAATTTATATGTATATGATTTTCGGGAAAGAAATGAAAAAAGAATTCAAATAGCTGATAGTTTAATGCGTGTTTTTAATGTTTCCGATATTTCTGCTGACGGACGTAGTTTGTTGTGTTTTGGTTCAGAGCAAGGAGGAGGCTTAAATGAACTTTATGTTATAGATCTACAAGAAGAAAAAAAAACCAAGCTAACAGACAATCAATTAACAGAGTGGGGGGCAGTTTTTTCTAATGATGAGAAATGGATTTGTTATACATCAGAGAAAGACATGGAGGGAAGTTATGCTATTTATTTGAATCGTTATCCTGAAATGAATCAGGAGATGCGAATTTCTAGCGGTGGAGGGGAGGAGCCAAAGTGGCTCCCAGATGGGTCTGCAGTTTATTATCGCAATGGCTCAAAATGGTTTAAGGTAGCCTTAAACCTTAAAGATGAACCAGATGTTGGAGAGCCGGAATTGTTTTTCCAGGGAGAATACGTGAATGTATGGGGACCCTCTCACGATGTTTTTTCTGATGGTCGCATCTTATTGTTAAAAGGTGAGGAATGGGTTCAACCGACAGAGATTGATGTAATTATTAATGCCTTGGATGAGGGGCCCTAGTAATTAATCTTGTTTGAATTTCTTCAGAGCATCCATGTTGATCTCGATGCCGAGGCCCGGTTTTTGAGGGATGGCCAGTTTTCCGTCAACTAGTTGCAAATCGTCCTGCACGAGTTCCCGTCGAAGTTTTGAATCAGTGAGTTCGGCGGGGAGGTATTCGAAGTAGGGGCAGTGTGGGGTGACGGCGGCAAGGTGGGCGCTGGCGGAGATGCTGATTCCGGTTTTCCAGCAGTGCGGGATAATTTGCCGGTCCCGCTCGGCGGCCATGTTGCAGACTTTTATGGCCTCGGTCAGTCCGCCGACGCGACCGACGTCAGGCTGGGCCACGTCCACTTTTCCCCGGTCCATTAGGTCGGCGAATTCGTGGCGGGTTGTTTGCCATTCGCCTGCGGCTATACGGATGCCGCTTTCGTCGTGCATCCGGGCGTAGCCTTCAAGGTCGTCTACCCACAATGGGGTTTCAAGGAAGTAGACGTCGAATTCTTTCCATTCACGGACGGTGGCGAGCGCCCGGTCCACACTGTTCCAAGCGTATTGGACATCAACCATAATGGTAAAGTCGGGGCCAACGGCCTTACGGCAGGCGGCGAGAACTTCAGTGACCTTGTCATCGCTCTCATTCATGCCGGTGTGGTTGTAGGGCCCGAAAAGCGTTATCTCGAGCTTAGCTGCACGAAAGCCGATTTCTTTTGCGTGAAGGACCCATTCCACAAGTGAGTTACGGTATTGTTCGAGGCTGCTACCATTAGGCTGTAGGGAGGCGTAGGGTTGGATTGCTTTTCGCGCCGTGCCATCAAGCAGCTGCCAGGTAGGTTTGCCTGCGGCTTTGCCGCGGATATCCCAAAGGGCCATGTCAATGGCGCCAATTGCGTTTATGACTGCTCCGCGCCGACCGTTCATGCAGCTGCCTATGTAAAGCTTTTGCCAAAGCCGTTCCGTTTCCAGGGGGTTTTCGCCGATCAGCATTTCCCTTAGGCTTAAGCCCATCGAGTGGGTGCTAGGCGCCTCAATGCATGCTCGAGCGATCCATGGGTTGACGTCGCTTTCGCCTATGCCTGTGATGCCTTCGTCGGTGTGGACAAAGACGACGATGTCGTCCTGCGCGGAGGAGGTGGCGTCAGTACGAACGTCCGGTACGAGCAGTACATGGCACTCGATATCGGTGATTTTCAATTGGCCGTCCATACTTAGCATCGCGTAGGCGAGTATGCAACAAGACAATCGCGCGTGTGCCGTTGGTTTGCGATCGATAGGGCTAAGATTGAGTTTATTCCATCGTTTCTTGAGCATTTCGCGAAACTTGCGCTCGATTGTAGTGGCACACCCCGTTTGTACGAAGGTGGCGATGAGTGTGTCCCAAGTGATGTTGTTCATTGTTATGGTATTTGGATTTATATTGAGTCAGCGCACTCATCTGTGCTTCTATCTGCACCCACGCTGGCTGGCGGGGTAGCCAAGTGGTAAGGCAGGGCTCTGCAAAAGCTCTATCGCCGGTTCGATTCCGGCCCTCGCCTCCATATTTTCAACGTTCAATCCTAACAGTTGGTTCAGTTGCGCTGAACTCAAAAAGAGGGAGCGATCTACCGCTTGTGAAATTATTCACTAATTCGCTTGCCGGGNATACTGGCTCCAATTAAGCTGTNGTGCCTTTGTTGGATGTCCGACATTTTTCCTAGATGGACAAACCGGTTGCCTGGTCAAATTTTATTTGGCCTATTGCTCATTGGGGGGGCAGTTGTGGCTGGTCTGACCTATTATTTTACACCTAAGTATACCCGGGTTGGTTATCAGCCAACTCAGCCGGTACCTTTTTCGCATTCTATTCACGTTAACCAATTGGGGCTTGATTGTCGCTATTGCCATGATGGAGTTGATAAGTCGTGGTACTCGAATGTGCCAGCAGCGGACACATGCATGAACTGCCACAGTTCTGTTCGCCCCAACGATCCTAGGCTGGAGCCTGTCCGGGCCAGCTACAAGGATAAGAAAAAGCCTGTAGAGTGGGTACAGATTCACAAGCTGCCAGACTATGTGTATTTCAATCATGCGGCTCATGTTAATAGAGGTGTAAGTTGTGTGGAATGTCATGGCAGAGTCGACTTAATGGAAGAAGTTAGCCACGCAAAGCATTTCAGTATGACATTTTGCCTCGATTGCCATCGGGAATTAACTCCTGAAAAAGGGGATCCGAACAAGCGATTACGTCCGCTGGATAAGATTACAGATTTAGCGTATGATCGCTTTAANGATAAGTTGCACAAGGACAAGGACTTTGTGAAATTGTGGCATATTAAGACTTCTGAAAACTGCTCGGCCTGTCATCGATGAACAATTTCATGCCCTCTAGTACAAATCAAAATGACGGACCACGTCACTGGCGGAGTCTAGAGCACAAGGCTGATTCGCCAGAGTTCCGCGCTTTTGTGGAGAAGGAATTTCCGTCGGGTGTTGATCTCATTGATGATCCGGTTTCGCGTCGGAATTTCTTGAAAATTATGTCAGCTTCGTTTGCCCTTGCCGGGCTCGGGGTAACTGGTTGTCGTCGACCAGAGCATAAAATTCTACCGTTTTCCAAGATGCCTGAGTACTATGTACACGGTGCTCCCCAGTATTATGCTACGTCAATGCCAACCCGTGAGTCTGCTGTTCCATTGGTGGTAAAGTCTTACGATGGACGGCCGATTAAAATCGAAGGGAACGCGGAACATCCGAATAGCAATGGAGGCACGGATCAATATGCGCAGGCTTCTGTATTGAGCTTGTATGATCCCGATCGTGGCTTGAATTTTAAGCTTGCCGAGGAAGGGCAGCTTAAGGTCATTGCCAAAGCCAAGGTGCTGGAGCAACTTGACGGCTTGGCCAACGACAAAACCCACGTACTGATGGAACAAAGTAGCTCACCTTCGCGGGAGCGCTTGGTTGCGGGTCTTAAGGCCAAGGGGGTTAATTTTTATGAATATGAGCCGGTAGACTTTGGGATTCACGCCGAGGCTGCGTCAATAGCTTTTGGTTCTTCGGTCAAGCCGGCATACAAGTTTGAAAAGGCCAAGGCTATTCTCTCGCTGGATTGTGATTTTCTAGGAACCGAGGANTCGGCTTTTGAAAACATCAGTGGATTTGCTGCGGGACGCCGCGTGAAGGATGATCACACACAGAATCCATCTGAGGTAATGAACCGTCTCTACTCGGTCGAGGGATTGTTAAGCCTGACTGGTACCAATGCGGATCACCGCTTGCGGATTCCGACTGGGAGCGTTGGTCGCGTTGCTGCTCTGGCATTGAAGGAGGCTATTGAGCAGGCAGAGGTCGATGCTGGTGAGATCGTGGATGAACTCAATGACTTCGTAGGCGATCTGAATAAAGATTTTCCGAAAAGTCACGCAGTTGATGGTAAAGATAATCCGGATGCGACCAAGTGGGTTCGCGAGTGTGTGGCTGATTTATTGCGCTTGGCCAAGCGCGGTGAAAGCACTCTGGTTGTAGCGGGCTATCGTCAACCGAAAGAGGTTCACTTGGCTGCGATGGGGATCAATGCAATCCTTGGCAATATTGGTGAAACTCTATTATTGCATCCTCACAAACCAGCCGGGAACGGTTCTATTGAGGACTTGTCCGCTTCCTTCAAAAAAGGTGACAATCTTGTGGTCCTTGGGGGAGATCCTGCTTACAACGCCCCTGCGGACATTGACTGGAACGCAATCGTTTCAAGCGCAGGCAAATTCATACGGCATGGATTTTACTCGGTTGACAAGACTTCTGAAAAGGCCAAGGCATTCATCCCGGCAACTCACTATCTAGAGTCTTGGGGTGATGCTCGAACAAGTGATGGGACATTAGTTCCAGTGCAGCCGTTGATTGCGCCGCTGTTCGGGGGGGTGACTGAATTAGAAGTATTGGCTCGGATCGATGGTGCCGAGGAAACAGATCCATATAAAATTACACGTGCGACATTCGAGATGATCGCCGGCAAGGGCGATCAGAAATGGGATCAATTTTTGCACGATGGTTTTCTGGTAAATAGTGCAGCGGATACTGTATTTGCGGAGTTTGATGCCTCTAGTGCTTCTGCGGCATGGAAGGATGGTGTCAAGAAGATGAAACCACCTTCCAAGGGGAAATATGAAGTTACTTTTTTCCGGGACCACAGCGTTGACGATGGCCGATGGGGTAATAATGGTTGGCTCCTTGAGACACCTAATCCAGTGACGCGAATCACTTGGGATAACGTGCTTTTGGTCAGCCTTGATACGGCCATAAGCCTTCTAGGTGATGAGGCCAACGATTTATTAGATTTCAATAAACTAGATCCGAAATCTATGGGCTTGCCTGGTCGGTTCGGCTTCCATTCCGATTCAGGTCGTTTTTTTCAAAAAGAATACAAATTAACCGTTAATGGTAAGGAGGTAACTGGGGCGATATGGTTGCTTCCAGGCATGGCTGATAATTCCGTGGGTGTTGCATTGGGGTATGGCAGAGGGGTGGGCCGGGTCGGTGGCGCCGCAGGATTTGATGCCTATAAAGTACGCACCACAGATGCGCAGCATGTTGCATCCGGGGCTGGTTTGGCTCCAACTGGTTCCGAATACGAAATTGCATGCACGCAAGAGCAGGGAATCATGGATGGTCGTCCTGTGGTGCGCGAGTGCAACGCCGACGACTACACTGGCCACGAGGATTTTGTAAAGCACTTCGACTTGGATAGCATTCACCATACAACGCATCTCATGAAGGGGGATGATCGTGGATATCCTTGGGAAAAGGATCAGCAAAAAGAATCGCCATCTTCACCTTATCGGAAAAACTTGGGAAATGACAATATTACCGGGCCTAAACCGATGGACGTTGAACGGCAGCAGTGGGGTATGGTGGTTGACTTGACTACATGTGTTGGTTGCAACGCATGCGTGGTGGCGTGCCAGAGTGAAAATAACGTTCCGATCGTGGGTAAGCATCAGGTTGCGCTTGGTCGGGAGATGTCATGGATGAGTATCCATAGATATTTTTCCGGAGATGAGCATAATCCACAGGTTACTTATCAGGGCGTATCTTGTCAGCACTGTGAGGATGCTCCGTGCGAAAGTGTCTGTCCGGTAAACGCCACGGTTCATGATGAGGAAGGGTTGAACCTAATGGCATATAACCGTTGCGTGGGTACTCGGTATTGCTCAAATAACTGCCCATACAAGGTTCGTCGATTTAATTACTACGATTACAATCGTCGACCGATGGGGGTTGAAGATGGAGAGCGTAAGCCTGGTAGGTTTTTCAATGACGACAATGACCTGAACAATAGCCCGCTCCATCCAGGGAACAAGAGTTCTAACGGCGAGTGGGAATTGATNNGNTGGTATAAAGANCCGAGCCGTGGNAGTGTNCCNGGTCTNGATGANGGAAANAAAGANGGNGNNGAATTNGANCCNGANTGGGATTTGNTNAANCTNTCAAAGAANCCNGATGTGACGGTNCGCATGCGNGGTGTNATGGANAAATGCACCTACTGTNTTCAACGNATNCAGCGNGCAAANATNGANCANAAGGTNAANGTCAGGAGATTNNGTNGANNNTCTGGACAATAAGNAAGATAANATTTCNGCANTNGATGTTCCTGANGGAACTATCATTCCTGCATGTCAACAAGCCTGCCCGGCTGATGGTGTTAGCTTTGGAGATATTTCAGATCCTAACAGTGAGGTTTATCGTCTGAAGAGGCAGAATCGAAATTATTCTGTGCTCGGTTATTTAGATACTAGGCCGCGAACTACTTATTTAGCCAAGCTGCGTAATCCGAATGCAGCGATGCCAGACTATTTTACTATTCCAAACACCGTGATGGAGTACAATGAGAAGAATCACGGTGATATTTTTCAAAATAAAGAGAGTAAAAATAATAGCAAGGAGGCCAAACACTGATGGCTCACAGTTCGGCTCCATCCTCCGTTAAGATTGCTCCTCCACCCGTCGAGTTGGAACGTCCGGCTTTGGTGGAAAACAACCGATCGATTGGCTGGATTTCCGACACTGTTGCTGATGTAATTGAAAATAAGACTCCGCTTTGGTGGAAAATTTCCATAACAATCAGTTTGATTGTGTCCATTGGTGTGCCCATAGGCTTGGTATATCTAATCTCAACCGGAGTCGGTGTATGGGGCTTGAATCATCCGGTAGCTTGGGGGTGGGCAATCGTGAATTTCGTATGGTGGATTGGTATTGGTCATGCTGGGACTCTGATTTCTGCCATCCTTTTTTTGCTGCGCCAGAAGTGGAGGACATCTATCAATCGTGCATCGGAGGCGATGACAATTTTTGCAGTCATGTGTGCAGGTATTTTTCCAGCGGTNCATGTCGGTCGTATTTGGTTTGATTGGTGGTTGTTTCCGTTGCCCAACGCCAACTCAATTTGGCCCCAGTTTCGTTCGCCTCTATTATGGGATGTGTTTGCGGTCTCTACTTATTTTACCGTGTCTGTATTNTTTTGGTACATGGGTTTAATTCCTGATTTGGCAACCATGCGTGATCGTTTTCGCAAGGTTGCTGGTAAGGTGATTGAGCCAGCTGCCAAATTACGGAACAAACTTGCACAGTTCCTTTATGGCTTGTTTTCACTTGGTTGGACCGGGTCAAACCGTCACTGGCGAAACTACGAAAAAGCTTATTTGTTGCTTGCCGGCCTTTCAACGCCACTGGTGTTATCAGTGCACTCAATCGTATCCTTCGACTTTGCTGTGTCTCAATTGCCGGGTTGGCATACCACAATTTTTCCGCCTTATTTTGTAGCTGGCGCTGTGTTTGGTGGTTTCGCCATGGTGATGACTCTTATGATTCCGTTGGTTTCACTTTACAAAGGCTTGGATGAAATTGTGACTATTCGTCACCTTGAAGTGATGTCTAAGGTGATTTTGGTGACTGGCTCTATCGTAGGCTATGCATATGGTATGGAATTTTTCATCGCTTACTACGGTGGCAACCCTTATGAATTATATGCGTTCAAAAACCGGGCCTTTGGTGATATGAACTGGTCATATTGGTGGATGCTTGGCTGCAATGTTTTGGCACCGCAGTTCTTCTGGTTCAAATGGTGTCGTACCACGCCTTGGTTCATCTGGTTTGTTTGTGGATTTGTTAATATTGGGATGTGGATGGAGCGCTTTGTGATTGTGGTCACATCTCTCCACAATGACTTTATGCCGGGCAACTGGGGTTACTATTCTCCAACTTGGGTCGACATGATGACCTATTTTGGTACGTTTGGATTTTTTATGACTTTGTTCCTGCTGTTCTGCCGATTCCTGCCGCTAATTGCGATATCTGAAGTGAAGGGTGTAACGCCGCAGGCTGATCCGCATCATCCACTCGGAGGGGCTAAGCACTAATGGACTCATTGGACGATTACCAAATCCCATATGGTTTGATGGCTGAGTTTGATACTCCTGCCGATGCCATGCATGCTGCGGAAAAGGTGCGCGATGCGGGTTATACTCGTTGGGATGTGCATACTCCATATCCGGTTCACGGAATGGATGATGCTATGGGTTTGGATAACTCCAAGGTTGGCTGGTTTACCTTTTGCTGTGGCCTGTGTGGATTCTTTGGCGGCATGCTGATGATTTGGTACATGAATGCCTATGACTATGGCATACCAGTGGGTGGCAAGCCGAATTTCAGTCCATTTGGTTCATTTCCGGTGGCTTATGAAATGACTATTCTTTCCGGTGCGTTTGGTTCTTTGTTTGGAATGTTGTTTTTAAACAGATTACCAAAGTTTCATCATCCACTCTTAAAAAATATGCGATTTGCGGATGTGACCCATGACAAGTTTTTTGTGGTAATTGAGGCGGATGACCCTAAGTACGAGGAAGAGGTAACTCATGAGCTGTTGAAAAAGGCAGGCAGCAAACACATCGAATTGGTGAACGAATAATGCGCTATTTCATCACAGGATTTGTTGCTGTTCTATGTTTGGTGATTGTTACGGCTGGTTTTCAAGGTTCGTCCACCCGTAATCGGCCAATTGAAATTTTTCCTGACATGGATCGTCAACCGAGAGTTCGGCCTCAGGCTTCTAATCTTTTTGATGAAATACACGGAGCAAATGATGGCCGAGGCTCAAGATTGCCGGTTGCGGGAACGGTGGCTCGTGGAGTTCCGGTATCAGATTTGCCCGTTAATACTGGAAAGCGAGAAGGCTCTGAGGATTGGGTTGAGATTAATCCTCTAGAGGTTAACTTAAAAACACTCAAGCGCGGAAAGCAAAAATATGATATTTACTGTTCGCCTTGCCATGGGAAAGCGGGTGACGGGAAAGGGATAACTTCTCAATACAATTTGGTGGCTGCCGATTTGCATCAACAAAAATTTGTTCAAATTGAAGATGGATATATTTTTGATGTGTTAAAAAACGGATACAATCTAACGACCAATTCAGTTGGGATAGTTTCGTACAGAATGCCTGCNTATAGTTCCAAGATGAGTAACGAAGATTTGTGGCATGTTGTGAGTTATGTGCGTGCTTTGCAATACAGCCAATTAGGGAAAATAGACGAAGTGGAAAACGGCAGGGCCGAACTCGAGAAACTTCTTGAGGAGAAATAATCGTTGGAGGCTTTATCGATTAATGACAGCTAAGAAAAAAGCCAGTGCNAAGAAAGNCGAACCGGAAAANAATCTTCCNGTGTGGCTAGGGAANNTGCCTTANGCTTTGATCNNATTGGGNNTGCTNTTGGGCGTTATTGGTTTAGCTGTTGATAAGACACATTTTACTCATGCTTGGTTGGTATCCTTTATGTTTTATCTGAGCATATGTCTCGGTGGTTTTTTTCTTGTTTTGTTACACTATCTTTTGGATACCCACTGGATTGTTCCAATACGAAGGATTGCTGAGCATTTATCCTGCATGTTGCCGCTACTGGCTGTGTTCTTCATACCAATCGCTTTCTGGTCCGGTTGTGAATTTGTGACTGTCTCGTCTGATGCGAAGAATCATGAACATAAGCAGGTTGCAAAGGCCAAGGAAGCTGAAGAAAATGCGGCTGCCGCACATGGTGAAAAGGTGGATGATAAAGGCAGCGATGCCCATGAACATGAGCAAGATCATCAAAATGGACCTCGCGCATTCTATTCTTGGATGCAATCTGAGGATGAATACAAAACAACTGGCCATACTCACGATCACGCTTGGTATGCGAAGAAGGGTTATTTAAGTACATCGTTTTGGAATATAAGATGGGTGCTGTGTTTCGTGCTTTGGGGAGTGTTTACTTGGTTGATTCGAAAACATTCTCTGGCACAGGATTCCGACGGTGCTTCAAAGTGGACCAGTTATAATAGGAAGCTTGCGGCTGGCGGGATTTTTGTGTTTGCGACTACACTGACGATAGGTGCGGTAGATTGGATGAAAGGCCTGGAACACCAATGGTTCTCCACCATGTACGGGGTATACTATTTTGCCGGCAGTGTATGGGTTTCTTTGATGACAATATACGTTATCGCCTTGTTTTTGAAAACTTATGGTCCCCTTAAGGATGTGGTCCAAAAGAAGACATTCAAGGATAATGCAACNTTGTTTTTTGCTTTCACTGTTTTTTATGCCTACATTCATTTTTCTCAATACTTTTTAATTTGGAACGCCTCAATTCCGGAAGAAACATTCTGGTATGTAAAACGCGAACAGGGACCATGGTGGAATGTGGGCATGTTAATTATATTTGGCCACTTTTTTGTCCCGTTTTTAGCCCTGTTGAGACAGGATGTGAAGGTCAGGCCAGAGATCATGATTACAGTTGCGGTGCTTGCATGGTTCCTTCATTTCTGTGATATGAGTTACAACATTATGCCGCTAATCCATGAGACTGGNGGTTGGATGAGTTTGATTTGGATCGATTTGGGCTGTTTGGCATTCATGGGGGGGTGTTTGTCTGTCGTGTTTATTCACTTTTTTAAGAAACATCCGCCATATCCGCAGAAGGATCCGCGTATTGCAGAGACAATGGGGGTTTACGTTGAGTTGAATTCCGAGGGAAAGGCTGCTGGTAAATAATGAGTGACGATTATTTTAATCACGACAGTGAAGGGTCTGGGTTTTTTAGCCTGATTCTATTACTTGTATTCATGCTCGGAGGGTTTGTTGTGGCTCGAGTTTATGAACCGGGTCAGCCAGTGGGCGCAGTTGCAGAGAAAACCCGTTTGGGTAAGCGTGATAAAATTGACGAAGCTGCGGAACTAAAATTAGTTGGGAATCAAGTTGTCAACAAGGAAAAGGGTTTTGTGAGTCTGCCAATCGAGTCGGCTTTGATCAAGATGGCAGAACACGGAAAGGAGAAGACAAGAGACGAGCTGATCAAACGTAGCATAGTCAAGGACGGAAAGTACGAGGCACCGAAAGAATTGGATGCTTCTGCTGTCAATCTTGGTGATCCGGCATTGGTTGCACAGGGCAAGACGCTGTTTATGACCAAGACCTGTTTCACTTGCCACCAGACAGATCCAGCAGTTCCGGCACCGGCAGGTATGGCTATAAAGGCGCCTCAATTCATTGGAGATTTTTGGGGNAAGGAACGTGAGGTGCACATTGGTTTTCAGGGCCCAATAGAAAAGGCAGTATTGAATGAAGAATATTTTATTGAGTCGGTCACCAAGCCAATGGCCAAGGTGTCGAAGGGTGCCCTTGCGCCAATGGTGCTCGCGCCGGGGTTGGTCAATGATGAGGAAGTTCTCGCGCTGATGGCTTATGTTAAATCTCTTAGCAAATAGATGAGTAACAAACCGAAAAAGGACGAGCCCGAGAATAATCCGCGAGATGCGGTGGATCGGTCCTGCCGTGGTCCGGTTTTGTTTTTGGCGTTTAGTGCAGTCGCATGGCTGATGGTTTATAGTTTTTTTGCACTGCTCTCCGGGATTAAGGTTCACGCTTCAGGGATGATGGCAGATAGCGCTTGGCTCGCTTACGGCCGNATTCAGCCTGCTTCTCAGTTGGCTCTCCAATTTGGGTTTTTGGTACAACTTGGGTTGGCGGTTTCGGCTTGGATTATGTCTCACCGAGGGAAGACGGTTTTGGTCGATGGCGGTTATCTGATATTTGGGGGATTGCTTTGGAACATTGGTGTTACTTTGGGTTTTTTAGGTATTCTGGCCGGCAACGCAAGCGGTCTTGAGGGTTTGGCAATGCCTGGCAAAATAATGCCCGTGCTATTTTTCGGTTTTGTTCTTGTCGGACTAAGTCTGGTTCAGACCAATAATCGTCGAACCGATGAGGAAATGAGTCCAGCACAGTGGTTCCTTTTTGCGGCCACTCTATGGCTTCCTTGGGTGCTTGCTGCTTCCTATCTATTGATTCATTTTTTCAATGCTCAGGGTGTTGTGGCTAACATTGTTGACTGGTGGTACATTCACAACTTTGGACAAATCTACCTTACGTTTGTTGGGTTGGGCGTTTTGCTCCATTTTCTGCCTGCATTGAGCGGTAGAANATTGCAGGGNCGTGGCCTTGTGCAATTCGGTTTNTGGATGCTTCTCATATTTGGCTCTGTGGGGGGCGTCAGACCGGGGGCGCCGGTTCCCGCTTGGCTTCCNGCNTTGAGNACTGTGACTTCTGTCTTTTACTTTTTTGGAGTGGTTTCTGTTTGGATAAGTCTTAAGCGAACGATTAGCGGCGTTGGCGCTGAAGATGCAGCGGACAGTCTTTCTTACAATCTGATGCGTTTGGCGGCACTTGTTTTCATATCTGTTGGAGTCTTTAATGTTTTCTTTGCCTTCCCTGGNCCGGGTAGTGTCGCAGAATTCACAACCTACGGTCCTGCCATGAAATTGATTTTTAATATGGGTTTCATTGGTTTGGTGCTAATTGCTGCGCTTTACCATGTTTTTCCGCGTTTAGATGGTTTCGGTTTGTCGCCTACAATGACCCAGATTCAAACCGCAGCTATCGTGTTGGGTTTGTTTATATCTGGGTTGCCGAGCGCGTTGGGTGGATTGATGTCCGGCGACAACGTTCTTGGTGCTGGCTATTATTTTGCCAGTTTAGGAGATTTGTTTCTATTTATAGGGAGTCTGGTTCTTTTCTTAAACCTGCTGGGTGCTCTTTATTTTGCGATAAAAAACTGTGGATGCCTTGCTCGTATTTGTGGCGGTCTTGATAAGAAGGAGGNTAACGCATGACGATCGGATTGACTTTTCTATTCGGCCTACTGGCAGGTTCAGTTTCTTTCTTTATGCTGGGTCTTTGGTGGCCAATTGCTTTGATAGTGGGGCTTTTTGTGTGGTTAGCTTTCGGTCTNTTGGATGTGAAGATGGACAGCACATTCACTCTTCTTGGCGGGATGCTTCTCGTATTCTGCATGTCGCTTTCTATGATGGTACTTCGAGCAAGTGACCAGTTGAGCGGCCTACAGTACACCAACACCCAAGATGCGGATGGAACCGAGTTCCGTTATCCGGTGCCTCTGCTTGGTCAAGCGCGATATGGTGAGCAAGTTTATAAAGCCAGTGGTTGCGTCGCCTGCCACACCCAGCAGGTGAATCACGAGAGTGTGGTGCTGGATGTAAAGGCCTTGGCGGGCGAAAAAAATCATGCTGCGGCCCAAGAGGCAGTGAGTCGTTTCTACAAGTTGACAGGGCGTAAGGCTTCTGGTGGTGCGGCCCTTGGACTGCCGGTTGGAGAGTGGGAAACAATTGTGACTGGCGCTAACCCTGCNGATGCGTCCAAGGCCCGTAATTTCCTTGCGTCGGTTGGAGCCTCGCTGGATGTTCAGGTGCGATTCCGCGGTGAGGATTTAATGCAGCATGATATTTTAAACCCTGAAGGCCGAGGTTGGGGTCGTCGTCGTTCGGTCGCTCAGGATTACTTGTTCGCCGAGCCGCCGATGCTTGGTTCGGTTCGTATGGGGCCAGATTTGGCTAATGTCGGTGAACGATATTCCAGGGAAGTCCTGATGCGTATTCTTCTTAATCCAGGAATTATTCGTAAAAATAGCAAGATGCCACAGCATCGTTTTCTTTTTGAGGAGGCTGATACAGAAGAACAGGGACAACATATTATTAATGATGGCGATAAAAGATATAAACCAACAAGTGATGCNGAGGCATTGGTCGAGTATTTGTTAAGCCTGAAAGGGGCGAATTACCCGTTGCCCGAGGCGCCGATTGACCAGCCTTTTACCTCGTCACTGCCCGACCCAACTCCGGCATCTGCTGAAGTAGCGAAACAGGTCGAGACAGTTGACGATGACAAGTAACTCAGTATTTCTCGAGCTAGAATGGCAGCTAAAAAAAACAACGAGGAACCGAAAACGAACAAAGCTCAAGTTAGCGGTCCGAAGCCGTGGGTGTTTGTGCTCTTGGTGCTGACTTTTTATTGGGCGGTAAATTATTTAGATGGTCACGGTGGTGGCTTTAACGCGTCNGTATACGCNCCTCANCGAGATGCCNNANCAGTCGCGAGTCTCAAGGTTCAGAAGTCNCCTGAGGAACAGGCTTTCGAGAGTGGAGCACGGATTTATCGTGGTNTTTGTGCGGCNTGCCATCAGCCGAACGGTTTGGGAAATGCCAACGCTGGGTTTCCACCGTTGGCCAATTCCGAGTGGGTGCTTGCGTCCAAACCGGATCGCATGATAGCGATCGTGTTGAATGGGCTGCAGGGTCCAGTGGAGGTGGCAGGACAAATTTACAACAAAGTGGCCATGCCAGCTCAGGGAGTTGCACTGAGCAGCGAGGATATTGCAAATGTATTAACCTATGTCCGCCGAAATACAGACTGGGGTGATGCTCACAACCTACCGCTTGTGACACTTGAGCAGGTGCAGGCAGTGCGTGCAAGTGAGGCCATCGTCAATAGGACTACGGCTTGGACAGCTGACGAGTTAATTCAACAATTTTCTGAAAGTGAGTAGTCGTTGATAAATGCCTTGTATTAATTGGCGGCCAATATGGTCGCCTTTTTTGTGGCTACGGAACGGTTGGGAAATGCTGCTTGGCTATTAAGTATAAATTCGTTTCAATTCTTCAGACGATATTCATGTTATGATTGAACCCAGATGACCTCACGATATCTGGCCATTGATCTTGGCGCCGAGAGCGGTCGGGTGATGTTAGGCACACTCGAAGGTGGTCGTGTTGTGCTTGAGGAACTGTCCCGCTTTAATAATACTCCCATTCGAGAGGGTGAACGGATGTACTGGAATATTCCTTCCTTGATGGAAGGTATTCGCGTCGGATTGGCCAAGGCCGGTGTGCTTGGCCAATCGATCAATAGCATCAGCACCTGTGCCTGGGGTGTTGACTATGTGCTTCTCGATGCGGACGGAGGGATAATTGAACCAGTTTTTCACTATCGCGATCCCCGAACGGCAAACGGCGAAAAGACAGCACTGGCTCGCGTCGACTGGCCAACGCTTTTTGCCGAGACNGGAATCCAGTACATGATGCTCAACACCAGCATCCAGTTGTGCGCTGAGACACCCGGACGTTTGGTCAAGGCCGNCCGGTTGCTAACGATCGCCGATGCGATCAACCATCTTATTAGTGGCGTGGGCAAAATTGAGGTGTCGATGGCNAGCACGACTCAGCTTTANAACCCATGTCTAGCCAACTGGAGTTACAAGCTGATTGAAATGCTGGNNNTGCCNCGGAAGTTGTTTCCAGANGTNGTGGNCTCGGGAACAGTGCTTGGTCCTCTCAAATCNAGTTTAGCGACTGAGACCGGATTGGAGGGGNTCAATGTAGTTGCGTCGCTTTCTCATGACACCGCGAGCGCCGTTGCAGCCGTCCCTGCCGAGGACGAACGATGGGCCTACATTAGTTCGGGCACTTGGTCGTTGATGGGGCTCGAGCTGTCAGAACCGATTCTCACCGATGCCTGTCGCGAACTGAACTTTACCAACGAGATCGGCCACAGTGGCTCCATTCGCTTGCTCAAGAATATTGTTGGACTGTGGCTCGTGCAGGAGTGCAAGCGCGCTTGGGCTGCTCAAGGAAACGACTACAGCTATTCTAACCTGGCGGAACAAGCAGCTGTCGTCGAGCCGTGGCGTTCTGTGATAAACCCGTCGGATCCCCGCTTCCTCTCGCCGGACAACATGCCGAAGCGCATCATCGACGCATGCCGTGAAAAAGATGAGCCTGTGCCGGAGACACCAGGCGCAGTCGTCCGCTGTGCGCTGGAAAGCCTAGCGCTATTGTATGCCCGTACCCTTCGTGAGTCGGAGAAGCTTGTCGGCTGGCAGGCCGACACGTTACATATTGTTGGCGGGGGTAGCCGCAACGAATTGCTCAATCAGTTGACTGCTGATGCGGCGAACATCCGCGTTGTTGCCGGCCCAACGGAGGCAACTGCCTCCGGTAACATCCTCGTGCAAGCGATTGCTGCCGGTGCGGTCAAAGATCTTGCCGATGCTCGGCAGATCATCCGCAGTTCATTCGACACCAAGGACTATTGCCCGAACCCGTCGGATGCTATCGAGGTGGCCCGTGCGCGGTTTAACCAACTATGAGCTAATGCCAGACGATTCACTTACCGACTTTCTTGCACAAAGAGGTGCGCGGTTTGGCGTGGTCGCCGGCGAGTCAGTTGCCCAAAACTATGGCGACATGAAGGCAGAATACAGGGCGTTGACTGAGACGGTTGGCCTTGTTGATCTTTCCTTTCGCGGTTGCCTTGCTGTGCTAGGCGACGACCGTGTGAAGTTCATTAACGGGCAGGTTACCAACGATGTCGCCGGACTCAAGCCGGGACAGGGATGCTATGCCTCGCTCGTTAACGCCAAGGCCAAAATGCAGTCTGACTTGCATGTGTATATGCTCGATGATGAGTTGATCCTCGATTTCGAGCTTGGCCTGCTCGATACGGTTAAGGCGCGACTCGAGAGTCACGTTGTCGCCGATCAAGTTGAGCTTGTCGATGCCTCTCCGCATTTCGGTCTGCTCAGTCTACAGGGACCGAAGACGCCCGATGTACTGGCGTCTCTTGGTTTGGTTTTCCCCGGGGAATTATTCGCTCACATCAAAACGTCAATCGACGACTGTTGCGAGATTTACCTGATCAACAACAGCAGGTATGGCACTTCAGGTTGCGACTTATACGTTCCCGTCGAGTACTGGGTCAATGCTGTCGAGCACTTGGCTAAGGCGGTAAAGGGGCAGGGGGGGTGCCTTATAGGTTGGCAAGCTACGGAGATTGCGCGAGTTGAGGCTGGACTCCCGCGCTTCGGTGCTGAGATGGACCACAATACTCTGCCGCCTGAGGCTGGCCTAGAGACACGGGCAATCAGCTANACCAAGGGCTGCTATATTGGGCAAGAGATTATCGCGCGCATNCGTACTTACGGTCGNGTCAATCGCTCACTCGTGGGTTATCGATTGGATTCAGAGTTGGCGGTTGGAACCGATTTGCTCGATGATGACAGAATGGTAGTGGGCAAGCTCACTAGCGTTGTCCATTCTCCTAAGTGGGGTTGGATAGCGCTTGGTTTGGTCAAGCGTGGCAGTGAAATCTCTGGCAAAGTTTTTACTGCACGGAAGCCTGCTCAAGGCCAAGCAGTCCTCTCGGAGTTGCCATTCAAATAGGCGTTTGTGGAGCGAGNGCTTCTTGTTTTCTATTCATTTGGGGGGTGCAGTTGCTTCTCTGAGTGGGCGATTATGGCGCATACTGCGGCATCGCCGGTGACATTTGTCGTGGTGCGCAGCATATCGAGGATGCGGTCCACTCCGAGGATGAGCGCGATGCCTTCGCCTGGGACGTTGACGGCCTCAAGAATGATCACCAACATGATGATGCCGGCACCAGGNACNGCAGCGGTGCCGATTGAAGCCAGCACGGCGGTNAGGACGATGGTCACCTGTTGCCCCATATCGAGTGGAATGCCTGAGGCTTGGGCGATGAATACCGCCGCGACAGCTTGGTAAAGCGCTGTGCCGTCCATGTTGATCGTGGCCCCGAGCGGGGCGACGAACGAGGTGGTCTCTCGCGAGGTGCCTAGTTTTTCCCGACACTGGCGCATAGTGACCGGTAGAGTGGCTCCGCTTGAACTGGTGGAGAAAGCGAGNAGTTGCGCGGGGCCAATAGCTCTAAAGAATTGTTTGATCTTCAACGGAGTCCACAGCTTCAGCAGGCCAAGGTAGACGAAGCAAATGTGNAGCAGTAGGCCTATTATTACCGCGACGCAGTAGTAACCTAACGCCCCGAGGATTGCNCCGATCTGGGCGAGGTCGGCTTGGCCGTCCTCGCCAACGGCCAGAGTGGTGATGGTCTTGGCTATAAGTGCGAAAACGCCAATTGGCGCCATCAGCATNATCATATTCACCAGCTTAATGANCACAGCCTGCAATCCTTCGAAGAGTGTGAGTACCGGTTGTCGGTGTTCGCTGTTGACCTGCACCAGAGCGATGCCGATGAGGAGGGCGACAAAGACTANTTGTAGCATGTTACTGTTNCTCGATGCTGAGCCGAAAAAATTGTCAGGTACCATATCCACTAGCGGCTGTAGTGGACCGCGGGCTTTCGCTGAATCGACAGATTCGCCTTTGGCCTTAGCATTTGCGTTGGCCAGGAATTGCTTTTCNAGATTGGCCTTGGTTTCGTCGGGAAGTCGGTTGCCGGGTTTGATGGNGTTGACTACCAGCAGTCCGATGGTTACCGCGATGGCGGTTGTCGTGATATAGAGACTGATGGTTTTGCCGCCCATACGCGATAGTTTTTTGAAGTCGGAGAGGGATGCCACGCCGGCGACGAGTGATGTCAGTACTAACGGTACAGCGATGAGCTTGAGCAGGTTCATGAAGATATCTCCAAANGGAACTACCCAATTCTTGGCAAATCCAGTCCATTGGAATTGNGCGGCTACAATGCCGTAGATAAGTCCAAGGATCATCCCNATGATGATCTGCCAATGGAGTTTCCGGTACCATTTCATGCCTGAATGAACGGAGATTAGGGGTTTAGGCTCGAAGAGAGAAGAACTTTAGTTAGTCGCTTGGTGCGTTTGGTGATTCTTCTTTAGGAATATGTTGCTCTATTTCTTGGATGCGCTTGGCTAATTCTGGGAGTTTTTGAAGGGTGATAATTTGACGTTTTGCCTCGCGGTCTGGAATGGCAGGGAACCCCATATATTGTTTACCTCCATCAAGGTTATTTATAACACCAGCTTTGGCTGCGATAACGCTCTTCGGGCCGATCACGAGATGTCCAGCAATACCGGCTTGGCCGGCGAGTGTAGAATATTCTCCGACTTTGGTACTACCGCCAATTCCATTTTGGGCAACAATTATGCAATGTTTTCCAATGACCACNTTGTGNCCGATTTGTACTAGGTTGTCGATTTTCGTGCCTTCACCGATTTNCGTGTTACCCAAAGCNCCACGATCGATAGTNACGTTTGCNCCGATNTCNACATTNTTACCGATCACGACGCCTCCNACTTGNGGNATTTTNCGGTGATGATCCTGATCAAAGACATATCCANAACCATCTGATCCNACGACGGAGCCGGCGTGAATACGAACCTGNTCTCCAATNNGGCATTGCGAATAAACAGTTACATTCGGGNAAAANCGTACNGNTTTGCCAAGTGACGAGTGGTNNCCGANTATGCAGTTAGCTTCAAGCACTNCATNACTACCNATCACGGTTTGTTCACCGATAACNCAATTAGGGCCGANGNACGCNGTGTCGGCGATTTGNGCNGATTCNGAAACGGTTGCGCTTGGATGNATNCCTGNGATAAANGTTNTCTCGGGGANCAGNAATGGAAGCACTCGNGCAAATGCGATGCGGGCATCTTTTACACGGATGACAGTCTTCGTTTTGGATTTGAACTCATCTGGAGCCAAAATGGCACTGGCTTGACTCTGTTCAGCAAGTGAGAAGTATTTTTCGTTTTCTGCAAAGGTTAAATCTCCAGGCTTTGCTGAGTTGGGTTGGGCGAAACCGCTAAGTCTGACTTGGGCGTCACCAACTACCTCGCCTTCGACATGTTCGGCTATCTCGCTGGAGGTATAGTTCATCGCTGATTAATTATTTATTTTAAACCTCAACATTGGTATCTGTTACGAGTGCTGATTATGTTTACCCCTTGAGTAGATTAATTTGCATTTTTGCATCTGATATAATCCGAAAATGGTCGACTGTCATGCCGGTGATATCAGTTGCTAAATAATCCAAACACTGAACACAACCGAGTTTAAGCCTATTGTGATGGGTAAGTCTTCATTGACTTTACACACGGCAGTCACTATAAAACCGCCTAGCCCTTAGGCAAACTTCTTTCATACAATAGATACGTTAGACCCAGCATTATGAGTAGAAAAATCCGTTATGGAATGGTCGGTGGTGGCCGAGGCGCATTCATTGGCGCGGTACATCGCATTGCGGCGAACATGGACGGTCAGATTGAGTTGGTGTGCGGCGCTTTTTCTTCGAGCCCCAGCAAATCCAAGGCAAGTGGCCGTGACCTCTTTCTCCCGGCTAAGCGCTGTTATGGAACATTTCAGGAAATGATCGAGAAGGAGGCAGCACTACCGGAGGAAGAGCGGATGGATTTTATCTCTATTGTAACCCCGAATCATATGCATTTTCCACCTGCAAAGATGGCGTTGGAGAATGGCTTTCATGTTTTGAGCGACAAACCAGCCACATTCAATCTGAAGGAGGCCAAGGCTATCGAGAAATTGGTGAAGAAAACCCGGTTGCTCTATGGTCTTACGCATAATTATACAGGTTATCCTTTGGTGAAGGAGGCTCGTGACATGGTTGCCACCGGCAAGCTCGGGAAGATTCGTAAGGTGGTGGTTGAGTATCCACAAGGATGGTTAGCCACCCGACTGGAAACAACCGGCCAAAAGCAGGCCGGTTGGCGAACTGATCCCAAGCGGAGCGGAGCGGCTGGATGTATCGGTGACATTGGCACACACGCAGAGAACCTTGCCGAGTACATCACCGGCCTGAAAATCAAGGAACTCGCCGCCGATCTGACTGCTTTTGTCAGCGGTCGGAAACTAGATGACGACGGCAACATATTATTGCGTTTTACTGGAGGTGCAAAAGGGGTGTTACACAGTTCGCAGATTTCAGTGGGTGAAGAAAATAACCTCAATATTCGTGTTTATGGAGAGCGAGGCGGGCTCGAGTGGCACCAGAATGAGCCGAACACCATGCTTCTAAAGTGGCCTGATCAGCCGATGCAAGTGTACCGCACCGCCAACGGTTATCTTGGTTCCAACGCCGCCAATGCCGCTCGGACCCCGCCGTCACACCCCGAGGGATATCTTGAGGCATTCGCGAATATTTACGTCAACTTCGCCGACCACATACGTGCTCGGCTCGACCGCCGTAAGCTGTCCAAGGGAGATCCCGCACTGGACTATCCCACTATAAAGGATGGTGTTCGGGGCATGGCCTTCATTGAGGCCGTCGTAAAATCATCCAAGAATAACGCTCGCTGGACTAAGCTAGGGTGAGTGACTCATTGATTGCCATCGCTTGGCTAAGCGGAGATTAGATATGGCGACCATTGGAGTGGGCATCATTGGCTGCGGCGGCATTGCGCTGCAGAATCATCTTCCCGGCTTGAAATTGTGTCCGGACACCCAGTTGGTGGGCCTATGTGATAGCAACGCTGAGGTGCTTGATTGCGCTGTCCAACAAACCGGCGTGACTTTTAGTACGCAAGATTACAACGAGCTAGTTCGGCGCGACGATATTCATGCCGTCATAATCGCTACGCCCAACGCCACTCACGCCGCGATGGCAATCGCTGCCGCATCGAATGGTAAACACGTTCTCTGCGAAAAACCGCTTGGTATGGATCAGGCCGAAACGCTCGGTATGCTGAACTGTGCCCGTGAAAATGGTGTCCGTCACATGACTGCATTCACCTACCGTTTCGTGCCGGCGATGCGATACATGAAGTACCTTGTTGAGAGCGGCGGCATCGGACAGCCCTATCACATTCGTACTTGCCGTCTGCAGGATTGGGGTGATCGAAACCTTGGTTGGCGTCAGTTCAGCCAAATGGCTGGCTCGGGTGAACTTGGCGACATGCTTTCTCACCGACTTGATTATGCTCACTTCCTTATAGGCGACATGAAACGTCTTACCGCAGACACTCGCCGTTTCGTTGATGACAGGCAGGGGCAGATCTCCGATTTGGAGGACTGGGTTACAGTGATGGCCGAGTTTGAAAACCAGGCTACTGGTGTGCTCGAGAGTAGCAAATTAGCCACCGGCCGAGGCGAGGGTGC
>PBKH01000053.1 GCA_002721375.1 Verrucomicrobiales bacterium
ACCTCCCTTGCCATCATCACGTTGGTGGGATGTGCTGTTTATGCCAATGTTGTAAACATATGTGCCTGACGTAGCAAATGGTGCTTCTGCACTGTAATTACCAACCCAAAAGACGGTGAGTTCTTTGGATTCAGCGTTGGATAGTGCACCCTCGAGATATCTTCCATCCGCACCGACATCTGTATCGTCGAATGTCAGCTTGCCACTGCCATCATATGTGATGAGTTCCGGCGCTCCGCCACCCTTTTGAGTTGATCGAACGATCATGTTATCAAGGAAACCGCCGTTGCCATCGATTGGCGTCCAGGAGACCACAGAGTTGCCCTCTGTCTTGACTCCATGTTTCCCATCATAGTGGGCTATCAATGAGTCAAGCGCCTGGNCTGATAAANCTGAAACAACCGAGGAAAGACCATTCACCTTGATTGCCACATAGATGTTATCAATGGCCCACCACCAGTTGTTGTGACCCTGTTTTTCCCATGAAATGACAGCGGTCTTCGCCCCTGCCGGATTGTTCAGATTCAGCGAGACAGTTTCATTGTAGGCTGTAGGGGTGTCAGGGGTCAGTTCCAGAAGTGTGACGGCAGCCCCGCCATCAAATGCCACTGTGACNTTGCCGTTCTGTGGCTCCTGTCTCCAACTCGAATCGTAGGTCAGTACGAGTGAGCCTGCAGGAGCACTGGAGATGTCAATTGCCGGTGTTGAAAGCGACGCGTTGAACTTGGCATCTGCCTTGTCGTCGTACTCGTCCGAGTCGGCGACTGCGACCACACCGCTACCCTTGGTGAACTGGCTGCGTTCCTGACCAGCTGTGGCATTCCATGTCACCGGATCCACGAAGGTCCAACCATCAAACTCCTTCACGGTATCTCCACCCTCAGTGGGGCCATGGCCATCACCGGTGGCCATCACCCAGCCGGTCGGCGCTGTCGAGGTCCAGTCGGTGCCGTCTCCTCCCGACTCACTGTCGGAAACGAATGGTCCNAGTTCCAGNCCGTCGAAATCTTCTGCAAAGAGGACTCCTGCGGGCAGTTCCTTNGCGGCTACGCTGAACGTGGTNCTGGCCAACTGGCCATAGCCATCGTTCTCGAAATAGATGGCCTGATAATCACCGACCGCCATGCCNTTTTCAAAGGTGACAGACCCATCTGTCAGGCCTTCGCCAGCTGTCTTGGTGCCGCTGACGTAAGCCCAGACTAGGCTGCCCACTTCGCCGGGGACCATNTCTGGNCGATAAACACCAATCCAATCCTTCGGATTGCCGGGTCCATCGCTNAAGCTNACCGTNATCGATTCGCCNGGTGTNTACTTAGCCTTGCTGGCAGCTACTCCCGGNGGATTAACCACGGTGAAGGCCACCGCATCGGCAATCTGGGTGTAGCCATCGTTCTCGAAGAATCGGGCAACATAGCTTCCGGCATTGAGTCCGCCGGCAAAGGTGATGNTTCCATCGGTCACTCCTTCGCCAGCAGTCGAACTGCCACTCACGTAGGCCCACTTNAGGCTGCCTACATCACCTGGTGTCATGTCCGGTCGATACAAGCCAACCCAATCCTTGGCATTGCCGAGGCCATCACTGAAGCTGATCGTGATATCTTCACCGCTCAGGTAGACATCCTTGCCTGAGGCGAGTGCTGGGGCTGCCGTGGATGTATTACCGATTTCGTAGCGANCGGCGATCTGATCAGCGGTCAGGATGGCGTTATATTCAGCAAACTCATCGATAGTTCCATGGAAGTGATAAAGGTTATCAAGCAGCGCACCATCAATCAGTGCATCATGGAAGATGGANCCTGCATTGATGCCACCCATGCCGGCATCGTTTCCATGGTTGTATAGCTGTCCGACACCACCTGTTTCAGCGGCAAGACTGCCATTGACGTAGAGTTTCAGTTTACCTTCAAATCCATCTGGATCGCCTTCCATGACGGCAGCAATATAGTAGGTCTTGCCAACTTCAACTTCTGTTTTTGCAAAAACCGGGGTTGAATCGGTGTGTTCGACGTGGACTGTTGGTGCCCTTTCATCGGTAGTGCCACCCCAGTTTAGACCTTCAGGTATGTCTCCACCGATGTGGCTGGTTACCTTGAAGTATAGATCCGCCTTGGTTGGGTCATCTGAATCCTGTGTGCCATTCAGGTAAAGGATCATGGCTTTCCAGCCGCCTCCTTGTTCCCAAAGGATCATCTTTGGCGAGTATGCAGCATCGGGAGTTGCCTTTGGCAGGGAGTNGGCCTTGAACCAAAGCTCAATAGACTTGTTGGGGTAAGGTCCACCTGTATTCATTACGGCATGATCGCCAACTCTCATGAGTTGTTCATTCGCTGGATCGAAGTGTACGGCACCATCCTGCGACGCNGCGACCAGGCTGTCAGCTCCCAGTGTAGGGAGTTTCGTTTCATTGGCGCTGACAAAGGTTCCTGTGCGATTCCCCATTTCATCGTTTGCCACGGTGCCCTCAGTCTCGGCTAGTTTCCAGTATATGACCGGGCCGTCAGATATCACTTCGCCTGCATAATCAATAGCTGAATCAACCGAGGCAGAGATTTCTGCTGTATTCTCTCTTGAAGAAACATCCTTCACACCGGTAATCGCTACGGTGTAGCTACCGGGAGCCTGCTGGCTGGTGGATAGGGTGACTGTTTTGCCATCATCTCCAAGGCTGGCACTGTTTACTGTTAGTCCTTCAATGGTGTAGTTGGCGGCATTGGCTGCCGTTTCGCCGTTGACGATCTCGCTGAATTCAATGNTGACCANATTCACGGTNCCGGCGGTTGCGNCGATGGAGGCGATCTCAGGCGCCGACTTGTCCACAACTGAGGTCAGTGTCACTTCTGCAGTAGTCACAGTACCCACTGAGTTGGTCAATTCTGCCTTGATCTTCGCACCATTGTTGGANTCTGTGCCAACGATGCTGAAGCTGGAACCAGAGATAACTGCATCCGTTCCGGCTTCCTCCCCATTTACCAGCCACTTCACGTCTACCAATGGCGAGCCGGTGAACTCTACGCTGAAGGTTGCCGTATCTCCTTCCTGTGTAGTGGCATCCTGAGGTTGTGAGGTGATCTCGATGGCTTGCGGGTCGCCGCTGCCAAAGCCGCTCTGGAAATGGTTTGCAACCTGTTCCGCACTCAATGCCGAACTGTAGAAACTTGCGTCATCAATCACACCAGTGAAGCCCATACCGTTGCTTCCTGCCGCATCGCCTACATGGGTGACGGCGTTGGTGTACAAGTTGCCAAGGGCCGCGTCGTCAGCATGGTTGTATAACAAGTGAATTCCGGATACTTGGCCAATCTCTCGTCCGTTGAGGTAGCCGGTCAGGGTTCCTTCCAGTTCACCGCTGGGATCGCCGTCCATGACAAATACAACGTGGTATACTTTGTTGACTTCCACCCTGGAACTCACAGCGGTTATATTTTCGTCTCCTTCCTGGTTCAGAGTGCCGCCCCACTGGGTTTCGGCCCGGTTCCAGGCCATCATGTAAAGGTTCGGTGCCGCATCATCCTCGGTGCCGTGCAGGTAGATGTTCATGCCACGGGTTACGCCACCTGCTTCAAAGAGAATTCCAAATTCACCGGTTTCAGGAAGTTTTTCCGCCTTGAACCAGAATTCATAGGTCCGCTCCTCCCAGGGACCATTGGTGACATTGATGTCGGGGTGATCGGCGAAGCGCACAGCCTGATCCTTCGAACCGTCAAACCGTACGGCGGTTCCAACCCCGTTCGGGTAAAGGGCAGCAACACCCAGTTCAGGTCCGCCTATATATGTCGTGTCAGGGTTGCCGACTGCACCAACAGCCTTATCACCTGAAACATCGTCTAACTCCACGGTGACCTTCGGCTTGTCCATCAAGATATCGACACGGCCCTTTGGAATGGTGAAGCTGTAACTGCGTACCCGCGCAGTGCCATCGCTTTCGGTGTACGACAACTCCACGGTGTGGGTTCCCGCCGGGAAGTAGTCGCCATGGTCATAAATCGCAGAAATTCCGTCATCGGTGGACTGGGTGGCGAGAGATACGTCCTCACCGTTGAGTTTCATCTTCACCGTACTCTTGTCCACTGACAGGTCGGCATTTACGAAATCAACCTCGATGGTCTTGGAAATTTCACCCGCTCCAGGCGCAATACGGCTGATATAGGGCGCCGAGTCGCCTTTTCGATAGGCCTTGATTGCATTTGGGTTGTCGGGATCGTTGATCAGGATCATCTTTCCTTTTTTATCCACCGAAAAGAATTCGACGTTGGCTCCGCCACCGGCCTCGTACCATAGCAGTCGCACCGGGTAGAGGCCGTCCTCCTCGGCAACGATATTGAAAATTGAGCTGGCTGCTCCACGACCGCCGTCGAATTCACCGGCGATGACTCCCATGGCATCCTTGGCATTGGGGCCAAATGAGAGTTTGAAGCCGTCGTCGCTGTTAACCCCAAGTGTATGAAGACCCTTGGACAACTCCAGATAGCCGAGTATTTCGGCCACAATGCCATCCGCACTTCCGCCCCAACCCGGGATCTGAGGGATTGCCTGGTCCTCGCCGAAGTTGCCGACTGCGGCTCCCTCGTCCTGATTCCAGTTGATTACGCCGTCGACATCGACCGGCGAGATGCTCCAGCCCTCCCATGCGTCCGGATCGGCCTCATTCAAATAGGGTAGAGGATTATCATCTTCATCAAATTCGAACGGATTTATGAACAGACCTGCAAGCTGTTTTTCAGCATTGGCAGTATTTGCGCCGTGAACGTTGTTTGGCCCATTGTTATCCAAACTCTGCGAGCTGATCTGGGTCACATTGGCAATGAAGCCAGCTGAAGATTTATCGACAGAGGTGGACGCAAAGCTGGCTGGCAATCTTTTATAATTCACATTCACGGAGAACGTTAAGTCCTTGCTATAGCTGGTGCCTGCTGAATCTGAAAAGCTTAGTGACACCGTATGTTTGCTGTACGGGTCTGGGAGGGTGTCAAAGGCATACGAGATCGTGGTGATGGAACCCTCCTTACTGGTGGTGACGGATGCATCTTTTCCATTGACGATTGCCTTGATGCTCGCCGCGTCTAGTGTCAAACCAAAGTCTTCAATTTTTGCCTCGAATCCATCCAATCCAAGGCCTGCTATAGAGGCTAGTTTCGGCGGGGTGGTTTCACCGTTGGCAGGTGAATAGCTTTCCTTGGCTTGCAGGGCGACTCTGCCTCCCTCTGGTGAGGTTACTTGTGGTGTGTTACCTGCCCGCGATGTGCTTATGGTGACTACGTCGTCCACGGCCAAGTCGCTAAGTAACGCGACAAACGTACCAGTTGATTCATTGTGGCCATTATTATTTCGTATGTAGTGTGCAACAGAGGTCGCTCCTGGGACAACATCGCCGTTGACTTCCACCGTGAACCGTGGATTGGGTCGCGAACCAGTGGAGAAGAGAGTGACATTGAATGTCAGCAGATAATTGCCGGCTTTCTTGATGACAATATTCTCTTCACTATCGCCATCATTACTGTAGGTGAGGTTGTCGATGATATCGAGGTTGGCTCCGTCACCGTCAAGTGCAAGGGCGGTCTTGCTGGCGGGATTTAAGTTTTCTCCAGCGACGGTTGTGGTAAAGCCGTCACTGAAAAGGCCGTCATTTCTGATTTTTTCTATAAAGATTGAGGCGGCCCTATTTGCCTGAACTTTAATTTCACCGGTCTGAGCTAATTGCTCGGTGGTTACTGTCAGGACCTGATCGGCTTCGGCTCGGATTATGCCTGAATAGTGGATTGAGGCATCCTTATGGTCGTTAGAATTTCTTATATAGCCCTGTTGGCCACGAGCACCATCAACAGGGAACTCATCCAGATTTAGAGTCAGCCCGACCGAACCACGGCCAACGTTGCCTCGAAGTGGGACATTTGCATAGACCATGTAGTTACCATCATCCTTGAAGGTGATTTCGGCGTTGCCATCGCTGTGCGTGTAGGCGCTTCCTTTTCTTGTGGATGTCCAGACCAACCCTTGATCGCCTATGTCTGGTTCAACGTTCAGGTTGGCACCGGATTGAATTTCAGTCGCAGTTGCGGAAAACACATTGCGGTTTCCCTCAACGAGCTCGGCATAGAGGCTACATGTTGCGATCCAGGATTCCAAATTATTCGCTGCCGTGGGGGTTGTCTTGACAGTGAGCACATCGTTGGCCTTTAGGGAGACCAGCACGGTGAAATGATCTGAAGAATCTCTGTGATTACCGGTTATGCGGATGTAACTCGATTCACCTAGCCCGGTAGGAACTGCGTTTCCATTGACCATCAAATCGGCGCGATGCGTGTTTCGTTGTGCGTTTACCGCGTATAAAGGAACAGTAACGGCCACCAGATAGTCACCATCTTTCAGGACAGTGAGGTCACCAGATGCGAGGTCGTGACTGAATGCGGAGGGGTCGACCGAGGAATACTCGTTCCAGGCAATCACGCCGCCACCTTTGGCGCTGTTTCCGCCCTTGGTGTATTCATTGCCTTTTAATGAGGCACCGTTCTTAACTGCTGCAATGGCTGATGTTGAAGCCACCAGGATTGCAGCTGCGACAGCAATTAACTTGTTTATGTTTTTCTTCATGAGGTTGTTAGTTTTTTGGTTTGTTATAAGTTTGGATAAATTGATTTAAAAAGTGAGTAATGTTTATTGGTGTTCGGGATAGCCGGCCATCCACTTTGGCCAATTCATCTTTCGACTTGTGTCAAATGTACGGTGCCATTTGAGTCGCCATAGTTGTTTGATGGGGACGTGCCTCACTGAGTGATCCATGAATACGCCCTGAATGCCGCCGTTGTGCCGGTCAAATGCGAAATGCTTCATTTCATGTCCGGCTCCCTGCCAATCGCCGTTGTAATTACCCGGCATGAATTTATTGGCGCCACCATGGTGTGGTCCACCGCCTCTCCACATCATGTCCATAAACATTGGGATATTGTGAAGATCATGTCCTGCAGGGTTAATCGTGCGCCAGTGCCAATCTTTTTTGCGACCTTGTATGTCACGTGGCGCGTTGTAGAGCCAGTTGTTGTTGCCGTAACTCGCACGTGTGGGAATGCGCTGGCCCGAGATACCGCCGTGTTTAAAGGAAGCATTCCAGCTGCCGATCGCATCCCACTGATCCCGATTGTACTTATCAACCGGTTTTAATTTGTAGTTTGGTGAGCGGTCGCTTCGGGCCTGTGTTGCTGTCGGGCATAACAGGATGTCCTGTTGACGCCAGAATTTTTCTAGGGACGCAACCCACTCGCCGCGCCACCAACCGCTCATGTTCCTGACATCGATACCTTTACTAAAGTAGCCCTCGTTGTCGTCGGTATAATATTGCCAGACCAGCCCCCATTGCTTGAGATTGCTGATGCATACCGTTTGAACGCCTTTTGCCTTTGCCTTGGCTAATGCAGGAAGAAGCAAAGATGCTAGTATTGCAATAATTGCAATGACCACTAGAAGCTCAATAAGAGTAAACGCACTCTTAAGGCGTGTTTTCATCATCGGTTGTTGGTTTGGAGACGAATTAAGGCTTAATTTTGAGCCAAAATCGATTCGTGTTGCAGAAATGTTACAAAAAAAACTGGGCGTGTCTAATCAAAAAAAAAACCATTTTATTCAATGAAATTATCAGTATCCTGTATTATAGACAAAGGCGAATACCCCACCTATCCATAGCAAAAAGTAAAATTTTTTTTTAATTCAGTAATCGAATTCCCAGTCCTGGTTCGCTGGAGTAAGTCAAATGGCCTTGGTCTAGTTGCACACCATCGGCGGCATCCTTGGACAGAAGTACAGCGCCGTCGAGATCGGCGTAGTCGAGCAGCGGAGCCAGTTGAGCAGCAGCGGATATGCCGACAGAACTTTCTGTCATACAGCCGACCATCACCTTTAGGCCGTGTTCACGGGCGGCGGCGATCATTCGCCGGGCAGGGGNTAATCCNCCACATTTACACAGCTTGATATTTATACCGTGAAAATTCTCCGCGCATTTTGGNACATCGACTTCNCCCNCGCAGCTTTCGTCAGCAATGATTGGCAGGGTNGAATTGTTGAATAGTGATGCCTGCGCCTCTTGCTCAGAGGGATCAAGNGGTTGTTCGATGAACTCCACCCCGAGTTGCTCCATTTCGCCGGAAAGAGTAGCGGCNNCGTTCGGATTCCAGCCGCAGTTTGCATCGACTCGGAATACTGCGTCGGTTTGCGCTCGCAGGGCTCGGATGATTTCTTTGTCATCTCGNGTGCCGAGCTTGATTTTGTAAACTGGCCATCCTGGCATTTCTGCCAACTTGGTCGTCATTTCTTTAATATCTGCAATGCCGATTGTGAAGGATGATGAAACTGCATCGTCAGGGTTGAGTCCCCACAAGCGGTGTACCGGCGCGTTCTCAAGGCGACCCCATAAATCGTGTGCTGCGCAGTCGAGTGCGGACAGAACGAACGGTGCATTCGCGAGGTGCCCGGCGCACAGATTCCAGAAAGTGTCCGTGTTACGAAACGTCTCGTTATCGAGCACTGATTGCATGCCCTTTAGGCTTGCTCGCATCGAATCGATGGAGGACCGGTAGTAGTCACTGGCGACAGCTTCGCCATAGCCACTTGCGTTATCCTGTTGAAGCTCGACGATGAGTGTCCGCTGTGCGGTAACTGTCCCCCGCGAAATCGTAAAAGGGTGCTTGAGGGGAAGTTCGTATTCGTGGAGGCTCAGTTTCATTTCATCCCTTACGGATTTTCTGTAACGCGTCCACAAGCGGTCCGGCATCCTCTCGAAAGACATCACAGGCCGGCAGGCACCATTCTGACTCGATGCGTTTTTGCTCTGCGCGGTAGGCAGATTCATCGACCTTGCGGCTGTTTATCGCTACGCCAATGAATCGACATGGATGCGCCGTGTTGGCCATGGAAAGGTAGAGTTCGCGCTGCGACTCAATTGTGGGTAACGGGATGTGGTTCGCTCCCTTGGCCATCGTGCGGCCCATTTCGTAGCAGTAAATGAGGCCATCNGGGAGACATCCGTGNAGCAGGCCAAGCGTNACGGCAGAGTAGCACGGGTGTGTGAGGCTGCCTTGCCCCTCGATNACAAGCACCTCATGGTGCTGGTTTTTAAGAATCTGTTTCTCCACAGCGCCGCTCACGAAGTCAGCCACCACGGCATCAACCGGGCAACCATCGCCTTCGANCATCATCCCGGTTTGACCTGTGGCGATGAATTTGGCGTCTACGCCTTGATTGACCAATCCGCGTGCCACCTCGATAGAGACCACCATTTTGCCTACGCTGCAGTCGTGTCCTACGGTGTGGATTCGTAGGCAGCTGGCGGAGATTCCCTTTCGCTTGGCCACATCGCGCTCTTTGTTGTGGCGCAGATCGTGAAGAGTTGAGCCACTGGTCTGAGCGGCGGCGGCAAACTCTGGGTCGTCATTCAAGAATTCATGCAGCCCTGATACCACATTCATGCCGCGCTGGATCGCGCCAAGTATCAGTGTCCGCATTGGGGCGGGCAGCGAGCCGCCTGTGGGCGCGATTCCGATTAACAGTTCGTTGGCTTCCGGCAGTGCTTCGAGGGAGTTGACAACAGGCAGATCACCGCCGACCTCGAGCAACTGCTGCGCCGATTGTGTTGGCACGGTGGTGTCTAGCACGCCCACCACCTCGTCGCGCCGGTAGCGGATAATGCTGCAGGCTGTCTTTGCGGAGTGCGGCGAGGAGAGGCCTTCGGTAAGTATGAGGATTTTGCGTGCCACGCTGCGCGCAGGGTAGCAAAGCGTTTGCGTCGACAAAGCAAAATGACCAGTTTCCACTTGCCGCCCAATTTCAAGCCGGTAGCCTCGGCGTACTTCATGAGATCGTTGATTATATTTGTGCTTGGTATTGGCTTTATTTTTTCAATTGTGGCCAATGAAACCAAACCAGTGAAGGTGTTTATTCTTGCCGGCCAGTCGAACATGGAAGGGAAGGGCAAGATTGATCCGCTGCTTAACCACCAGATTCATGCCCCGGAGACAAAGGCCTTCTTTCAGCACTTTCACAAGGACGGAAAATACATCGANCGCGATGATGTTTGGATCAACTATCTCAAGCGTCGAGGCAAACTCACCGTTGGCTACGGCTCGCCTGGTTGCATTGGGCTGGAGCTGGAGTTTGGTCACGTGATGGGGAACCACTACGACGAGCCGGTGCTACTCATCAAGACAGCTTGGGGCGGCAAGAGTATCGGTCGTGATTTCCGTCCGCCTAGTTCTGGACTGCAGCCCGATGAGCAAATCAACGAGTCGGTCGAGAACAGGATTAAGCGCGACTACAATAANCTTATTCGNGATGAATGGAACAAGGCCAAGAAAGANAACCCCAAGATTANCCGNAAGGAGGTTGAGGAAAAAAGNAGCGCGTCAATGGATCAGATTCGCAAGGTCAAGGCCGCTGAGTACCGTAAACAGGTAGTCGAGAGTCATGGTCGTTTTTATCGGTTGATGATGACTGAAATCGAAACGACTCTGGGCGAAATCAACACCCGCTTTCCGCAATACGATGGTCGTGGCTATGAGGTCGCAGGCTTTGTTTGGTTTCAAGGATGGAACGATATGTACGGCGGTTTACAGGATGAGTATGCCAAGAACATGGAGAATTTCATTCGCGACATTCGTAAAGGTCTCGGTGTTCCAAATCTCCCGGTGGCTATAGGTATCATGGGTCAGAACGGCTTCAAGCCTGCCAAAGGTAACATGGCTATTGTCAAAAAAGCACAGGCNTCGATGAATGACATTNCTGATTTCAAGGGGAACGTGAAGGCGATCCCGACCGACATCTACTGGGACAAGCGTGCCAACGAGGCCTATCCCAAATGGCGCGACAATTTAGAGGAGTGGGTCAAGATTGGTTCTGACTTTCCCTACCATTACCTTGGCAGCACAATCACGTTCACCAAAATTGGNAGAGCACTTGCCAAAACGATGCTCGATCTGCGANGGGGCAAATAATCAGCGGGTTAGCCAATTCGTATGGTTTTGAATGAGTGATTCGAATAAAACTATGGTCTTACAACTCGGGTGGCCATCGGCTGCAGTCTTACTGACTTCGGTTTATGCACTGATTGCTTCACACAACGTCATCCGGGCTGAAGCTTCGCATTTAGCGATCGAGTTAGCTGGATTGCATGCGTATGCTGATCGCGAAAGTGTGCCGGCTGGGGAAACTATTCGGTTTCATGTCAGCAGTCAGGTCCCGTACAGGTTTGAGGTCACTCGGCTGGGGCTTCAAGTCGATGATCGTGCCAGCGACGAGACGGTTTATTTGTCGGAAAAGGTATCACCCAGNAGGGTGCAGCCGATTCATCCCGGTTCGTATGTCCGAGTCAAAAACGGATTGTCTGCGGATGCCGAATTGACCGCGCTGACGCTTGAGTGCTGGGTGCGGCCTTGGAAACTTTCACCATGGCAGGGGATTCTTACTCAGCACGACTATCCCGAACATTGTGGGTTTGGCCTGTTTTTGGATGCCGAAGGGCGGGCTGTGTTCTCAATTGGTTCCGGAGAAGAATTTGACGAAAAAAGTCTCGTNACTGGTTCAAAACTAAACCTCCGTCAATGGCATCATCTTGTAGGCGTCTGGGATGGGGAAACCAATGTGGCTGCCATTTGGGTGGACGGTAAACGAGCCGCGCAGTGGCAGGCATCGCAAACACTCGCACCGCGTAAGGCCGGGTCCTCGGGATTACGGATTGGAGCCTACGGTGAACGCGGCATCATCAGGCATTTTTTTGACGGTGATATCGCCATGCCGGCAATTTACACGCGTGCTCTTTCGGTTGAGGAGATTGCTGTGCGATTCTCAAAGCGTGGATTGGAAGCACCTGAATTGAATGACCCAGCGCTGGCCGCATTTTGGCCTCTGGACGAGGAGCGGGGCAGGCAGGTGGCTGATGAATCAGGAAACCTTCGTGACGGGGAAATTGTGAATCTTGGGACGTGGATGATTGGAGGTCCATCGTTCGACGGTCGCAGTGTTGGGCGTTACGACAGGAGTTACGATCCGCAAACCGATCATAACCGAGGCCACGGCTTGCGCTTGTCTTCTGACGATCTTTATGACTGTGGCTGGAAGGCGACTGAGGAGTTTCGTGTTCCTGAAAAATCGATGAGCGGTCTTTATGCGGCTTGGTTTCAGTTTGAACTGAAGGGAAAACAGCATCGCTATCCTGTCACCTTTGTAGTCAACAAGTCCAAGGCTGCGGCTAAGGCGCCGCTTGCGTTAATGTGCTCCACCACTACATGGCGCGCTTATAGCGGAACTCCATTTGCTAAAAATGTGCCTCGTGAAATTCGCAACTGGCCGACCGGCGGGCAACCTAATGACCCGTCTAATCCATCTGCCTACTGCTTTTATCGCGATCACCAGCACGGGCAACCGACCTATAAGCTTGGGATGAGGATTCCTTGGCCGGTGGCTGGTCCGGATGTGCAATACAGNGCGCCGGGTGTCGGTTATTCTCATCTCATGCGAGGTGAGCGTTTCACCCATGTTTGGCTGGAAAAACAAGGTTATGATTTTGATGTCATCACCAATCTTGATCTGCACCGCGACCCTCAACTGCTAGATGGTTACAGGGCACTAATCATCAATGGCCACGATGAGTATTGGTCTGCTGCGATGTACGATGGGTTGGATCGTTATTTGCAACAGGGCGGCGCGNCGGCAGTGCTATCTGGCAACACGATGTTTTGGCGTATCTCGGTGAATGATGAGTTGGGTACGATCGAGTGCCGCAAATTTGGGCCGAACATCGGTGGCCGGACCTTGGCCAGTGTCGGTGAAATCTACCACAGTATCGATGGTAAACGGGGCAGCCTGATGCGTAACTGTGGTTATCCGCCTTGGAAAAACATCGGCTTGGAGTGCAGTGGCTGGTGGGGCGGNGCGAACAACGGTTACTACAGTGTAATAGTGCCAGAACATTTTTTGTTTCAGAATCCGGAACGGATTGGATTTACAGATCGCCTCGTTTTTGGAGGCGCCAAAAGCGGGCCTAGACGGGCCTGTGGTCATGAAGGAGACATNCGGCTTTCCTCCTACGCACCGCCCGNCGGGGCGATNCCTGNTGGAGCGTTTCTTCCCGAGGAACCGGTCGGTATCGAGACGATGGCTAGCCTTCAGCGTGAAAACGCTCGCGTGCTAGATTATTTNGCCCGCTTTGGTCAGCAGGAAACAGGGACATTGGTGGATATGATTTACTGGAAACGACCTCAGGGTGGTACGGTGTTCAACGCCGGGGCAATTGCGTTTGGTTGGGCGCTCGATGCTGATCCAAAGCTGACAAAATTGCTTCGTAACGTACTGCACCANCTTGCCGGTGTGACAGCGCGAACCCCGTACGATCCACCATGGCTTGATTCCGGTCAATAACATGAAAGGTTGTTTGATGATCCGAGATGCGGCTTTTACCCTTCCTTTGTATCCATTCACCCTGAATCCCATGAAATTTCGATTGCCATTCATTCTGTTTTTTCTGATTTCCACCACCCAATTGGTGGCGGACTGGCCCCAGTTTCGTGGGCCGGACGGTCAGGGGCACTCCAACGAAAAGGGTGTGCCGATCCAGTGGGCGGAAGACCGTAATATAACCTGGAAATCGGCTGTGCCAGGTCAAGGTTGGTCGTCGCCGGTGATTGCCGCAAATCAGGTCTGGATGACCGGTGCAGAGGNCGAGGGCAAGTCTCTCCATGCGGTATGCATCGATAAAACCAGTGGTGCGTTGTTGTACAACATCGAGGTGCTGACGCCGAAGGATTCTGGTCCTCGTCATCGCTTGAANGGCTATGCTTCGCCGACACCGGTGCTGGATGGCGAACGTGTGTACGTCCACTTTGGCCCTCGCGGCACTGTGTGTCTCGATACAGCAGGTGGTATTCTTTGGAAAAATACAGAGTTTGATTACAACGTGATCCAAGGGGCGGCTAGCTCGCCGATCCTTCATCGCGACCTGTTGATCCTCACGTGCGACGGTATAGATCACCAGTTTATTGTGGCGCTCGACAAACGGACGGGAAAGATTAGATGGAAGNAGCCAAGGGCACATCTTGAAGCTGCTGCAAAGAAACGCTCAATTGCAAAGATGGCTTATTCTACTCCGCTTGTTCAGCCGGTTGATGGCACTCCGCAACTGGTTTGCTCCGGTGCTGATCACGTTGCGGCTTATGACCTCAAAACTGGTGCCGAACTTTGGTGGATGCCGTACGATGGGTTTTCCATTGTGGGCCGGCCATCGTACGGTAATGGCCTGTTTTATGTAGTTGGCTCGATTCGGCAGGATCACTTCTGTGTTTATGCTGTTCGTCCAGGTAAGGGCCGGCTTAGTGATGATCAGATCGTTTGGGAGAATTCCAAGGGCATTCCTCACGTCCCTTCGCCGTTGCTGGTCGGCAAACAGCTTTTCGTCGTGCATGATGGTGGTGTTGCCANTTGCCTCGATGCCTTGACTGGCAACGAGCATTGGCGCGAACGTCTCGGTGGAAACCACGATGCGTCGCCTGTCGAGATTAGCGGACGCATCTACTTCTGTAACCGTGAGGGAAAGACCACGGTTGTTGCCGCATCGGATCAATTCGAAGTGCTCGCGTTGAATCAATTGGATGGCATATTCAAGGCCTCACCGGCTGTGAGCGACGGAGCGCTCTTTCTGCGTAGTGACACTCATTTGTACCGTATCGAGAGCTCAAATCGATAAGTATCAGAATCTAACGGAATCGAATGGGGCAAGATGCATCCGGGGTAAAAATTGCGGCTGATTTTATAAAACAATCAGAGGCGATTTTTATTGGGGCCGGGGCTGGAATGGGGGTTGACTCCGGCTTGCCGGATTTTCNTGGTCCGGAGGGATTCTGGAAGGCGTATCCCATGTTNCGTCAGANGGGANTTCGATTCGAAGACATGGCTANCCCCACGTTGGTTTGCAACAGATCCCAGACAGGCATGGGGATTTTACGGGCATCGCCTTAATNTCTATCGAGAAACAACCCCACATCTCGGTTTCGGAATATTGCTCAAATGGGCAAGTCATTTTCTCGATAGAGCATTTGTATTCACNAGTAATGTAGACGGCCAATTCNAGAAAGCCGNATTTTCTGACGACCGAATATTGGAATGCCACGGTTCCATTCATCATTTGCAATGCAGCGAANGGTGCCCNGGCATTTGGCAAGCTAGCGAGATTGAACTTGAAGTTGATCCATTGACAATGCGTGNCTTGGGTCAAATGCCTGTTTGCCTGAGTTGCGGGGCTGTGGCACGTCCAAATATTTTGATGTTTGGAGACGCTGATTGGTAACCGGACATAGCCTGCAAACAAGAATCAAATCTAAATAATTGGTTTGTTGAACACGGCGGATTGCGATCGGTAGTTATCGAGTGCGGTGCAGGAAAGGCTATACGGACGGTGCGATGGAAATGTGAACAGTTCGATGGACGCCTGATTCGGATCAANCCGAGAGATTGTGAGGTGTCGGAAGGGCAAATAGGTTTGCCGATGTCAGCTGAAGAGGCGTTGCAGCAGATTAATGCTGAAATAAATTAAATTGTTCCAACCACTNNTACTGTCCAAATCCCANCCCTCTTTTTATTATTACCTATGCCTTATCTTATTTTTGGCCAATAGATTTCTTTTGCTACGCATTTGAATTTTTTAGCTGACCAGTTTTTCGGAAATGTTGCAGTCGTCCCGTAATATTTCTGGAGTTTGGTTAGAGGATTCTAATCAATTAAATGCAACTTAAATTAGCCGTTTGATTGTTTCTTGGTTTTTGGATTGGGCAGATCCGTGATACTGCCCTCGAACAGCTCGGCGGCGAGNCCAATTGATTCGTGTAGGGTGGGGTGGGCGTGGATGGTCAGCGCTAAGTCCTCCGCATCNCAGCCCATCTCGATGGCGAGGCAAATCTCGCCAAGNAATTCGCCNGCGTTGGANCCGACCACCGACCCGCCGATTATAGACTTGGTTTCCTTGTCCCAGATCAGCTTGGTCATGCCGTTGGCGCAGTTGGAGGCCAGNGCACGACCAGATGCGCCCCAAGGGAAGATGGAGACTTCGTAGTTGATTCCTTCGATCTTGGCTTCCTTCTCGGTTTTGCCCACCCATGCGACTTCAGGATCGGTATAGGCGATGGACGGGATAACCTTGGGATCGAAGAAATGTTTTTTTCCGGCGATAACCTCGGCAGCGACGTGTCCCTCGTGGACGCCTTTGTGGGCAAGCATCGGCTGACCGACGATGTCGCCCACGGCGTGGATGTGTCGAATATTAGTCCGGAGTTGTTTGTCNACCTTGATAAACCCGNGGTCGGTCAACTCGATCCCGGCCTTTTCGGCGTCGATTGACTTACCGTTTGGCGTGCGGCCAATGGCGACAAGAACAGCGTCGTATTCCTTTGTCTCGNTGCTGCCATCCTTCGTCTCGAAAGTGACCTCTATGCNATTCTTTTGCGCTTNTACGGCAGTCACCTTGGTTTCTAGCTTGTAATGGTAAATGNCCCGAGTGGCCTNGGTGAAATTCTTGATGATGTCCTTGTCGGCGGCAGGAATAACTTGGTCGAGCATTTCAACGACCTCGACGGTTGAACCAAGGGCCTGATAGACCATGCCCATTTCCAACCCTATAATGCCGCCGCCCATGAGCAGCAGGCGTTTGGGGATTTCCTGTAGTTCCAGCGCATCGGTTGAATCCCAAATACGGGGGTCATCGTGCGGAATAAATGGCAGTTGAATTGGCTTGGATCCGGCGGCGATGATGGCGTGATCGAATGTCACGGTGAACTGCCCGTTTTCGCCCTCGACGGCGATTGTGTTGGGTCCAGTGAATTTTCCGTAGCCGTTGATGATACGGCATTTTCGAAGCTTGGCCATGCCTTCTAATCCCTTGGTCAATTGACCGATAACTTTTTCCTTCCAAGCACGAACCTTGGCTAGGTCGATTTTCGGTTCGCCAAATTCAACCCCATGTGAGGAAAGTGCGCGGGCTTCCTTGATAACTTTGGCTACGTGGAGGAGGGCCTTGGATGGGATGCAGCCTACGTTGAGGCAGATGCCGCCAAGTTTTGAGAACCTCTCTATTATTACGGTGTCCAGGCCGAGATCGGTAGCCCGGAAGGCAGCAGAATATCCAGCAGGACCGGAGCCAAGCACCACGACCTGTGCTTTGATTTCCGTGTTCATAAGGTCTGCAACTCCTCTTTGACTACTTTGAGTGATTCCTTGAGCGAGTTGAGGAAACGGACGCCCTCTGCGCCATCTATGAGGCGATGATCGTAGGACAGGGATAACGGCAACATAAGCCTAGGCTCAAATGCCTCACCATTCCAAACTGGCTTTTTGTCAGCGCGGGAGAGACCTAGGATGGCCGCTTCGGGGGCGTTGATGATCGGGGTGAACGCTGTGCCGCCCAGGCCACCGAGGCTTGAGATAGTGAATGTGCCACCGGTCATTTCGTTTTTTGTCAGCTTGCCGTTACGGGCCTTGCTGGAGAGTTCACGTAGGTCTTGGATCAGTGCTAAACAGTCCTTCTCGTGCACGTTGCGTACAACCGGCACGACCAGTCCGTTTGGGGTGTCCACCGCGATGCCAATGTTGACGTATTTCTTGAGGACGATGGTTTTCTCGTCGACGGAAAGGGACGAGTTCATCTGTGGTAACTCTTGCAACGCGGTGGCCACGGCTTTCATTACAAAGACGAGCATTGTGAATTTAATTCCGGATTCCTTCTCGGCTTCCGTTTTATTCAGTTTTTTACGCAACGATTCCAGTTCGGAAACGTCGGCCTCATCCCATTGAGTGACGTGCGGAATACGTACCCAGTTCCGATGCAGGTTTGCTCCGGTCAGTTTTTTGATCTTGGTAAGCTTTTGCTCCTCGGTGTCGCCGAATTGATGGAAGTCCACTTCAGGCCAGGGAAGCAAGCCAAGTGGGTCGCCGCCTCCGCTCGATTCGACGACGCGCAGTGCTTCTTTGACGTAATTCTGGACGTCTTCTTTGAGGATGCGTCCCTTTCGGGCTGACCCTCGGACTTTAGCTAAGTTAACGCCGAACTCCCGGGCCACTCGCCTGACTGAAGGGGATGCGTGCGCATATTCTTGGTTTTCAACAAAGCTGTTTTCCCTGCCGACACTCTGGTGAACCTGCTGCTGAACAGGTGCTCGAGCAACGGGGGGGGTGGCGACTGGTGCGCTTGGAGTGGCGATGTCGGGTTGCTCGGTGACTTCCAGGACGATTAGTGGTGCACCTGTACTCACAGAGTCGCCGATCGACACCTTGGTCTCTACAACTTTACCTTTGTGCGGTGAGGGCACTTCCATGGCAGCCTTATCGCCCTCTACACTGATAATCGGTTGTTCTTGTGCGATCACGTCGCCGACGGCCACAAGGATATCGGTTACGTTGACCTCGTCAGTTCCGATATCCGGTAAAGAGACTTCACGCAATACGATCACCGGTTCGGCTGGTTTTTGCTTTCCTTCAGCTGTGTCAGCTTCAGTCGCGATCGCTTCATCATCGGCAGGATCGAGCAACAGCAAAAGTGTGCCAGTGGAAATGGAGTCACCGACGGCTATCTTTATTTCCTTGACCGTGCCTGCTTTGGGTGAAGGGACATCCATAGCAGCCTTGTCGCTCTCAACGCCGATGATGGGCGTATCCATTTCGATCGTGTCACCGATGTTTACGAGAATCTCGGTGACGTCCGTCGAGTCGGTCCCGATATCCGGTAAATGAATTTCAATCGCCATTTCTCGGGTCTAGCAGAACAATGGGTTTGGTTTATTGACGTCGATGTCGTACTTCGAAATGGCATCGGTGACTGAGCTTAACTCCACTTCCCCACGCTTGGCCAACTCGCTGAGGGCGGCGACCACCACGTAATACCGGTTGACCTCGAAATGGCTTCGAAGGTTTTTGCGGCTATCGGATCGACCAAAACCGTCGGTGCCAAGCACATGGTAAGTTTCAGCTGGGATGAAGGCACGAACCTGTTCGGGGTAATTCTTCATGTAGTCGGTGGCGGCGATTGCCGGTTCATTACCCATCACGCTGGCAATGTATGGGACGCGGGGCTCTGTCTTGGGGTTAAGTAAGTTGTACCTAGCTGTGTCATGTCCGTCGCGGGCGAGTTCGTTGAACGAGGTCACACTGTAGACATCAGAGCCGATACCGTATTTGTCGCTGAGAATCTTGGAGGCCTTTATGACCTCGTTCAGAATGGTCCCTGATCCCATCAATTGGACCTTGCCCGTGTCACCATCATGGCTAAGCAGTTTGTATATGCCACGGCGAATACCTTCCTCCACTCCTTTCGGCATGGCCGGTTGGTGGTAGGTTTCATTCATGAGTGTGATGTAGTAGTAAATGTTCTCCTGATCCGGTCCGTACATGCGTCGGAGCCCGTCCTGAATGATGACAACCACTTCATAGGAAAAAGAGGGGTCGTACGAGATGCAGTTGGGGATTGTGCTGGCAAGGACATGGCTGTGTCCATCTTCGTGCTGTAGGCCTTCCCCGTTGAGGGTGGTTCGCCCGGCCGTTGCTCCAAGCAGGAATCCACGTGCCTGCTGGTCGCCGGCCATCCATGTCATGTCGCCAACCCGTTGAAACCCGAAAATGGAGTAAAATATATAAAATGGAACCATTGGGAGATCGTTGGTGCTGTAGCTTGTAGCCGCTGCCACCCACGATGCGATCGCTCCTAATTCATTGATGCCCTCCTGCAATACCTGTCCGCTTTTATCTTCCTTGTAGTAGGAGACGCCTTCGCGATCCTGCGGCATATAGTTTTGGCCTTGAGGATTGTAGATACCGATTTGCCGGAACAGGCCTTCCATTCCGAATGTTCGCGCCTCGTCCGCAACGATGGGTACAATATGTTCGCAGATTGCTTTGTTCTTGAGCAGGACGTTTAGCATTCGAACGAACGCAAGGGTTGTAGAGATTTCGCGGGTTTGTTCTCCCAAAAGGCTTTCAAATTCCTTCAGCTCAGGGACGTGAAATTCGCCGCTGAAATTGGGGGACCGCTGCGGCATATAGCCGTGGAGCGCTTTCCTTCGGGCATGCAAGTATTCCTGTTCGGGGGAATCTTCCTCCAGCTTTAGATAGGGGAAGTTGGGTATGTCTTCATCGGAGACGCGGTCTTTTAGCCAAAGGCGATCGCGTAAGTGGATGATGGATGAGAGGTCCATTTTTTTGACCTGNTGGGCGACGTTTTTGCCCTCGGCGGCGGTGCCCATCGAATAACCTTTGATGGTCTTGGCCAAGATCACGGTCGGCCGGTCNGTNGTTTCTTCCGCACGTTTCAGTGCGGTGTATATTTTTGATGGATCATGACCACCACGGCGGAGCGCAAAAATTTCCTCATCGGTCATGTCTTCGACAAGCGCGGCGGTCTCCGGGTATTTTCCAAAGAAATTTTCACGCACGTATGCCCCGTCCTTGGACTTGAAATTCTGGTAGTCACCGTCGACGGTCTCGTTCATTAATTGCAGTAACTTGCCGGACTTGTCCTTGGCCAATAGACGATCCCAATCGCTGCTCCAGATAACCTTTATCACATACCAGCCGGCGCCTCGGAAAAGTCCCTCTAGTTCCTGTATGATCTTTCCATTGCCCATTACCGGCCCGTCTAGTCTCTGTAAGTTGCAGTTGATTAGGAAACACAGATTGTTAAGCCTCTCACGTGAGGCAAAAGCAAGTGCTCCTCGTGATTCCGGTTCGTCCATTTCGCCGTCCCCAAGGAATGCATACACCCGCTGGCGGGATGTGTCTCGGAGGCCGTTGTTCTCAAGATAGCGCAGGAATCTCGCCTGATAAATTGCCGAGATTGGGGCGAGTCCCATTGAGACTGTAGGGAACTGCCAGAAGTTGGGCATCAGCTTCGGATGAGGATAGGATGACAGTCCATTGCCTTGAACTTCTTGCCGGAAATTGTCCAGTTGTTTTTCAGTTAGGCGATCCTCGACAAATGCACGGGCATAGATGCCTGGAGAGATGTGTCCTTGATAATAAACCAGGTCGCCCTTGTCGTGTTCGTTTGGGGCTCGGAAGAAATGATTGAATCCCACTTCATAGAAAGCTGCAGCCGATTGGTATGAGGCCATGTGTCCGCCCAGTTCGAGATCCTTCTGCGATGCTCGTAGCACTATCATGATGGCATTCCATCGGATGATTGACCGGATGCGTCGTTCGATGGTGATGTCCCCTGGGTAGGCATGCTCTTCGGAGAGCGGAATAGTGTTGGAGTACTGGGTATGAATTCCGGTGGGAAGGTCCACTCCGTTAGCCAGAGCCTCGTCGATGACCTGTTCCAAAAGGAACTGGGCGCGTTCAACGCCTTCCGCCTTGATGACGGAATCAATTGCATCAAGCCATTCCCTAGTTTCAACAGAATCGATATCGATCATTCAATAAATATAGCAAAACTTACACTGCTTTTTTACAAAAGCATCCAGTTAATAAAAAAAGTGGGGGGAGTTGGTTTGGTCGCTAATAACCCTCCATATCACTTAGTTTGAAAACCAAGTGATTTCCCTGCTCCTTAGCAAAACCACACGGAAAAAGATTAAAAGACTTGAGCTAATTAGTCAAAAGACCTTTTTGGCCGTATTGAATTATTTTTTGCCCCGCATTTGAGCCTTCCAATTGTCAGGTTTCTCGGAAATATCGCTGTTGTCTTCGTAATGTTGCTGAAGCTTGGCCAAGCGCTTTTTCATGCGATTCTGTAGCTGCGAATGTTCCGATTTGCCATATAGGTTGCTCAATTCGTCAGGGTCGTTTTTAAGGTCGTACAATTCCCATTCATCACCGAACTGGTAAAAGTGCATCAACTTGTAGCGCTGGGTACGAATGCCATAGTGGCGCGGTACCATGTGGACGCTTGGGTATTCGTAGTAGTGGTAGTAGATGCTCTTGCGCCAGTCATCCGGGGTTTGCCCTTTGAGCAGAGGTACGAGGGAACGGCCTTGCATGTCGATCGGGATTGGTGCTTCGGCCATGTCTAGAAATGTTTCGGCGTAGTCGAGGTTCTGAATGAGTTTCTTGTTGCGGCTGCCCGGTTTGGTTACACCCGGCCACTTGACTATAAACGGCATCATCAGCGACTCCTCGTACATCCAGCGCTTGTCGTACCAACCGTGGTCGCCAATGTAGAATCCCTGATCGGAAGAGTAGATCACTACCGTGTTTTCAGCGAGTTCGAGTTCCTTGAGGGTATCCTGCAGTCGGCCGATACTTTCGTCTACACCCTTGACGCAGCGGAGATAGTTCTTGGCATACCGTTGAAATTTCCAGCGAACAAGATCTTTGCCCTTCAGTTTGGCTTTGTGGAATGCCTTGTCCTTTGGTCCATAGGCGGCTCGCCATTTGGTCAACTGCTCTTTGCTCATGCGCTTCATGTTGTGCCAGGCGGAACGATCTTGCCGTTTCTGTGATGGCGGTTGGTTGAATTCCGGGGTGAGATCGACGAATAGGTCGTAGTTCAGATCCATGTGCCTGTCGATCTCTAGTTCCTGATGCCGTGCCGGTGGAGCGTTGTCCTCCCACTTGTCAAATAGTGTCGGTGGCTCAGGAATTTCGATATCTTCGTAAAGGCTCAGGTGTCGCAGGGCCGGCATCCAGTTACGGTGAGGGGCCTTGTGCTGTACCATCATCATGAAAGGCTTGCTCTTATCTCTCTTCTCCTTGAGCCAGTTTACAGCGAGGTCGGTGACCACGTCTGTGCAGTACCCATCGACGCGGCGGCGGCCGTCGGGAAAGATCAGGTCAGGGTTGTAATAGAGACCTTGGCCTGGCAGGACAGCCCAGTCATCGAATCCCTGTGGTTTGCCTTTTAGGTGGCTTTTGCCGTAGATCGCCGTTTGATATCCGTTTTTTCGAAGGATTTTAGGGAAGATTTGCTGGTTCCAATTAAACGAGTTGCCGTTATTCATGAATCCATTCTTGTGACTGTGCTTGCCGCTTAGGATTACCGCGCGGCTTGGTCCGCAGATGGAGTTGGAGCAGAAACTTCGCTCAAACAGCATACCTTCCTTGGCTAGCGTATCAATGACCGGGGTGGGGTTGACCGATTTCAGCCACCCGTTGTAAGCGCCGATGGCATGTGGCGCATGGTCGTCTGTGAAGACAAACAAAATATTGGGTCGATCGGATGTTGCGTGGATAGTAGTCAACAACACGGTTAGCAGTATGAAAAGAGTGATGAATCGTTTCATGGTTCTGAAATAGTGCCCGAAAACTTACCAATTCATATGCGCTTGGCCAAGCGATCAGTGGATGACCACCATCTTGGTCTCGGTCATTTCTTCGACAGCATATCGTGGCCCTTCCTTGCCCACTCCACTGTCCTTGAGACCGCCGTAAGGCATGATTTCGGCACGCCAGGCGGTACCAAAGTTGATGTGTAGGTTACCGCTGTCGACCTCCCGAGCAAACCGTATGGCTTTGTCGATGTCCTGTGTGAAAACAGCAGCGCTGAGTCCGAAACGGGTGTCCTTAGCCAGGCGAATGGCTTCGTCGATAGTTTCCGTACGGCTTACGCCGACAGCCGGACCGAACAATTCTTCGCAGCTCATTCGCATTTCGCTAGTGACGTTAGCCAGCACGGCCGGCTGAATCACCGAGCCCTGACGTTTGCCGCCGCAGCGGAGTTGAGCTCCATTGCGTTGGGCCTGGCTAATCCACTCTTCTACACGCTGCGCGTCGCGCTCACGAACGAGCGGGCCAACGTGTGTTTGCTCATCGAGTTGATTGCCGCTGGTGAGTTGTTTGATACGGGCGGTGAGGGCGTCGACAAGGTTGTCGTGGATACGGGCCGTGGCGAGGATGCGCTGCGAAGAGATGCACACCTGGCCAGCATTGGCAAAGCCAGTGATAGCGATGGCGTCGGCAACCTTCTGCGGGTCGGCGTCGTCGAGAACGATGACAGGACTATTCGAACCAAGTTCCATTGTGACTCGCTTTAATCCTGCCGAGTGGCAGATTTGTTCGCCCACTTCAGCACTGCCGGTGAAGCTGATTTTGCGAACCCGTGAGTCGCTGCAAATCGCTTGGCCAAGCGCTGCACCGGAACCGGTGATGCATGCGATAGCCTCTTCCGGTAGCCCGGCTTCGAGCAGCAGCTCTACTAGTTTGAGTGAAGATAGAGGGGTGTCGGAGGCTGGTTTGAGGAGTACTGCGTTGCCGGCCGCGATTGCCGGCCCAATCTTGTGTGCGACGAGGTTCAGCGGGAAGTTGAATGGGGTGATCGCCGCGACTATACCGCATGGTATCCGGAGAGTGAAACCCAGTTTGCCAATGCCGCCTGGAGTGGAATCCAGAGGTAAAGTTTCGCCGTTCAACCGTCGTGCCTCGTCGGCGGAGAGATCGATTGTTTCGGCGGCGCGTCCGGCCTCGATTCGGCCCTCGGCCAATATCTTGCCTTCCTCAGTGCTTATTAGTCTTCCTAATTCCTCCTGCCGCTCGCTCATCAGTACGGCAGTCCTACGGAGAATTTCGACGCGCTGGTGAGAGGGCATATTGCGCATGGTCTCCTTACCTTTAATCAGACCATCAATTGCAGCCGTGATTTCGGTGGGAGACGCGCTTGGCACTGTGTCGATAACCGAGCCGTCGAATGGATTCACAACCTCCGTTTTCTTGCTGAGATCACGCCACTTGCCGCGGAGAAAAAGCTGCATGCCCCGATTGTCGTGTCCGCTCTTGGTCAAGCGCAATAAAAAAGCCCCCGTCTGGCGAGGGCTTTGGGTAATTGGATTGAGACGCTTGTTAAGCCGTGACGGCTTCGAGTTCCTCGTTGAGCAGTTCCCAGCCGCGATTGATCAGTTCGTCACGGGTGAGTTCGCCTTTTTCGACTTTTTTGAGCAGAGCTTTCTGTGCGGGATAATCCTTATTTTCCACGCCGGCCTTACTCTGTAGCATGCGCCAGGCTTTGCGACGTTCGATGGCAAATAGAACCATCTGTCGGCTGATGGTAAAGTACTTGAATTTGCCGCCGACCTCAGCCTTGAAGTAGACGCCAAAGTCAGGGACGTAGGCGACGTGATCCTCCTTAAACACGTTGCGATAGGTTACGTCTTGCTGCGTGATACAGATGAGCATGTTATCGATGTGGATGAACTCGCTCGCACTGCTCTCTGGAATGGATTTGATGTGCTTACGGAAGCGTGCCTCAGTGATCGCCCAGTGGGCAACGGTGTAGTTGTATTTCTCGCCGGTGGACTTGTACTTGTGCTCCCACCAGTCGCGCTTGACCGACGGGTTGCCCTTGAGATCGAGGCATTCCTGCTGAGTCTCGCCGGCGCGCGGGTTATAAACAAATTCCGGCATGCCGCGGCTGTCGCGGATAAGTCGCGCCTGGTCAGCGGACATGTGATCCGCTACACCATGCTCCGGTTGGCAGGTGGTGTAGCACTGATAGAATGCGGTGCCACGATATTCGAGGCCGTCGAGCATTGCTCGATAGGTTTTTGCGCTGTTGGCCATGGAGACCTGCGCCACATACGGTGAGCCATGGCCGCTGATGAAGGCCTCGGAGACACTCTTTTTCTCGACAAGCTTACCCTGAGATGCGACGCCGAACTGATTCATGTCGTAGCCGCCGAGCATATTCGAGCTGTCCGAGTTTTGACCGCCCGTGTTGGAATATACCTGAGTATCGAGCATGAGCATCAGCACGTTCGGCTTGTTCTGCAAGACGACCTTTGAGACGTTTTGGAAGCCGATATCACCCATTGCGCCGTCGCCGCCGATGGCCCATACCTTGGGCAGTTCCCGGATCTCGTCGTCGGTCATCAACGAGTCGTCAAGGTGGGTTAGGTTGAAATATTCCGCATGCGAGCTGATATTGTTTTCGCGGGTGAGCAGTGCATTGGCCAAACGCTCAGGTACGACCGAGCGGCGTGCGTGGTTTACAATGGCCGCCTCACCGATGAGCCAGCTAATTGTGGCGCCATCCTGAAAAAGGGAGTTCATCCAAGGGTACGGATGCGGATTGGAAGGAGGTGTAGAACCGTATACGGTGTTACAGCCAGTGTGTGCGCCCATGTACATGACGCTCATGCCGTTCGGGTGACGTCCATCAATTGCCTGAAGGTCGCGGTGGTTGAAGGCGTCTTGCCTTAGCACTGCACATAGGGCATCGATGATTTCCTGATTGGTGATCTCGCCATGCTTAGCCAAGCGCTTGGCAGTGTCCTCGTCATTCTCGCCACCAAGGTCCATCACGGAGTGGGCTACAGACCAAGTGAACCACTTGTGATCCTCTTTGCTTCGGGCCTTGAGGGCTTCGAGCTTGGCCACGCCGTTATTCTCCAGTTCGGTCGCCGCCTCACGCAAGCGGGCCGCTTTCTTGTGGAAGATTGGGCGCATATATGCCTCGGTGACTGAGGCTGCGGCACGCAGCACGCTTTTTTCGCCGCAACCGGCACAAGCGCCATCACCACTGACGAGCGCCTCGTAATTACGCCGTACCATAAGGTGGTTGCGTAAGGCGGCCTCACGGGAATTCTCAGGTGTGTCGTCGTTGTAAAGGCCAAGGAATTTCTGGCTCGTATCCGGAAGTAATCGACTGAACACCTGCGCGGTGGCCAATTCGGCGTTGAGTTCTGGCGTCTCGCGGGTCATGCGCAGTGCATCGTGATCACCGCAAACCTGAACGCATTCGCCGCAGCCTTTGCATAGGTCGCTGACAAAAATGGAGAATAACCCACCATTGCCGGGGTTCTTTTTCTCAACGCTTCGGAAAATGGCAGTGACGTCATTGTAGGCCAACGGCAACTGGTCGATGATGTTTGTGAACTCGCCGCGTGCCTGTTCGGAGACAGAAGCGAGTTGGTCGACTTCGGAGCGTAGTATGTCTTTGAATGGTTCCTTGCCCTTGTTGGCGACATTGTCGACCATTCGCATGCGGCAGCGTTCCTCGACGCCTTGCACCTCGTTGAGCAGTGCCTTTTGATCGCCGGCATTGGTGACGTAGTTG